>NZ_BJWY01000095.1 GCF_007990715.1 Nocardia seriolae NBRC 15557 | reverse complement strand
AGTACTAATGCACGGTGCGCGATGCGTCCAGGGTTGAACGCATCGCGCATGCTGTGTGCCGCAACACTTTTCGGCGGGCTAACGCACCTCGGCGATGAGTTCGACCTCGACCGGGGTGTTCTTGGGCAGTTCGGAGGTGCCGACCGCGGAGCGCGCGTGCACGCCCGCCTCGCCCAGCACCTCGCCGAGCAGCTCGGAGGCGCCATTGATGACCAGCGGCTGGTCATTGAAGCCGGGCGCGGAGGCAACGAAGCCGACCACCTTCACGACGCGCACCACATTGTCGAGTCCGACCAGATCGTGCACCACCGCAAGGGCATTGAGCGCGGCCAGCTTGGCCATCTCGGCGCCCTGCTCGATGGTGAGCTCGGCGCCGACCTTGCCGGTCAGCGGCAGCTGCCCGTTCACGAACGGCAGCTGGCCCGAGGTGTAGACGTAGTTCCCGCTGCGCACGCCCGGCACGTAGACCGCGACCGGCGGCGGGGCCGGAGGCAGTTCGAGTCCGAGCTTCTTCAGGTTCTCCGCCCAGCCCGCCCGACCCGTCGCCCCGCCGCCACCCCCAACCGAATCGCTCCGCGATGCAGCCATCACTTACTCCTCTTCAGGTAGGCCACATGCTGTTCGCCGGTGGGTCCGGGAAGCACGGTGACGAGCTCCCAGCCGTCGGCACCCCACTGGTCCAGAATCGCCTTGGTGGCATGGGTCAGCAGCGGCACCGTCGCGTATTCCCACACGGTCAGATCACTCATGGGGTGAGACTATCCCCGGCCGGGTTACCGCATGTCCCCAGGCTCGCCTACTACGCTGCGGGATTAGGAAATACAAGTTTCCAGAGTGGTGTATCAGACAGTTGTCAACTCTTGTGGGCAGGAAGCCAGAACGAGTTATAGGCTCGCGAGCGTGGGAGTACCGATAGCAGTGCCCGTTTCGGTTGAGCCGGGGGTCGAAGCAGGGTGGCCGGAGCGAGCGGACAAGGCCCGCTTGCACTATGTATCCGGCAAGGGTGGGACCGGTAAGTCGACGGTCGCCGCGGCATTGGCGCTGGCACTCGCGGCGGGTGGGCGCCGTGTGCTGCTGGTCGAGGTCGAGGGCAGGCAGTCCATCGCGCAGCTGTTCGATCTGCCGCCGTTGCCGCCGACCGAGACTCGCATCGCCACCGCGGACGGTGGCGGCGAGGTCCTGGCGCTGGCGCTCGATGTCGAGCACGCCTTCCTGGAATACCTCGACATGTTCTACAACCTGGGCTTCGCCGGTCGTGCCATGAAGCGCGTGGGGGCCATCGAATTCGTCACCACCATCGCACCCGGCCTGCGGGATGTCATCCTCACCGGCAAGATCAAGGAATGCGCGGTGCGGGTCGACAAGAAGACCGGCAAGCCGGCCTACGACGAGATCGTCATCGACGCGCCCCCGACCGGCCGCATCGCCAGCTTCCTGGACGTCACCCAGGCCATGGCCGAGATCGCGGGCGGCGGGCCGATCGCCTCGCAGGCCGAGGGCGTCTCCAAGCTGCTGCACTCGCCGCAGACCATGATTCACCTGGTCACGCTGCTGGAGGCGCTGCCGGTGCAGGAAACCGCCGACGCCATCGCCGAACTCACGGCCAATGACCTGAAGATCGGGACGGTCATCGTGAATCGGGCCGGGGAGGGCTACCTGCCGCGCGCCGTGCGCGAACGCGCCGCCACCGGCGACCTCGATGTCGACGCCCTGAGGGCCGGGCTGGCCGAGGCCGGAATCACCCTGTCCGAGGCCGATTTCCAGGGCCTGGTCGCCGAGACCGTGGAGCACTCCGCGCGGCTGGCCGCCCAGGACGAGAGCGCTGCGGAGCTGTCGGCGGTCGACATCTCGCGGCTGTACCTGCCGTCGCTGACCGACGGCATGGATCTGGGCGGGCTCTACGAGCTGGCCGAAGTCTTGAGCGCGCAGGGGGTTCGCTAGTCATGGTGGTTCCGGCAGGCACTGTCCCCCTGGACATTTCGAAGATCATCGCCGATCCCTCGGCCCGCATCGTGGTGTGCTGCGGTTCCGGCGGCGTCGGCAAGACCACCACGGCCGCGGCCATCGCGCTGCGGGCGGCCGAGGCGGGCCGCAAGGTCGTGGTGCTCACCATCGACCCGGCGCGCCGCCTGGCGCAGTCGCTCGGGGTGAGCGATCTCGGAAACGTTCCGCAGAAGGTGGAACTCGGCTCCGAAGCCAAGGGCGAGCTGTTCGCCATGATGCTGAACATGCGCCGCACCTTCGACGAGATGGTGCTCGAGCACACCAATCCGGAGAAGGCCGAGCAGATCTTCGCCAATCCGATCTATCAGACCGTCGCGTCCTCCTTCGGTGGCACCCAGGAGTACATGGCGATGGAGAAGCTGGGCCAGCTCGCCGCCAAGCGCGAGTGGGACCTTATCGTGGTGGACACCCCGCCCTCGCGCAATGCCCTGGACTTCCTGGACGCGCCGAAGCGGCTCGGCAACTTCCTCAACGGCAAGACGATTCGCGTCATCATGGCCCCGGGCCGCGGGGTCGGCAAACTCGTGGCCGGTGCCATGAGCCTGGCGCTGCGCGGCGTCTCGACCATCGTCGGCGGGCAATTGCTCAAAGACGCCAGCGTCTTCTTGCAGTCACTGGAATCCATGTTCGGCGGCTTCCAGGATCGCGCCGACCGCACCTACGCCATGCTCTCGCGGCCGGGCACCCACTTCCTGGTGGTGGCCGCGGCCGAGCCGGACGCGCTGCGCGAGGCGAGCTTCTTCGTCGATCGGCTCTCGACCGACAAGATGCCGCTGGCGGGTCTGGTGCTCAATCGGACGCACCCGATATTGAGCTCCCTGTCCGCCGAGCAGGCGCAGGTGGCCGCGGACCGTCTAGCGCCCCTGACAGCGGGCAACGGCTCGAATCCGGACGATGCCCCGGAGACGCCCGAGACGCTCGCGGCCGCGGTGCTGCGCATCCACGCCGACCGGGCCGCCATCGCCAAGCGGGAATCGCATCTGCTGCACCGCTTCACGGGCGCGCACCCGAGTGTTCCGATCGTCGCCGTGACCGCCCTGCCGTTCGAGGTCGCCGATCTCGAAGCGCTGCGCGCGGTGGGAGATCAGCTGGTCGAAGCGGGAGTTGCCAAGTCCGCCTGACATAGCCGGGGGTTTCGACCCTTGTGCGACCTTTGCCCGATCTGACCCCGGACACGGATCGAGCCCGCTTCCGCGGGCTCGATCCGTTCTGCTTATAGGGGGGATCTGGGTAAGGAATACTCGACTACATCGCTACCTTCTGTGATCGCTGGACGCGGAAGAAGTCCGCCCAACTCGTCACCTCCGGATGCTGCTTGAGCAGCGCACGGCGCTGCCGCTCGGTCATGCCGCCCCACACTCCGAACTCGACTCGGTTGTCCAGGGCATCCGCCCCGCACTCCATCAGGACCGGGCAGTGCCGGCAGATGGTGGCCGCTTTGCGCTGCGCTGCGCCACGCACGAACAGCTGGTCGGGATCCACTTCCTTGCATCGGGCCTGGGAAACCCAGGCGATTCTCGCTTCGGCCTGCTCCACGTCCAATCGAGCGATCGGGGTAGTCATGTGCATTTGGTGTGCCCCTTTGCAGTCCGAACACCGGGTCAACGGCGCTCCAGAATCGCGAGTGCAGCGCGCAGTTACCCAACCCCACTGCGTTCTGCACCACATTCCACTTTGAGTGTTCGCTCTATCACACTGGGTTCTCAATCTAGGTAAAGGTGCATGGCCTGCGCAAGACCGTCCCGAGATTTTCTGGTACGTCCGTCCACGCATTCGTTGCGTGGAACCGGGCAGTCCGTCTCTTTTAGGACGAATGGACACCCCGGCGGGCGAACACCGAGTGTCCGCGCGGCCAATTAGGCTAGGGCGCGTGCCGATCACACGAACGCTCTGGAGACTGGCAGGCGCGTGCGTCTTGGCCGCCGTGCTGCTCGCCGGTCTGCTGTTCCCGCTCGCCGGTGGCTTCGGGTTCATCTCCAACCGAGCCGCGGACGCCGTCGACAATGTCTCCGCCGAACTCGTCGAGGGCACCGTGCCCGCGGTCTCGACCATGGTGGACGCGAATGGGACGCCCTTCGCCTGGCTGTACGAGCAGCGCCGCTTCGAGGTCCCCAGCGAGAAGATCTCCAATGACATGAAGCTCTCGCTGGTCTCGGTGGAGGACAAGCGCTTCGCCGACCACCACGGCGTGGACTGGCAGGGCACCTTCCGCGCCTTCCTGACCAACACCTCGGGCGGTCAGGTGTCGCAGGGTGGTTCGACCATCGACCAGCAGTACGTGAAGAACTACCTGCTGCTCGTGGTCGCCAAGACCGACGCCGAACGCCGGGCCGCCATCGAGACCACGCCCGCGCGCAAGATCCGTGAGATCCGCATGGCGCTGACGCTGGACAAGCGGCTCACCAAGGACGAGATCCTCACCCGATACCTGAACCTGGTGCCGTTCGGCAACGGCTCCTACGGCATTCAGGACGCCGCGCAGACCTACTTCGGCGTGGACGCCAAGGAGCTGAACATCGTGCAGTCGGCCATGCTGGCCGGCATGGTGCAGTCCAGCTCCAAGCTGAACCCCTACACCAACCCCGCCGGCGTGCTGGAGCGCCGCAACACCGTGCTGGACACCCTGATCCAGAACGTGCCCAGCCGCGCCGACGAGTTCCGCAAGGCCAAGGAAGCGCCGCTGGGCGTGCTGCCCGAGGCCAAGAGCCTGCCGCGCGGCTGCATCGCCGCCAATGACCGCGGCTTCTTCTGCGATTACGCCATGCAGTATCTGAACAACGCGGGCATCAGCAAGGACCAGATCGAGAAGGGCGGCTACCTGATTCGCACCACCCTGGACCCGGCGGTCCAGGACTCGGTGCGCGATTCGCTGGCCGCCAACGCGAACCCGAATCTCGACGATATCGCCGAGGTCATGAACATCATTGCCCCCGGCCAGGATTCCCATCACGTGCTGGCCATGGGGTCGAGCCGCCAGTACGGGCTGGACTCCAACGCGCATCAGACCGTGCAGCCGCAGCCCTATTCGATGGTCGGTGACGGCGCGGGCTCGATCTTCAAGATCTTCACCACGGCCGCCGCCATGGAGAAGGGCCTGGGCACCAGCGCCACGCTGGACGTGCCGGCGTTCTTCTCGGCCAAGGGCATGGGTGATTCCCGGACCCCGGGTTGCCCGCCGGAGACCTACTGCGTGAAGAACGCGGGCGCCTACAAGGGCTCGATGTCGGTGACCGAAGCGCTGGCGACCTCGCCGAACACGGCCTTCGTCAAGCTGATCCAGGCCGTCGGGGTGTCCCCGACCGTGGACATGGCGGTCCGGCTGGGCATGCGCTCCTACACCCAGCCCGGCACCTCCGGCCACGGCAACCAGAGTCTGGCCGACATGATCAAGGATCAGAACCTGGGCTCGTTCACGCTGGGCCCGGTGGCGATCAACGCGCTGGAGCTGTCGAACGTGGCCGCCACCCTGGCCTCCAGCGGCAAGTGGTGCCCGCCCTCTCCGATCAAGGAGGTGGTGGACCGCAACGGCAAGGCGGTGCCGCTGACCCAGCAGGCGTGCGAGCAGGTGGTGGACCCGGGCCTGGCCAACACCCTGGCGGTGGCTCTGGGTCAGGACGTGGTGAGCGGCACGGGTGCCGCGTCGGCACGTTCGGTGGGCTGGAACGCGCCGACCTCGGCCAAGACCGGAACGACCGAAAGCCATCGCTCCTCGGCGTTCCTGGCGTTCACCAATTCGTTCGCGGGCGCCGCCTACGTCTACGGCGACAGCCCGACCCCCGGTGAGATCTGCACGAGCCCGCTGCGCAGCTGCGGCAGCGGAAATCTCTACGGCGGTAACGAACCCGCGCACACCTGGCTCGGCGCGATGAAGAACGTGCTCGACCGGTTCCCGCCCGCGGCGCTGCCGCCCACGGATGACAAGTACGTGCGCGGATCGAACAACTCGCAGATCCCCGATGTGATCGGGATGCAGCAGGCGGAGGCCACCTCGGCGCTGGTCGCGGCGGGCTTCCAGGTGTCGGTGACCACCCAGCCCGGTGCGGCCAAGGGGACGGTCATGAACGTCTCGCCCAATGGCTCGGCCATTCCGGGCTCGGTGATCACGCTCTATGTCAGCGATGGCAGCCAGATACCCGCGCCCGCGCCGAACGCGCCCGCACCGGGAATCCCGGGTCTGCCGACGATCACCATCCCGCAGTTGCCGCCCATCCCGATTCCGATACCCATCCCGAGGTAGACAGGCG
Source organism: Nocardia seriolae NBRC 15557 (assembly GCF_007990715.1). GTDB lineage: Bacteria > Actinomycetota > Actinomycetes > Mycobacteriales > Mycobacteriaceae > Nocardia > Nocardia seriolae. Next base: position 24,449 of record NZ_BJWY01000095.1, on the reverse strand, counting down.
AAAGGCCCGGAGTGATCCAGTCACTCCGGGCCTTTCGTATTCATAGAACCGCTAGAGCCGGGCCTTCACCGCGGCCGAGATGCGCGAGCCGTCGGCGCGCCCGGCCGCCAGCGCGGTGGCGGCCTTCATGACCTGGCCCATCTGCTTCATGCCCGGCCGCTCGCCGATCTGCTCGGCGATCTCGGCGATGGCGGTGTCGGCGATATCGGCGACCTCGGCGTCGGTGAGCTGGGTCGGCAGATACTCGTCGATGACCTGCTCCTCGGCGCGCTCGTTGGCGGCCAGTTCGCCGCGCCCGGCCTGCTCGTAGACGACGGCGGCCTCGTTGCGCTTCTTCGCCTCCTTCTGCAGGACGGCGACGACCTCGGGATCGGAGAGCTCACGCGCCTGCGGTCCGGCGACCTCGGCGTTCTGAATCGCCGACAGCAACATGCGCAGGGTGCCCAGGCGCAGCGTGTCCTTGCTCTTCATCGCGGTGGTCATATCCGAGCGCAGCTTGGTTTTGAGTTCCGACATGAGCGACACGGTACGAGGGACTTCTATCGTGGTCCAGCTCATTTGACTCGATGTTTCTCCGCCGGGTCGCCTATTCTGGGCAAATGCCCGTCTTCTCGACCTCAACCCTCAGCCGTGCCGCGCTCGGAGCCGCCGGGGCCGCGGTCGCCGGAATCGGATACGCCACCCTCATCGAGCGCAATGCGTTCACGCTGCGGGAAGCGACGCTACCGGTGCTGGAGCCGGGCAAACCCTCGCTACGGGTGCTGCACATCAGCGACCTGCACATGATGCCCGGGCAGCAGCTGAAGCAGGCCTGGCTGCGGGAGCTGGATCGGCTGGAGCCGGATCTGGTGGTGAACACCGGGGACAATCTCTCGCACCTGAAGGCGGTGCCGTCGGTGGTGCAGTCGCTGGGCGGATTGCTCGCACGCCCCGGCATTTTCGTGTTCGGCTCGAACGACTATTTCGCGCCGGTGCCGAAGAACCCGCTCAAGTACTTCAAGAAGGACCACAAGCGCGTCTACGGCGAGCCGCTGCCCTGGCAGGATCTGCGGGCCGCGTTCACCGAGCGGGGCTGGCTGGATCTGACCCACGTGCGCCGCGATCTCGAGGTCTCCGGGGTGAAGATCTCGACCGCGGGCGTGGACGATCCGCACCTGAAGCGGGACCGCTACGACACCGTGGCAGGCGCGCCGAATCCCTTGGCGGACTTGAGCATCGGGCTCACCCACTCGCCGGAGCCGCGGGTGCTGGACCGGTTCGCGGCCGACGGCTACGACCTGGTGATGGCCGGCCACACCCACGGCGGGCAGCTGTGCGTGCCGGGTTTCGGTGCGCTGGTGACCAATTGCGGGATCGACCGGGCCCGGGTGAAGGGCGCCTCGCGCTGGGGCGCGCACACCCGGCTGCACGTGTCGGCGGGCCTGGGCACCTCGCCGTGGGCACCGTACCGGTTCTGCTGCCGCCCGGAGGCCACCCTGCTGACGCTGGTCGGCGCACCGCCGAAGAAGCCGGCCGCCGAGTCGGGGCACGGCCGCACGGCGTCGTCGGAGGCTGTCGCGCGGTGATCGCCCGCCGCGATATACAGCGCGGTATGTAGTCAGCCAAGGGGGCAACCGTGACCAGTGGAAACGACCCCGGCAACGAGCCGGGCCGGGCAGCACCCAATCCCGAATGGTGGCAGGGCACGCCGGAGCAGCAGCCGACCTGGCAGCAACCCCAGCAGCCGTGGCAACCGACCACGCCCATGCCCGGACCCTATCCGGCTCCGCCGCAGTACCCGCCCGGCTACGGCGGGCAGCCGCCCTATCCCCCGCCGCCCGGTGGCGGCAAGCGCCGGGTCTGGCTGTTCGCGGGCTTGGCCGCCCTCGTGGTGGCCGTCATCGCGGCCGTCGTGATCGTCGCACTGGTGAACAAGAATTCCGCCGAGCCGTCGGCGCAATCGACCACCACGCCCTCGCTGATCAGCGCGCTCACCTCGACCACCACCAAGCCCGGCGGCTCGGCCAAGCCCACGCCCACCAAGACGAGTGCCGCCAAGCCCACCTCGACTCCCGCCGCGGTGATCCCCGGCTACCAGGTGGTGACGATCCCGAATTTCGGTGCGGTATATGACATTCCGCCGACGTGGAAGGTGGATCGGTCCGGGCAGAACGCCTTCGGCACCGGCGCGGACGTGGTGGTGGCGGCCGGTCTGGCCCAGGACGGGGTCGACTACTGCCCGAAGAACGTGCGCACCAATGTCTTTCTGACCCAGTCGGATGAATCGGATCCGGCCAAGGCGGCCGTCGATATAGGCACCCGGCTGGGCCGCATCGGCTGGTCCACCGCGAGCGGCGCGACGCCCGGGGCAACGGAGTCGTTCCAGTCCACCGACGGGCAGTTGCAGGGCGTCTACCTGGAGACCAGGGGCAATGCCCAGCCCGCGGCGGGGTGCGCCTCGACCTTCTCGGTCTACACCTTCGCCTTCCCCGGCGAGAGTGGCGCGTTCGTGTTCACCATCGCGGCCGACACCGGGGTGGATCAGGCCGTGGACCCGGCCATGGCCAAGAAGATTCTCGGCAGCCTCCGCCCGATTCAGTAAGGGCGGCAGCACAACTCGTCAGACAGGGGGTCCGACGATGAGCGGCGGAAACGACGATCGGGACATCGATCCGGAGCGGACGACGTCCAGCGGGGACTGGTGGCAGGGGCCGATACACGGGCCGCGCGCCCAGGGTCCAGGTCCGCAGCCACCCCCGCATCCACATCCGAATACCCCTGCGCCCGGGCCGAATCCGTACCGAACCGGCCCCAGCCGCTACCAATCGGCTCCGAATCCGGTTCCGCCGGTGTGGAATCCCTACGCCACGGGACCGAATGCCTTCCAGCCCCAGCCATCCGGCAGTCGTAACCGGCTGTGGCTGCTGGTGGCCGTGGGCGCACTGGTGGTGGCCATCGTGGCCGTGGTGGCGATCATCTTCGTGAATCACGACCCTGGACGCAGCGCCTCTCCCGCCACCACCTCCGTCACGACCACGACCGCCCGCTTCACCACGACGACTGCCGTCCACACGAATACCACAGCACCGGCGACCACTCTGACACCCACGATCTCCGGCTATCAGGTGGTGGTTCCGACGGGTTACAAAGTCGCGTGGGATGTTCCGTCGGATTGGATCGACGACCCGACGGCCACCTCCTACGGCACCGACGCCGATAACCTTCCCATCGCAGGCATGGCAGACGAGGGCGAGAACTACTGCCCGGACAATGTCCGCACCCAGATGTTCTTGACCGCTTCGCAAATCTCGGATGCCGCGGCCGCGGCCGCCGACATTGGCACACATGTGGCCCGTATCGGCTGGAGTACCGGATCGGCGATCACCCCGGGCACCGGCCAAGACTTCAAGACCTCCGACGGCGGCATGCACGGCACCTTCTTGGAGACAAAGGGCACCTTCACCGCCCCGGCCGGCTGCGCCACCACCTTCTCGGTCTATACCTTCGCCGTCAGCGCCGGCGACAAGGGCTCCCTGGTTCTCGTCATAGGCGCGGACACCGGAATGGAGCGCTCGATGACCCCCGGATTCGCCCGCAGAATTTTCGGCACTCTCCGCACTATTTGATCCTTTGACCAGCCAATTTAACGTCTGGACCACCGGTGCGTTAAGCTACTGCAGGTTCGCTTCACGGGGTGTGGCGCAGCTTGGTAGCGCGCTTCGTTCGGGACGAAGAGGTCGCAGGTTCAAATCCTGTCACCCCGACTGTGTGGTTGAGACACAACTCGGCCCCCGGCTCTTTCGAGAGTCGGGGGTTTTGTGTTTTTCAAGGGCGGGCCGATAGGCGGCGGCGGTAGCCGCGGGCGGTCAGGGGGGAGCCGAGGCCGTGTAGGAGGACGCTGCCGAGGACGGTTACCACCATGGCGGTGAGGGCGAGTTCGGCGTTTTCGCCGCGGAGTTTGTTGAAGGCGAGCAGGCCGAAGACGATCGAAGTGGTGCCGCGGGGGCCGAGCCAGCCTATGAGGAAGGTCTCCACCGTGGTGAGGCGGTAACCGATCAGCGACAGCATGACCGGTGCGATGCGCACGACGGTCAGGACGGCGGCGCAGAACAGCCACAGGCGCCAGTTCACGCCGTCCCAGAGCGTGAAGACGACCACCGCGCCGAAGACGAACCACATGACGACGGTCAGCAGGAAACCGATGTCCTCGATGAGTTCGAGTGCGCGGGCGTGCTCCTCGGTGCGGCGGATGCGGTGGATCACGAAGCCGCAGATGAAGGCCGCGACGAAGCCGTTGCCGTCCACGGCCACCGAGAGTGCGTAGGAACCCAGCGGGGCGGCGACCATGATGAGCCGCTTCGATTGCAGGTTCATCAGGTGCGCGGCGTCGGCCTGGTTGGTCAGGAAGGCCAGTGCCGCACCGCATCCCGCGCCGACCACCAGGGCCTTGAGGGCGGCGGGAGCGGCGGTGCCGAGGGCGCTGAGCGGGGAATGTTCCTGGGTGAGGTCGCCCGCGAGGATCAGGGCGAAGATGATGATCGGCGAGACGATGCCGTCGTTGTAGCCGCTCTCGACATTCAGAATATTGCGGACCCGCACCGGGATTCGCCGATCCCGCAGGATGGCCGCGGCGGGCGCGAAGTCGATGGGCACCACCACGCAGGCGATGACCAGCAGCACCGCCCAGCCGGAACCGGGCAGCAACCACAGGCCCAGCCCGACCGCGGCCGCCAGGCTCAGCGGCAGCGCGATCAGCAGCAGGCGCAGTGCCGCACCCGGATTGCGGCCGAACAGCCCGCCGCGCACCTCGGTGGCGTCGATGAACAGCAGCACGGCCAGCACGACTTCCGCTGCGTGCAAGGCCGTTTCGGTATCGAGCGTCGGACCGATGGAGTCGCGCACCATCAGCCCGACGACCACGCCCGCGGCCACCGTCACCATGGGCGCGGAAATACGCCACTGCTCGAACTTGGTGGCGAACAAGGCCCACACGGTCAGCGAGACGGCAACCGCCAGCATGGTGGCAATCATTCAGCCATCTTGCCAGGGCTACCCGGCGACGGGACGCAGGCGGGTACCGCCGAGCCGGTCGGCGTGGGCGGTGAGCAGGTCGCGCAACCCCGCCTCGGTCGCCGCGTCGGCCGGGGTCAGCACGGTCAGGCTGTGGTCCGCGCCGTCCGGGCTGGTGAGATTGTCGTAGCAGACGGTGAGGTCGCCGACCTCCGGATGCCGGATGCGCTTGCTGCCGTGGCTGCGGTCCTGCACCGTGTGGCCGTCCCACCAGGTCGCGAATTCCAGGCTCTCGGAACGCAATTCGGCGATCACCTCGCGCAGCCGGGCATCGTCGGGGTGGCGGGCCAGATTGCGGCGCAGATTGCCGACGGTCTCGCGGGCGACGCGCTCCCAGTCGAGCTGGGTGGCGCGCACGCCCGGGTCCAGCAGCGTCAGGCGGGCGGCATTGACACCGGGCCCGAAGCCCGGCCCGAACAGGGCCACCGCGGCGGTATTGCGGGCCAGCACGTCCAGCCGGAAGTCGCTGAGATAGGCCGGCAGCGAAGGCATCCCGTCGAGGATGGCGCGCAGCGAGGCGGGTGGATCGGCGGGCCGGCGCGTGGGCGGCTGCGCGCCGCGTGCGATCAGGTGCAGGTGCGCGCGTTCGGCATCGGTGAGCCGCAGGGCCGCGGCCAGCGCGTCCAGCATGCCCGCGCCCGGCGTCCCGACCCGGCCCTGTTCCAGGCGGATGTACCAGTCGATGCTGACCGCGGCCAGCTGGGCCACCTCCTGCCGCCGCAGGCCGGGTGTGCGCCGGGTCCCGACGCTGGGCAGCCCGGCGTCCTCCGGCGTGAGCCGCTCCCGCATCGCACGCAGAAACGCGCCCAGTTCCAACCCGGATTCCATGCCGTCCACCACACCAGCCTAGGGCCCGCGGCCGGGTAGCACGCGCGATACCAGGCTGCCGACGATCTCCCTGCCCGTCTTGCATTTCGGGATTCTTGTCCTGCACTTCGAAACACGAAAGGGACCGCCATGATGAACCGCACCGCCCGCATCGCCGCCACCACCTTCGCCGTGGCGGCCCTGGCCGGGGTCGCCGGGTGCAGCAGCGACAAGGACTCGTCGACCGCGACCGGCACGACCACTCCGGCCTCGCCGTCGGTCCAGGTCCGTCCGGTCGTCCCGGCCACCGCCGCCGCGTTCACCGTCACCGCCGACACCACCGCCGCCTTCCCCGCCGACTTCTACGCGGGCGCCTTCGGCTGCACGGCCGCCAACCGCGCCCCGCACCTGCAATGGTCCGGCGCACCCGCCGCGGCGCAGAGCTTCGCCGTCACCATGTTCGACCCCGATGCCCCGACCGGCGCGGGCTTCTGGCACTGGATGAACTGGGACATCCCCGCCACCGCAACCGATTTCACCGCGGGCGCGGCCGGCGTCGCGGGGACCAACGACGCCGGTATCCCCGGCTACCTGGGCCCTTGCCCGCCCACCGGCGACAAGCCGCACACCTACAAGATCTCGATCCTGGCCCTGGACACCCCGAGCTTGGGTCTGCCCGCCACCACCACGCCGACGGTCGCGTCCTTCTCGATGGGCGCGCACATTATCGGCACGGCCGAGCTGACCTTGACCGCACAGCGCTGAAACGCAATGGGTCCCGGCCATTCCGGCCGGGACCCTTTGTCGTGCGGGGTATTTCAGCCCAGGTGCAACCGCCGCATGAGCCGCAGCGTGACCAACGTCGACTTCAGCTGCTTCTCGTACGGCATGGACGCGCGGGCGGCCATGATCTGCTTCTTCTGCACACCGACATTGATGGTGTCGGTGTACTTCAGGATTCCGGCCGCGCCGTGCCGCGTGCCGACGCCGGACTGCTTCACGCCGCCCGACGGGGTGCCCTTGGCGGCGTAGCTGGTGACGAAGCCGTCGTTGATATTGATGGCTCCGGCCTCGATGCGCTCGGCCAATTTGGTTGCGCGGTCGATGTTTCCGGTCCAGACACTGGCATTGAGCCCGTAGCTGGTGTCATTGGCCAGCGCCACGGCCTCGTCGACCGTGCCGTACTTGTAGATGCTGACGACCGGCCCGAAGGTCTCCATGGTGGCGTGGGCCATGTCCTTGGTGACGCCGGTGAGCACGGTGGGCTCGAAGAACGCGGGCCCGATGTCGGGACGCGGGTTGCCGCCGGTGACCACGGTCGCGCCCTTCTCGCGGGCCTCGTCGACGTGCGCGGCGACGCGCTTCATGTGTTCCACCGAGACCAGCGAACCCATTTCGGGCTCGAAGTCGTAGCTGGCGCCCATCTTCTTGCCGAGTTCCTCTGCGGCAGCGACGAATCGGCGCAGATACTCGTCGTAGATGCGCTCCTGCACATAGATCCGCTCGATGTGCATACACGCCTGGCCGGTGTTTCCGAACACGGCGAAGATGGCCGACGGGATGGCCTCGTCCAGGTTCACGTCGTCGAGCACGATCATCGGGTTCTTGCCGCCGAGCTCCAGGCTGCACCCGATCAGGTTGCGCCCGGCCTGCTCGCCGATGGTCCGGCCGGTATTGGTGGACCCGGTGAACATGACGAAGTCGACATTGTCGATGAGCGTCGGCCCGACATCGGGCCCGCCGCCGCAGACCACCTGGACCAGCCCGCGCGGCAGCCCCGCCTTGTGCAGCAGTTCGATGCCGTAGAGCGTGCACAGCGCGGTCTTGTTGTCCGGCTTCATGATCACGCCATTGCCCGCGATGAGCGCCGGGGTGGAGTCGGACATGGAGATGGCGAACGGGAAGTTCCACGGCGCGATGACCGCGACCACGCCCTTGGGCCGGTGCTCCTCGGTGGAGGAGGTGATGACCGGCATCGGGCCGGAGCGCTTCTTGGGCTTGAGCGTCTTCTCGGCGGTCTTCAGGTAATGCGCGATGACCATGGGCGTATCGCACGCCTCCTCGATGGCCATGCGCCGCGCCTTGCCGCAGCCGATCTGGATCAGGTCCGCGAGCGTCTCGATCTCGGAGAGGATCAACTCATGGGCGCGCTCGAACACGGCGAGGCGGTCCTTGAGCGGCCGGGCCGCCCATTCCTGCTGCGCGGCGCGGGCGATCTCGGCGGCCGCGACCACGTCCTCGGGCGAGGACTGCGGCAGATAGCCGACCACGTCGCCGGTGTAGACCTCGATCATCTCGAAGGGCTCGCGCGCCTCCCCCGCCTTGCCCGCGGTCACCATGGCGGTGAGCCGGTTGATGAGGGATTCCGTGACGCGCGGCGGAAGCTTCGCCTTGCTCGTTGTGCTCATGGGACTCTCTCCAGTACTTGCCGCCCGTGACGGCGGTCACCATGATCCAAACTAGAACACGTTATTGTTCAGGACAACGGCGCGGGGTAGTTTCGTGCCGGAATCAGCCCGGAAAGTGGAAAGAAGGGTCGGCGATGACCGCAGCGACTGCACAGACGCCTAGCAACACCGAACCGCACGCTCTGGTCGAGAAGCGCGGCGCGACGCTGATCGTCACCATGAACCGCCCCAAGTCCAAGAACGCGCTGACCGGCGAGATGCTGGCCATCATGACCGAGGCGTGGGACACCGTCGACAACGATCCGGAGATCCGCTCCTGCATCCTCACCGGCGCGGGCGGCGCGTTCTGCGCGGGCGCGGACCTGAAGGCCATGAACAAGCGCAACCCCGAGGACGGCATGAAGGAGGGCAGCGCGTTCGATCCCTCGCGCATGCCCGGCCTGCTCAAGGGCCGCCGCCTGACCAAGCCGCTGATCGCCGCGGTCGAGGGCGCGGCCATCGCGGGCGGCACCGAGATCCTGCAGGGCACCGACATCCGCATCGCCGGTGAGAGCGCCAAATTCGGTGTGTCCGAGGCGAAGTGGAGCCTGTTCCCGATGGGCGGCTCGGCGGTGCGGCTGCCGCGCCAGATCCCCTACACCGTCGCGGCGGAACTGCTGCTGACCGGCCGCCACATCACCGCGGCCGAGGCGCTGAACTTCGGGCTCATCGGCCACGTGGTACCGGACGGCACCGCGCTGGACAAGGCCCTCGAGATCGCCGAGCTGATCAACAACAACGGCCCACTGGCCGTGCAGGCGATCCTGCAGGTCATCCGCGACACCGAGGGTATGCACGAAGAGGATGCCTTCAAGATCGACGCCAAGGTCGGTCTGCCGGTCTTCCGCAGCGAAGACGCGAAGGAGGGCCCGCGCGCCTTCGCCGAGAAGCGGAAGCCGAACTTCCAAGGGAAATAACGGACTAGCGGGCGGCTAGCTCCTCTCCCAAGAACCCGCCGGACTGGTGCCGCCACAGTTGCGCGTACGTGCCTTCGGCCCGTAACAGCTCCTCGTGGCTGCCCTGTTCGACGATCCGCCCGCGATCGAGCACGATCAGCCGGTCCATGTCGGCGACCGTGCTCAGCCGGTGCGCGACCACCAGCGCCGTACGCCCTTCCATCAACTCCCAGAGCGCTTGCTGGACAAGGATTTCGCTCTCGGAGTCGAGGGCGCTGGTGGCCTCGTCCAGCAGCAGGATGGGCGCGTCACGCAGGATGGCCCGCGCCAGCGCGACCCGCTGCCGTTGCCCGCCGGACAGTTTCACGCCGCGCTCGCCGATGAGCGTGTCCATGCCCTGGGGCAGCGCGTCCGCGAATTCGGTGACGTGCGCGGCCTTGGCCGCCCGCCGCACCTCCTCGTCGGTGGCGGCGGGCCGGGCGAAGCGAATGTTCTCGCTCAGCGTCCGGTGGAACATGGCCGGATCCTGCGGCACGTAGGAGAGCAGGCCGCGCAGCTCACTCTGCTTCATCCGCGAAATGTCCTGCCCGCCGATGCGAATGGCACCACCGTCGATGTCCATCATGCGCAGCAGCAGCTGGGTGATGGTGGACTTGCCACCGCCCGAACGTCCGACCAGGCCGACCCGCGACCCGCTCGGCACGTCCAGATCCAGCCCCCGGAACAGCGGGGCCGCCCCCGCGTGCGCGAAGTCGACGTGCTCGAACCGGATCCCGGAGTCCTTGGGCCGCAGGGGCTCCGGCTCCGCGACGTCCAGCACGGTGGGCGATTCCAGCAGCAGCTCGGTGAACTGCGCGGCCTCGGTGACAGTGCTCTCCAGCCGCCGGTAGATCTGGTTGAACCGGAACATGATGCCGGTGGCGTTCCAGTAGTACGTGAACGCCACGATGATCACCTCGACCGAGGCGTGCCCACCCCGGATGCCCAGGGCGATCAGCAATCCCGCGATATTGGTGATCACGAACATGGGCGCGACCGCGGTGTCGATGAACAGGTTGTTGTAGTCCCAGGAGCGCAGCGTCTTCGCCCGCTGGTCCACCACGCGCCGCCCGTGCTCGGCCGCCTCCTGCGGTTCGGCCGAGAAGGCCCGCACCGCGGCCATATTGGAGAGGCTGTCGGAGATGTGTCCGGAGACCAGTGCCACGGCCGCTTCGCGTTCGTCGACCAGGTGCTGGCGCCGCCGGATCAGGGGCGTGATCACCACTACACAGAGCGCTATCAGCCCGACCAGCACGAACACGAACGCCGGGTCGTAGCGCCACAGCACCACCGAGCCGAAGGCGATCGGCACCAGCGCGCCCACGATCTCGAAGGAGAAGGTGTCGACGAACTCCTCGAACTGCCTGGCGAAGCTGACCGAGCGTTTGGTGAGCGAGCCCGCGAAGTTGTTGTGGAAGAACGCCGCGTCCTTGGCCAGCAGCTCGTCCATGGCGGCCACGTACAGGTGCTCGATGCCGTAGGCGTCGGTGCGGTTGAGGAAGTGGATTCCGATGCGCCAGAACACTTCCGACAGCAGCAGTAGCCCACCGAAGGCGAGCACGTAGGGCGCGAGCGCGCCGAACGAGGAGTCACCGGTGGCGGCGACCTTCCCGACCACCACCGCGATCAGCAGTGGCGCCAGGTAACTTTGGCAGATATTGCCCAGCGCCGGGCCCAGCAGGCCGAGCGCCGTAATCGTTTTCCGCCGGGCCAGTTCCCGGCCGTAAAAGCGCAGAACCAGTCTCACCGCGGAGGTGTGCGAACTCATTCATCCCCTCTCGAATCAGATGCTTCGAGCAGTGCAGACAGCCCAGAGTGCCTGCTGGGGAGGTATGCCGCCACCGAATTTTTGCCGGGCGGTAGCCAGATTGTCGGCGCTGGGCGGCCGCAGAGCCTCGGCCACCCAGCGCCGGAGTGGATGTCGATCGGAGCACGTGCCGACATCCAGTTCGGGGGGTTACTCGGTGGGGCGGACCGAGCGGCGGACGATGGCGCGGGCCAGGCCGGGGAAGAACCGCCGCATGTAGTACACCGGGCGGGCCTGGCCCGGCAGCACGAACAATGGGGTTTTCGGTTTCGCCAGCGCCTTTTCCAGCGCGTCCACAATGCTCTCCGGCTTGGCCCCGCCGGTATTGCCGAGCACGCTGGCATTCTCCGCGCGCACCGCGTCCAGGAACGGCGTCTCGACCATCGGCGGGCACAGCACCAGCAGCCGGACCCCGCTGCCGTGCAGTTCGTAGGAGAGGCTGTCGGCGAATCCGACCACCGCGTGCTTGGACGCCGTGTACCCGGCCATGCCCGGCGAGGGCAGCCAGCCCGCCAGCGAGGCGAACAGCACCATGGTCCCCGCGCCCGCCTGCTTCATGGCCGGGATGACGGCCTGGCAGAGGTTGACGGTGCCGATGTAGTTGACGTCCATCATCTTCCGGATCTGGGCCACATCGTGGTCCAGCACGGAGGCGTGCACGTGGCACATGCCCGCGGCGTGCACCAGGCGGTCGATGGTCCCGAATTCCGAACGGATCTTGTCCACGACCGCGCGGACCTGGCCGGGATCGGACACATCGCAGGTGTAGGTGTGCGTGTTCGGCGACCGCAGCGCCGTCTCGGCCAATCCGGCGGCGTTCAGATCGACCGCGGCCACATTCCATCCCGCCGCCGCGAGACGCTGCGCGACGATGCGGCCCATGCCGCTGGCCGCGCCGGTGACGAGTGCTGTCCGGCTCATCGGACCTCCCGGGTTTGCAGTACCGTGGCCGCGTCTCCGAAAGTCATTCGGAGCGTGCCGATTCGGCTGGTGAACAGGGCGGGCTTGGGCAGGCCCAGGGCACGCAACCGATCCGAGACGGGATGGGTGCCGAGCTCCACCCGCGCACCGCCGGGCCGACCGCGCACCCCACCCGGATTCATGACCCACAGCGTGCGCCGCAGCAGCCCGTCCCGCCAGGTGTAGGCGTCGATGGACGCGCCGCCCGCACCGCCGGGCATGGGGAAGCCGTCCGCGACCCGCAGGGCGATGACGAGCTGCCCGTCGACCCGCACCTCGCATCGGTGCCCGTGTCCGTCCGGCGTGATGTCGATGTCGGCCATCAGCTTCGGAAAGCCCCAGATCGACTGTCCCGCTTCGCAGGTGAAACTCTGGTTCACCGGCAGCCAGTGGATGTAGGCCCCGGTGCTGTTCTTGCGTCCCGGCTGCTTCGCCATGAGCGAGAATGCGAATTCGTGGTACGGCCCGAGATCCCCGTCGACGTACCGCACGAAAGCCAGTGACAGCACGGCCTTCCCGAACACGGTGAGCGGCTCGAGCCCGGCGTCCGCGAGCAGCTCCCGCGCCGCCGCGGCGTCCACCGCGAACAGCGCTGAGCCCGCGTCGGCATGGCGGATCTCCACCGGCATGCGGACCTGTTCGCCGAGTACGGAATGCGCTTCCACGCTCAAATTAGAACAGGTTGCAGTAGCGTGTGATGGCTGTTTCATCGAGTTTCCCGCTCACCGGGTCTCGTGATCGGGTTCGCGAGACAGGACGAAGGATTTGGCCCAGCGATAGTCGGGTTTGCCACTGGGCGTGCGGGACACGGTTTCGGCCACCCAGATTCGACGCGGCAGCTTGTACCCGGCGAGATGGGTGCGCACATGCTGCTCGAGCGCCGCGAAATCGATCGCCCCGTCGGCCGCGGACACCACCGCCGCCACCTGCTGCCCCCACCGTTCGTGCGGCACCCCGATGACGACCGCGTCGTACACGGCCGGATGCGCCTTGAGCACGGCCTCGACCTCTTCGGGAAAGACCTTCTCGCCGCCGGTGTTGACGACCATATTGCCGCGCCCGATCAGCGTCACCGAGCCATCGGCCTCCACCCGCGCGCGGTCGTCGGTGATGACCATCCGCACGCCGTCCACGGTCCGGAACAGCTTGCCGGTCTTCACCGGATCCTTGTAGTAGCCGATGGGCACATTGCCCGTCTTGGCCACCCAGCCCTCGCCGCCGGGCTCGACCGGATGCCCGGCATCATCGACCACCAGCGCCCCGCGACCCGTGGTGACCCGCGGAGCGCGCGCCGGATCGTCATCCTTCTGCGCGAATCCGATGCCCCCGAAACCGGTTTCGGACGACCCGATGGACTCGGTGACCAAGGTGCTCGGAAACAGTTCCAGCAGCGCGTTCTTCACCGGCTGGGTCAGCTGCGCGGCCCCCGAGCCGATGGAGACCAGCGACGAAGCATCCACCGGCGCGGCCCGATAGGAGTCCACCAGCGGCCGCGCGATGGCATCACCGGTGACGACCAGCACCTGCGGCCGCTCCTGCGCCACCAGCCGCCAGACCTCGTCGGGGTCGAAGCGCGGCTGGAACAGCACCGCATTGCCCGACCACAGCGCGGTGAAGGTGGGCATCATGGCGGCGGCGTGAATCAGGGGCGGCAGCACGAACCACGTCATCGGCCACTCGTTCTGCGCGGCCGCGCGCGACTGCTGATACTCGTCCGCGACTGGTTCACCGGTGTAGAAGTCGATGCCCCCGCCCAGCACCCGCCACATATCCTCCTGCCGCCAGATCACGCCCTTGGGCAGTCCGGTGGTGCCGCCGGTGTACATGATGAAGTGGTCGTCGGCGCTGCGCGGCCCGAAATCCCGTTCTGCGGAACCGGATTCGAGCGCCTGCTCGTACGGCACCGAACTCGACGCCAGGCCCGCCCCACCCTGATCGTCCTCGACCACCAGCGTGTGCCGCAGCTTCGGCAGTTGCGGCCGGATCTCCTCGACGAGCGGCGCGTAGCACCGATGGTGCACCGCCATCTCGAGGTCGGCGTTGTCGTAGACGTATCGCAGTTCCTCGGCCCGGTACCGGTAGTTGACATTCACCGGCACCGACCGAATCTTGTAGCAGCCCAACAGCATTTCCAATGACTCGATGCTGTTGTGCATATGGAATCCGATATGCGTCCCCGCCCCCGCCCCCGCTCCGGCGAGGTGGTGGGCCAGCCGGTTGGCGCGGGCGTCGAGTTCGGCGAAGGTGAGCCGCCGCCCGCCCGCGATGACCGCGGTCCGCTCGGGCACGGCGTCGGCGGCGTGTTCGTAGAGGTCGGCGAAATTGCAGGCCATGGCCGTATCTCCTGGTGGTTCCGGCTACCGGACGGTGAGCGGCAGCGGGGTGCCCCGGTCGGTGAAGGCGAAGCCCGCCCCGGAGCTGAACCGGGTGATGGCGACCTCGTCGGCGGTGCGGAAGGGCAGGTCCGCACGCCGGATTTCGATGGTCAGGGCGCAGTCGTCGACCGTGCGGACACCGCAGTAGAACCGCGGGTTCACCCCGCGCACCAGCGCGTCGAGCGGTTCGAGATGGTCGGGGTCGAGCAGAGCCGCCCAGGCGCCGTCGTCGGCCGCCCCGCAGGCGCGCCCGATTCGCAGCTCCACCGACTGCTCGCCGCCGGCGGTCTCGGTGGATACCATCGCGTCCACATAGGCGGCCGGGTTGAAGGCCGGATGCACGCGCAGCACCTTGGCCAGCGCCGCGAAATCATCCCCGAGCCCGAGCGCGGCACGCAGTCGTTCGGAGGTGAGCCCGGCGATGCCCGTGAACTGTTTACGCAGAATATCCACGGCCACAGTCGATTCCGTCCGTGCCTCGACCGCCGCCCGATAGCCGAGGGTCAGCAGATGGTGCTGCAAACTCACCTCATCGGCGATCCGGATCAATGCCGAGCGCGAGAAGTCCTCGAACCGCAGATCACTCAGCAGCGGGCCCGAATAGTCGCGCAGCCCTTCATCATCCGGATCGATGGGCGACAGCACGGTCCCCGCCGCCTCGGATCCGGCCACCAGTTCCGCCCCCTCGACGGCGGCGGGCGGCTCGTGCTGCGGATCGATGGTCACCGTCCACGCGCACACCGGTTTTCGATCGGCGGGCTCGCGCGGCGGCCGATGCACCGGCCGCACCCGCGCGTGCGGATTGGTCGCCAGCGCGGTGGCGTCGAAGGTCGGATCCTCGATGTCGTGGCACATGGCCACCACGAACTCCGTCCCCATCGGTTCCACATCGGCCAGCGCGCCGCAGTGGTCCAGGTGGAATTCCCCGTGATCGTGATCGATCACGCGGAACCGGAAGTCCATGAATTGCGGTGGCGCACCGATATCGAGCTGAAAGCACTTGAAGATCGCGTCCACGCCATCGCCGTCGATCCCCAGTGCCTTGCGCATGCGCCGCGTGTACACCGGACTGGCCAGCCGCCATTCGTCGATGGCCACCGCCGTCATCCCCGGCCGCCCGAGCGCGCCGAGCACATGCGCCATTCCCGACCGGTCGATGAGGTGCCCGCACAGCAGCAGTTCCGGAACCAGCCGCGCCAGTTCGGATCTGGTCAGGAATTCGTATCCGCTGGTCACCACAGGGGCACCGGCCCCTTTCCGACCGGGTACCAGCCGGGCAGCGGTTCGCCCGACATGGCCCGCTCCATGCGTTTGCGCATGCCGGACGACAGCGCGTCGTTGGAGATCATCTCCACGAAAAGCGCTGTCACATTGCCGAAGTCGAAGAAATCGCGCTGCCAGCTCCACTGGAAATCGCCGGCGTACCGGAACCAGCTGCCCCCGATGCCCTCGGGCGAATACGGCCGTCCGTCCGCCCGGCGCTGCTCGTTGACCTGCTTCCAGAACCCGATGACGCTGCCGCTGCGCTCGTCCACCACGAATTCCTGATACGGATACGTCCACCCCTCCAGCCCGAACATCTCCTGCCCGAGCGCGATCTCGCGGATCTCGTCCCGCCCGACCGCCATGAACTCCTGTTGCGGCCCGTAGTTCCAGCCGTAGGTGGCGTCCTCGGTATAGAAGTGGTCGAGGGGCTTCCAATCCCCCTGTGCCTCACACTGTTTGTTCTCGTCCACCCAGCGGCGGATCATCTCGTCGAGTTCATCGCGGGACCAGGCCATGTCAGGCTCCTTCATTCGCAGGATCGGCTATCAGCGACAGCGCCTGCGTCGGGCAGTAGCGGACGGCGGTCCGGGCCGCCTCCAGATCGGTGCCGGGATCGGGTCGCAGGATCTCGACCTGCCCCTGTCCGGGCACGTGGAACAGTTCGGGGGCCTCGTCCCGACAGACGGCATGGCCCTGGCAGAGATCGAGGTCGACGACGAGACGCATGATCACGGTCCTTCCGAGAGTGGCGCTTCGGGCTGCACCTCGACCAGCACGAGATGCGAACCGCGCGGCGTGGCGACGACCGCGGTGACCGCCGCGGCCAGATCGGCGGGCCGCAGGAAATGCGCGTGCCGGGCGAAACCCCACTTCGCCCAGTTCGGCAGCAGCGGCCCGACCACCTCCGGCGTGGCCTGCATGCCCATTCCGGTCAGCGTCTGCCCCGGGCGCACGATCGAGGAACGAACCCCGGTGCCCTCCAACTCCATTCGCAGCTGGGTGGCGAAGGCCTCGACACCGGACTTGGCGGCGTTGTACGCGCCGCCACCGGGCCGGGCCCGCACGGCGCAGTCGGAGCCGATGATGACGAAGTCGCCGCGTCGCCGCGAGATCATCCCCGGCAGCACCCGGTGCGCGAGCCGCTGCGCCCCGACCAGGTGCACCCGGACCTGGGATTCGAACAGGTCGGGATCCATTTCCCAGCCCTTGCCGAATTCCAGATCGCCCGCGCCGGAGACCAGGACCTCGGTCGGCCCCAGCGCTCGCTCGGCCGCGCTGACGAATTCGTCCACCGAGCCGGTGTCGCGGACATCCAGCGCTCCGGCGAACGCCTCACCGCCCGCGGCGCGAATCTTCTCGGCGAGCGTCTCGCAGATCTCCACGCGACGCGCACCGAGCGCCACCGGATGCCCCAGCGCGGCAAGCGCTTCCGCAGTGGCGGTGCCGATGCCGGACGACGCGCCCGCCACGATCGCCGGCCGCCGGTCGGGATGGGGTGCGAACCGAGCCATTACCGCACCTCCACGGAGACGGGCAGGTGCGCGAACCCACGCACGTTCACCGAATGAACTCGCTGGATACCGGATTCACCGATGCCGTACCCCCGGACACGAGCCACGAACTCCCGCAACACGATCGACGCCTCCAAGCGGGCCAGGTGTGCGCCGAGACAGAAATGCACCCCGCGACCGAAGCTGATCAGCCCGCCCTTGTCGGGCCGTTCGATGTCGTATCGATCCGCGTCGTGAAAGACCGCCGAGTCACGATTGGCGGACCCGATGAGCAGCAACACCTTCGAGCCCTGTGGAATGGTCTGCCCGTAGTACTCGAGATCCTCGGCCGCCGTCCGGGCGAGAATCTGACTCGACGCGTCGTACCGCAGTGTCTCCTCCACCCAGTCCTCGACGAGTTCCGGCTGCCCGGCCACCTTCGCGTACTCCCCCGGATTGCGCCCCGCCCAATACAGCGCATTCCCCAGCAGTTTCGTCGTGGTCTCGTTGCCCGCGACCACCATGAGGAACATGAACCCGAGGATCTCCTCGTCGGTCAGCCGATCCCCGTCCGCCTCGGCATCCAGCAAGGCCGAGGTCAGATCGCCGGTGCGCTGCCTTTTACGAGCAGCGAGCACTTCGTTGTAGTACCCCGCCAGCTGCAAGGCCGCCTCCATGGCCGCGACGGGCACATCCAGTACGCCCTCCTCGCGATGCACCAGCAGATCGGCGAGCCTGCGCAATTCGGCCCGATCGGACTCGGGCACTCCCAGCAGTTCCGAGATCACGTCCATGGGCACCTGCCCCGCGACCGCGTCGATCCAATCGAAATCCCCACCGGCCAGGGCGGGTTCGAGGTAGCGCAGCGTGATTTCCCGGATCCGCGCGCTCATCTCGGTCACCCGGCGCGGGGTGAACCCCTGATAGACGAGCTTGCGCAGCCGCAGATGCCGCGGATCGTCCATCGCCAGGAAGGACATGGTCCGCCAGGCGTGCGGCCCCCAGGCGGCGGGATCCAGCGAGACCCCGTTGGTGCTGGAGAGCCGCACATTGTCGCGGAATCCGGCGGCCACGTCGACATGCCGCGAAAGCGCCCAGAAGTCCAGCTCCGGATGGTGGTACACCGGGGCCTCGGCGCGCAGCCGCTGGTACACGGGATACGGGTCCTCGTGCACGCGGTAGTCGTAGGGGTCGAACAGCAGCGGCTCGACGGAGGCTGCGGTCATCGTGTGTGCACCTCGTATTCGATAACGCGTTCATCGGCTCTGACGAACGTTTTCCAGCAACGGAGACACGTAGCTGGACATGTGTCTGTACGGTACTAGCGACGGGATCACCTGACAACGAAATCCCGAATCCGGAACCGGCCCGGACCCGGCAAACTGAAACATGTTCTTGCGCGGGTCCGAGCCCTGAACCTATAGTCCGTACACGTGTCCGGACAGCATGGGAGCTACCTATGAGCCCGAGCGATCTCGTCCCCGACGGCGGTTCGCACCTGCTGATCGGCGGCAAGCTGACGCCAGGCGGCGGCGGTGTGTTCACCACCGCCGACCCGGCGACCGGGGAAACCCTCGGCAATGCCGCCAATGCCGACCCCGCCGATATGGACGCGGCCATCGCCGCGGCCCGCACGGCATTCGACACCACGGACTGGTCGCGCGATCCGGGTTTTCGCGCGACCAGCCTCCGGCAACTACGCACCGCACTACAGAGCCACATCGAGGAACTCCGCGAGATCACCATCGCGGAGGCGGGCGCACCCCGAATGCTGACGAGCGGCCCCCAACTCGAAGGCCCGATCAACGACCTCGCCTACTTCGCCGACCTGGCCGAAAACTATTCCTGGGAAACAGATCTCGGCATCGCCTCCCCCATGGGCATCAAGAGTTCACGCAAACTCCGCCGCGAACCCATCGGCGTTGTCGGAGCCATCACCCCCTGGAACTTCCCGCACCAGATCAACTTCGCCAAGCTGGGCCCCGCCCTGGCGGCGGGCACGACCGTCGTCCTGAAACCCGCACCCGACACCCCCTGGTGCGCGGCGGCCGTGGGCCGAATCATCGCCGAGGAGACCGACATTCCGGCGGGCGTGGTCAATATCGTCACCTCCGACGACCACGGCCTCGGCGCGCAGCTGGTCACCGACCCGCGGGTGGACATGATCTCCTTCACCGGATCCACCGCCACCGGCAAGTCCGTAATGGCCGCGGCGGCAGCCTCTTTGAAGAAGGTCTTCCTGGAGCTGGGCGGCAAGTCGGCGTTCATCGTGCTGGACGACGCCGATATCGCGGCGGCCGCGAGCTACGCGGCATTCGGAGTGTGCGTCCACGCCGGGCAGGGTTGCGCGATCAGCACCAGACTCCTGGTGCCGAGAGAGCACCACGATCAGGCGGTGGAAGCCGCCGCGAGAACCCTGGCCAATATCAAGCCCGGCGATCCCGCCAAGCCCGGAACCGTCTGCGGCCCGGTCATTTCCGAACGCCAGCTGGCCCGAGTGGAGCGTTACCTGGATATCGCCCGAGCCGAGGGCGGCACCATCGTGACCGGCGGCAATCGAATCGACGGCCCCGGCTGGTTCATCGAACCCACCCTGATCACCGGCCTGCCCAACAGTTCCCGCGTGGCGCAGGAGGAAATCTTCGGCCCCGTCCTCACCGTCATCCCCCACGACGGTGACGCCGATGCCGTCCGCATCGCCAACGATTCCCCCTACGGCCTGTCCGGCTCGGTCTGGGGCCGCGATCCCGAGCGCCTGCGCACGGTGGTCGAGGGCATCCGCACCGGCACGCTCAGCGTGAACGGCGGCATCTGGTATTCGGCCGACGCGCCCTTCGGCGGCTACAAGCAGTCCGGCCTGGGCCGGGAAATGGGCGTCCTCGGCTTCGAGGAATACACCGAGACCAAACTCATCGCGACCGGCTGCTGAGGAGCACTGACATGGGCCGTTTCACCGATAGGTCGATCATCGTCACCGGCGCCGCGCGGGGCATCGGCGCGGCATACGCCCGCGCCCTGGCCGCCGAGGGCGCGAAAGTCGTTGTCGCCGACCTCAACAGCGCGCTCGGCGAGGCCACCGCCAAGGAGATCACCGCCGACGGCGGCACCGCCGTCTTCGCGCAGGTCGACGTCGCCGACCCGCAATCCGCCAAGGCCGTAGCCGATTTCACCGTCGCCGAGTTCGGCGGCATCCACCACCTGGTCAACAATGCCGCGATCTACGGCGACATGAAACTCGACATCCTGCTCACCGTGCCGTGGGACTACTACAAGAAGTTCATGGCCGTGAACCTGGACGGCGCACTGAACATGACCCGGGCGGTCTACAAGCACATAGCGAAGGCGGGCGGCGGCTCGATCGTCAACCAGTCCTCCACCGCGGCGTGGACCTACTCCGGCTTCTACGGCCTGGCCAAGGCCGGAATCAACAGCCTCACCCAGCAATTGGCGCACGAGCTCGGCCACTCCAAGATCCGCGTCAACGCCATCGCCCCCGGCCCGACCGACACCGAGGCCACCCGCAGCATCGTGCCCGAACAGTTCGTCGACCAGCTGGTGAGCCAGATAGCGTTGAAACGGTTGGGCACCACCGAGGACATGGTCGGCGCGTGCCTGTACCTGCTGTCCGACGACGCCGCGTGGGTGACCGGCCAGGTCCTGAACGTCGACGGCGGGCAGGTCTTCCGGCCATGAGCGAAACCCAGGAATTCCCCGTAGGTTTCATCGGCCTGGGCAATATGGGCGCACCGATGGCGCAACGCCTGACCGACTGGCCGGGCGGGCTGGTCGTCTGCGATATGCGCCCCGAAGCGGTGCAGCCCTTCACCGACGCTGGAGCCCTCGCGGCCGCCAACCCGGCCGAGGTCGCCGAACGCTGCGCGGTCATCTCGGTAGTGGTCCTCGACGATGACCAGGTCCGCACGGTGGTCGCCGACCTCCTGCAAACCGCCAAACCCGGCACCGTCATCGCCGTGCACTCCACCATCTCCGACACCACCGCCGTCGAGCTGGCCGCCGAATGCGCCTCCCACGGTGTCGAATTCGTGGACGCCCCCATCAGCGGCGGCGCGCCCGCAGCCCAACGCGGCGGCCTCGCGGTCATGGTCGGCGGCAGCCCGGCGGCCTTCGAAACCGTCCGCGAACCCTTCGCCCGCTTCGGCTCCCTGGTCATCCACGCCGGAGAGGTGGGCGCGGGCACCCGAATGAAGCTGGCCCGCAACCTGCTCCACTTCGTGGCCTTCACCGCCGCCGCGGAGGCCCAGCGCCTCGCCGAGGCCGCGGGCCTGAACATCACCGAACTCGGCAAGGTGGTCCGCCACTCCGACTCCCACACCGGCGGCCCCGGCGCGATCATGCTCCGCAAGACCACCGCACCCGTCGCCCCCGACGACTTCTGGTTCCCGATCCTCGGCCACGTCCGCGACCTCGGCGAAAAAGACCTGTCTCTGGCCCTGGAGCTGGCCGCGCGGCTGGACGTGAATCTGCCGCTGGCCCAACACGCATTGCAGGACCTGGGCACCGGGCTCGGCGTGGGCCCCGGCCCGATCGCAAAGGAGCAAGCATGACCACCGAACGCCGAGAACGCGGCCTGAAGAAGATGTCCGAGGTCTACGGCTTCGACCTCCCTGACCTGGAGGGCGACCCGTTCTACGAGGTCACCGTCGACCACCTCTTCGCCGACATCTGGAACCGCCCCGGCCTGTCCATGCGCGACCGCCGACTCCTACTGCTCGGAGCCATTACCGCACTGGGCCATTCGGAAATAGCCGAAATCCAGGTCGGCGCGGCCCTGCGCAATGGCGAGCTGGACGCGGACCAGCTGCGAGAAATCGCGGTCTTCCTCGCCCACTACGTGGGCTGGCCGTCGGCCACCAAACTCGACGGCGCGATCCGCAAGACCCTGGCCAAGGACAAGAAGAAGTAATCCCTACCCGCAGTGAGGAATTCAACGATCATGGCGGAAACCCCGACCGTAACCCCGCTACCCGCCCACACCGTCGAGACCTGGGACTACGAGGCCGATGTCGTAGTGGTCGGCTTCGGCATAGCCGGAGTCTGCGCGGCCATCGAGGCGTCCCGCGCCGGAGCCGACGTCCTGGTCCTGGAGCGCACCGGCGGCTGGGGCGGCGCGGCCGCCATGTCCGGCGGATTCATCTACCTGGGCGGCGGCACCGCACTACAGCGGAAACTGGGATTCGAGGACACCCCCGAGCACATGGAGGCGTTCCTGACCGCCGCCCTGGGCCCCGGCGTGGACAAGGCCAAGATCCACGACTACTGCCAGGGCAGCGTCGACCACTTCGATTGGCTTGTCGCCCAGGGCGTCCCGTTCAAGGAGGAATTCTGGGGCGAGCCCGGCTACGAGCCCCCCGCCGACCAGGGCCTCATGTTCTCCGGCGGCGAGAACGCCGCCCCCTTCAAGGACGAGATCCCGCCCGCCCCCCGCGGCCACCTGGCCTGGACCAAGGACAAGAAGCTCGGCGAAAAGGGCGGCGGCTACATGCTGATGGAGCCCCTCGCCCAGAAGGCGGAGGAACTGGGCGTCCGCCACGAATACGACATCCGCCTGCGCCGCCTCATCACCGACGACGAGGGCCGCGTGGTCGGCGTAGCCGCCACCCGCTACGGCAAACCCGTCCACGTCCGCGCCACCCGCGGCGTGGTCCTGGCCACCGGCAGCTTCGCCTACAACCACGAAATGGTGGAACGCTTCGCCCCCAAGATCTCCGGCCGCCCCGCCGCGACGGTGGAGGAACACGACGGCATCGGAATCCGCGTAGCCCAAGCCCTGGGCGCGGACCTGGCCCACATGGACGCCACCGAGGTAGCCCTGGTGGTCGACCCCCAGCTGGTGGCGCGCGGCATCCTGATCAACGGCCGCGGCCAGCGCTTCATCACCGAGGACACCTACCCCGGCCGCATGGGCCAGGCCGTCCTGCTGGAACAGGGCAACCAGGCCTACCTGGTAATCGACGAAATCGCCTTGGAAGAGGCCCTCGAGACCAAGTCCTCGATGTCCTTCCTGCGCATCGCGCCAACCTGGGTCGCCGAGACGGTCGCCGAGCTGGAGGACGAAATGGGCCTGCCGGAGAACACCCTCCAGGCCACCATCGACCTCTACAACCACCACGCCGAAAAGTCCGAGGACCCCTTCCTCGACAAGAAGCCCGAGTGGGTCAAGCCCATCCGCACTCCCCTCGGCGCGTACGACCTGCGCGGCTACACCGGCGGTTTCACCCTCGGCGGCCTCCGCACCGACCTGGACTCCCGAGTCCTCCACGTCTCCGGCAACCCCATCCCCGGCCTCTACGCCGCCGGCCGCGTCACCTCAGGCATCTGCGCAGGCGGCTACGCCTCCGGCTGCTCCCTCGGCGACGGCAGCTTCTACGGCCGCCGCGCCGGTGTCTCCGCCGCCAAGCAGCTCTGAAAGGACCCCCACCCCATGCGATTCGGCATAGTCCTCTTCACCAGCGACCGCGGCATCACCCCCGCGTCCGCCGCCAAAGCCGCAGAAGACCGCGGCTTCCACTCCTTCTTCGTCCCCGAACACACCCACATCCCCGTCAAACGCGAAGCCGCCCACCCCCAAACGGGCGACTCCAGCCTCCCCGACGACCGATACATGCGCACACTCGATCCCTGGGTAGCCCTGGCCACCGCAGCCGCGGTAACCAGCCGCATCGAATTGTCCACAGCGGTAGCGCTTCCCACCGAAAGCGACTGCGTCACCCTCGCCAAAACCATCGCCACCCTCGACCACCTCTCCGGCGGCCGAGTAACCCTGGGCGCCGGATTCGGCTGGAACACAGACGAACTCACCGACCACGGCGTCCCCGGCAACAAACGCCGCACAGTCCTCCGCGAATACGTCGAAGCCATGCGCGCCCTCTGGACCCAGGAAGAAGCCACCTACGAGGGCGATTTCGTCAACTTCGGCCCCAGCTGGGCCTGGCCGAAACCCGTCCAACCCCACATCCCCGTCCTGATCGGCGCAGGCGGCACCGAAAAAACCTTCAAATGGATCGCCCGCACCGGCGACGGCTGGATCACCACCCCCTACGAATCCGACGTCTCAGCCTCCACATCCCTCCTCATGAAGCACTGGGAAGAAGCAGGCCGCCAGGACGTTCCACGCGTAGTAGCCCTGGCCTACAAGCCAAACCCCGACCAACTGACCGCCTGGGCAGAAGCAGGCGTAACCGACATCCTCTACGGCCTCCCAGACAAGCCCGAACCAGACGTCCTCACCTACCTGGACCGCCTGACCGAAAAGCTAACCCCCCTGGGTCTTTCCAGTCCCTAATAATCTCTAA
>NZ_BJWY01000094.1 GCF_007990715.1 Nocardia seriolae NBRC 15557 | reverse complement strand
GCGACCACCACATTGACCCGGCCGCGGCTGCGCAGGCAGTGGTCGAAGACGTGCAGCAGGCAGTTGGCGTCCGGGGGCAGATACACCCGGCTCACCTCGGGCCGCTTGCTGAGCACGTGGTCGATGAAACCCGGATCCTGATGCGAGGCCCCGTTGTTGTCCTGCCGCCACACGTGCGAGGTGATCAGGTAGTTGAGGCTGGGAATGGTTTTCCGCCAGGGGAATTCGGCCGCCATGTGCAGCCATTTCGCGTGCTGCACGACCATGGAGTCGACGATGTGGGCGAAGGCCTCGTAGGTGGAGAACACCCCGTGCCGCCCGGTCAGCAGGTAGCCCTCCAGCCAGCCCTGGCACAGGTGTTCGGAGAGCACCTCGAGCACCCGGCCGTCGGGACTCAGACGGTCGTCGCCGGGAATGCGCGGCAGTCGCCACCGGCGGCCGGTCGCCTCCAGGACGGCGTCGAGGCGGTTGGAAGTATGCTCGTCCGGGGAGAAGAACAGCAGATTGTGCGGATTCTCGACCAGCGCGTCGCGCAGGTAGCGGCCCAGCACCCGGGTCGCCTCGGCCGATTCGGTTCCCGGCGTGGCGAATCCGACGGCGTAGTCACCCGGGCGGGGCAGCCGCAGATCCACGCTGTCGCGGCCGTGCGCGGCGGGGTCCGCGCTCATGCGCAGGTGCTGGGGGTGCAGCCGGGCGATGCGCTCCACCGGCCGCCCGTCGGGCTGGAACAGTTCGCCGGGCCGGTAGGAACGCAGCCAATCCTCCAGCTGCGCAAGATGTTCCGGATTCTCCCGGACCGCGGTCAGCGGCACCTGATGCGCCCGGAACGTGCCCTCGATCGGGAGACCGTCGACGTATTCCGGCCCGGTCCAGCCCTTGGGGGTGCGCAGCACGATCATCGGCCGGCACGGCACCCGCGGGTCCAGCCCGAACTCGCCCTGCTCGCGAATCTCCTTGATGCGCGCGAACGCCTCGTCCAGCACGGTCGCGTAGCGGGCGTGCACCTTGCGCGGATCGTCGCCCTCGACGTACATCGGCTCCCAGCCGTGCGCGGTGAGCAGCCGGTCCAGGTCACCGCGCTCCATCCGCGCCAGCAACGTCGGGTTGGCGATCTTGTAGCCGTTGAGGTGCAGGATCGGCAGCACGGTGCCGTCGGTGACCCGGTCCAGGAAGTGCGGCGCGTGCCAACTGGTGGCAAGCGCGCCGGTTTCGGCCTCGCCGTCGCCGATCATGCACGCCACCACCAGATCCGGATTGGCCAGGGCGGCCCCGGTGGCGTGGGCCAGCGAATAACCGAGCTCGCCGCCCTCGTGGATGGAACCGGGCAGATGCGGTCCGGCATGACTGGGCACCCCGCCCGGGAAGGAGAACTGCCGGAACAGCTCTCGCATGCCGGGCAGATCCCGGCCGACCCGGGGGTGATACCGCGAGTAGGTGCCCTCCAGCCAGGTGGCGGCGTTCAACGCCGCGGCGCCGTGGCCGGGACCCAGGACGAACAGCATCCGCTGCCCGGTGCGGGTGATCGCGCGATTGAGGTGGGCGTAGGTCAGGGTCACCCCCGGCACGCTCCCCCAGTGCCCGATCAGCCGCGGCTTGATGTGCTCGGGCCGCAGCGGCTCGGTCAGCAGCGGATTGTCCATCAGGTAGATCTGGCCCGCCGCAAGATAATTCGCGGCGCGCCACCAGGCGTCCAGATCATCGAGGGCGTCACCGGTTCCGGTGCGCGCGCCCGGCAGTGTCTGCGTCATCGAATCGCTCTCCGTCTCGGATCGTCCCTACTGATCGGCGTGTACGACCATGACCGGGCAGTACGCGTGCTGCACCAGTGCATGCGCGGTGGAACCGAGCAGCAGGCCCAGGAAGCCGCCGCGGCCACGATTGCCGACCACCACCAATTGCGCCATCGCCGACCATTCCCGCAGCCGGGAGGCGGGCTCGTTGACATAGATGCGCCGGGTCACGCGTACCTCCGGGTACTTCTCCTGCCAACCGGCCAGCCGCTCGGCCAGCAGCGCCTCCTCGACGGTCTCGAGTTCGTCGAGGGTGTCGGGGGCCGCGTCGGCGAAAAGGCCGGAGCTCCAATCGCTCCAGACGTGCACCGCGACCAGTTCCGCGCCGCGCTCGGCCGCCTCGGTGAACGCCGCGGCGATGGCGGGCTCGCTGACCGGGCCGCCGTCGATGCCGACCACCACCGGACCCGAGTCGCGAACGATATTGTCCGCATCGGGATCCGGGCGCACCACCACGACATTGCCCCGCGCGTGCGCGGTCACCGTCAGCAGCGTGGAGCCCAGATGCCCCAGCGTGCCCACGGTCCCGGTCGCGCCCAGCACCACCGCGTAGGCCCGCGCCGCGTGATCGACCAGCAGCTTCGCGCCGGTGTCGGCGTACATGTGCGCACTCACCCGCAGTTCGGGGCGCCCGGTGCAGGCGAGCACCTCGGCCGCGGCCAGCACCTTGCGGCCGCGCATCCGGACGGTGTCCAGAATCGCGGGCGTCATCACCTGGTAGGGACCGCCGAGCCGGGTCGCCCCGCTCACGTCCATGCCGTGCAACAGCTGCAATTCCCGCCCGCGCCGCAGGGCCAGATCGGCCGCCCACTGCACCGCCAGCTCCGAGCCCGGCGAACCGTCGACCCCGACCACCACTCCCGACGAGGCGAGGGTGTGCGGCCCGTCGTAGTCCAGCTCCGTCATGATCGTCTCCCACCGTGAGGTCCACCGATTGTCCCCTTCACGGTAGAAATGCCCACTTCCCCGGCACTGCGGCCGATCGTCACCGCCGCCAGGGTCCAAAGACAGCCACCGGAATCCGCCGGGCCGGGCACTGAACACGGGCGCGAGGCCGACCGCGAGTTCACTGCGCGCCCTCCGCCTTGGCGCCCACCCGCAGCCGGACCAGGTGGCCCGGGGCGAGTTCGCTGATGGTTGGGCCGCAGTGGATTTCGACGGGTGGGGCGGTGCCGGGGTCGGAGCGGACCTCGACCTCGGTGGTGGAGATGCGCAGGGTCAGGCGGTGGCCGCGGTAGATGATGGGGAAGGTGAGGGGGCCCAGTTCGGGGGGCCAGCAGGGGTTGAGGATGAGGCGGTCGGCGCGGATCTCGAGGCCGGAGAAGCAGCGTTGGACCAGGTCTATGCTGCCGGCCATGGCGCCCAGGTGGATGCCCTCCTCGGTGGTGCCGCCCTGGATGTCGGCGATGTCGGAGTCCAGGACGCGGTCGAAGAAGCCCATGGCGCGGGCGCGCTGGGAGCGGGCCAGCACCCAGGCGTGCACCAGGGCGCTGAGGGTGGAGCCGTGTGAGGTGCGGGCCAGGTAGTAGTCGACGGTGCGCGGAATGAGCTCGGCGGGCAGCTCGTAGCCCAGGTGGTCGAACACCTCGCGCAGTTCGTCGGCCGAGAGCAGGTAGAACAGCATGAGCACGTCTGCCTGTTTGGCGGCCCGGTAGCGGTTGATGTCGTCGCCCTCGGATTCCAGGATGCGGTCCAGGCGCGCGATGTCGGGGTAGGTGGCGCGGTAGCGGTCCCAATCCAGTTCGGCCAGTTGCTCGTACCCGGCGAACTGGCTGATGACGCCGTCGTGGAACGGGACGCTCAGGCGGCGGCTGACCGCCTCCCACAGGTCGGGCTCCTCGGCGGTGACGCCGAGGGATTCCAGCAGCCGGGCCCGATCGCGCGGGGCCAGCCGGCCAGGGCGTCGCGGGCGCGCAGGATGGTCCACGCCGCCATCACATTGGTGTAGGCGTTGTCGTCCACGCCGCCCTGCGCGGATTGCGGATAGCCGGCATGGAATTCGTCGGGGCCGATGACCCCGCGCAGGTGATAGCGGTCGGTCTCGGGATCGTATTCGGCGGCGCTGGCCCAGTAGCGCGCGATCTCCACCAGCATTTCCGCCCCGTATTCGGTGAGGAATTCGATGTCGCCGGTGACCTGGTAGTACTGCCAGACGTTGTAGGCGACCGCCGAGCCGATGTGACGGGCCCGCCAGCTGTGGTCCGGATTCCAGTGGCCCGACAGCGGATTGAGGTGCATGCGCTGGCTTTCCTCGCGCCCGTCGTTGCCCGACTGCCACGGGAACGCCGCACCCCGCAGGCCGGCGGTGGCCGCCACGCTTCTGGCCTCGGGCAACCGGCGGTAGCGATAGTGCAGCAGCGCGCGCGTCAGCGCCGGGAAACGCGGATTGAGGACCGGGAACACGAACAGCTCGTCCCAGAACACGTGCCCGCGATACGCCTCGCCGTGCAGTCCGCGCGCGGGCACCCCCACGTCCAGGTCGGCCGAATGCGGGGACAGGGTCTGGATCAGGTGCAGCAGGTGCAGGCGCAGCACCCGCACCGCGTGCGCGCCGTCCTCGAGGTCCAGGCGCAGCCGATCCCACAGGTGCTCCCAGGCGACGGTGTGGGCCGCCAGCAGTTCGGTGAACCGGCCCGCGGCCGACAACCAGCGGACCGCGTCCTCGTCCGGGGCCGACACCCCGTGATCGCGGCCGGTCACGATGACGACGGTCTTCTCGACGGTCACCTCGTCGCCGCGGCTCACCTGGATCACCCGATCGTGCCCGGCCACCCCCTCGGACTCGACGAATTCGGCTGCCGCCCAGCCGTCCACCGCACCCACGTGCACCTCGGTGCGCGCCGCCACCGCCACCGCGATCCGGGACTGCCCGGTCCGCACCACCGTCAGCGCCGACCCCGGGGACAGCTCCCGCACCTGCACCGGCTCCAGATGCCGATCCGCCAGTCCCGCGTACCGCGCCACCCCGCCGTTGCGCACCCCGGCGTCGACGGTCGATCGCACCGTCAGCGTGCCGGACCAGTTCACCGGGGTGATAACGGTTTCCAGCGCGCACAAGTGCGGAGACTGCATGGAGGCGAAACGGCGCTGGACCACGCCGGTGACCCGGCCGTCCCGGTCCCGGATGCGGATCCGGCGGCTCAGCACCGCCCGCCGCAGGTCGAATTCCTGCCGGTAGGACTGGATCTCGACGGCGTCGAGGTCGAACCAGTCGCCGTCGCCGATGCGGAAGGTGAGCGGCAGCCAATTGGGCAGGTTCACCAGGCTCTCGTTGTCCACCGCCCGGCCGCCGATCTCGTCGTAGAGCCGGTTGTAGACCCCGGCGACGTAGGTGGCGGGGTAATGCCGCTGTCCCGCAACCGATTCCGGTGCGGCCCCGCGGGTGGCGAGGTAGCCGTTGCCGACCGTGCACAGGGCCTCGCGCAGTCGTTCGCGGGCCGGGTCGTAGCCGTCGAAGGTGAAGGTCCAGGTATCGGAGGCGGGGCGGTCGACCTCGTGCGCGAGCAGCGTCACCATCCCCTCGAGGAATTCGCGCACCCGCCGCGGACCCGACAGCGCGTAGCGGGCGGCGGTGTAGCGATCGCCGAACTCGCCGTTGCGCACGATGATTCCGAGCCCGTCGGCGGTGACGGCGTCGAAGGCGTCCTCGTCGGTGAGGTCGTCACCGAGGTACACCGGCAGCACCGGCACCGTCAGGTGATCCAGAATCCAGCGCAGCGCGCTGCCCTTGTCCCAGTCCACGTCCGGCCGCAATTCCACCACCTTGCGGCCCGGCGCGGCACGCAGCCCGGTCTCGGCGGCGAGCGTGTGGGTCGCGGCGATCACCGCCCCGACCCGCTCGGCGGCCACCTGCCGATAGTGCACCGCGACGGTGTATCGCTTGTGCTCGAGGCGGACTCCGGGGATGTCGGCCAGCCGATCGCGCAGGGTCTGCACGGCCCCGGCCAGCACGCGCTCGGCGTCCGCGGCGACCTCATGCCGGTGCACGACGCCATTGGGGGCCTGGAGTTCGAAGCCGTGGCAGCCCGCGTACCAGATGCCCTCCACGCCCACCCGCCGGGTGAGGTCGCCGAGGTCGCGGCCGCTGATGATCGCGACCGGGCAGCGCTCGGCCAGCTCCCGCAGCGCCGCGCCCGCCCCGTCGACCAGGGCGGCGGCGCCGGGCTCGGGCACGATCTCCGACAGCGTGCCGTCGAAATCCAGTAGCACCGCGACCTTCTCGGTGTCGAACAGATCGCCCAGCCCGGGCCAGGAGTCGAGCACATTGGGCAGTGCCGACATCCGGTCGAAGCCGCCGTGCAGCCGCACCCCGGCCAGATCGGTCACCACCGCGTCCGCGCCCGCCGCGCGCAACCGGTCGGCGTGCTCGCCGCGGTCGACGCCGATCACCAGGCCGAAGCCCCCGATCCGGCCCGCGTGCACTCCGGCCTCCGAATCCTCCACCGCTACGGTGCGTTCGGGCTCCACGCCCAGCCGCCGCGCGGCCGCGATCAGCATGGCCGGATCCGGTTTGCCCGGCAGCTGAAGTTCCTCGGCGACCAGGCCGTCCACCCGCACCGGGAACAGCTCGTCCAGGCCCGCCGCGTGCAGCACCTCGGCGCAGTTGCGGCTGGCGGAGAATATCGCGGTGCCGATCCCCTCGGCTTGCAGGTGCCGCACCAGGGTGACCGTCGAGTCGAAGACCGGTACGCCGTCGCGGGCCACCAGCTCCAGGAACCGGCGGTCCTTGCGATCGCCCAGCGCGCGCACGGTATTCGAGTCCGGCGCGGCTTCGGCGTCTCCTTCGGGAAGCGAAATGCCTCGGGTGGCAAGGAAGTCCCGGACCCCGTCGTAACGCGGCTTGCCGTCGACGGCGGCCAGGTAGTCGGCGCGGGTGAAGGGCGAGAGATTCTCTCCCGGGGTCGGTGTGCGGTGTGTGAGGAACTCGTCGAACAGTTCCTTCCAGGCGGCGAAATGGATCGCGGCGCTGTCGGTCACCACCCCGTCCATGTCGAAGATGACGGCGTCGAAACGCCGCGTGTCCAGCAGTGGGGCAGTCACGTTCGAATCCACAGCTCGAGCATGAATCGCCGCGCCGGGCGGACGTAGGGTCCCCCGTCCCCTCGCTAACCCCCGGTCCAGCCCTACGCGCGGTGGCGGCGGTCGCCCAGGTCGGGGACCTTCGGCCCTGTCGGTGCGGAAATCGGTGCCTAGCGTGGAGATATGAGCGATGTACCCACCGGTGAGACCATCGAACGCGCGGTACTGCTGGCCGGGCGGGCGCCGTCGCTGCACAACAGCCAGCCCTGGCGCTGGGTGTTCGACGGCACCGCGCTGCAACTGTTCTCCGTCCCCGAGCGCCTGCTGCACGCCACCGATACCGGCGGCCGCCAGCTGCTGATCAGCTGCGGGATCGTGCTCGGCCACCTGGACGCCGCGCTGGCCGCGGCGGGCTGGCGCAGCCGGATCGCCTTCCTGCCCAATCCCACTCGGCCCGACCAGCTGGCCACGGTGACCTTCGCGCGCGCCGAGATCGTGACCGACGCCGACCGGGATCGCGCCGCGGCCATCACGCGCCGCCACACCGACCGCCTGCCCTACGCACCGCCGCCCGGCTGGGACGATTTCGAACTCGTGCTGCGCACCGTGGTCGCGCCCGAGGACGCGACGCTGGCGATCCTGCCCGACACCGCGCGCGCCGAGCTGGCGCACGCCGCGCGGCTCAGCGCCGTGCTGC
Source organism: Nocardia seriolae NBRC 15557 (assembly GCF_007990715.1). Lineage (GTDB taxonomy): Bacteria > Actinomycetota > Actinomycetes > Mycobacteriales > Mycobacteriaceae > Nocardia > Nocardia seriolae. The sequence goes on along the minus strand of NZ_BJWY01000094.1, from coordinate 24,017 downwards.
GCCGCTACGATTCCTCGTATCAGGCCGAATTACATTGGTGGACAGGGCATTCCTTCAGCACCACCGGGGTACCCGCCGAGGCCCTGACCTCCGCCGGCGAGCAGACGCGCGTCGGGGTGGGGCGCGCCCTGCCGACCGTGGACGGTCCGCCGCGCCGCACCGAACTGCCCGCCGACCGCTCGGTCATCCTGGCGCTGTCCACCGACGGCGACTCCCGCGCCGAGCTGGTGCGCTGCGGCGTCGCGCTGTCGACGGTGCTGCTGGAGGCGACGGTGGCGGGGTACGCGACCTGTCCGCTCACCCACATCACCGAGCTGCCCCGGGCCCGGTCGGTGGTCGGGACCCTCACCGGCAACACCGCCCGCCCGCAGGTGCTGGTGCGCGTCGGGGTCGCGCCGACCGAGGGTGAAACCCCCGCCGCGACACCGCGACTGCCGCTCTCGGAGATCCTGACGGTGCTCCCGGCCGGACCGCGGCACTGACCCGGCCGTCGCCCGACCGGCCCGCTCGCCGCGGCAATTGCCCAGGTCGTGGCCCCGTTACGGCCGCCGGATCCGCAAGTCACAACCAAGATCACTTGCAGTGGGGACTTTCGGCCCCGAATGGTCATTCGCGCGAGGGGTTATGTTTGAGGTCACAGCCCCTCGCAGATCGGATCCCGGCCATGATCAAGGTGTTTCTCGTCGACGACCATGAGATCGTCCGTCGCGGCCTCGTCGACCTGCTCGAAAGCGACCCCGAACTCACCGTGGTGGGCGAATCGGGCGACGTGTCGCAGGCGCTGGCGCGCATCCCCGCACTGCGCCCCGATGTCGCGGTGCTCGACGTCCGCCTGCCCGACGGCAACGGCATCGAACTGTGCCGCGAATTGCTCTCCCGCATGGAGGGTCTGCGCTGCCTGATCCTGACCTCCTTCACCGACGAGCAGGCCATGATGGACGCCATCCTGGCCGGCGCCAGCGGCTACGTGGTCAAGGACATCAAGGGCATGGAGCTGGCCAAGGCCATCAAGGAGGTCGGGGCCGGGCGTTCGCTGCTGGACAACCGGGCCGCCGCCGCCCTGATGGACCGCCTGCGCCGCAGCGCCGAACCCGACGGCCCGCTGGCCGGTCTCACCGAGCAGGAGCGCAAACTCCTCGAACTGCTCGGCGAGGGCCTCACCAATCGCCAGATCGCCGAGCGCATGTTCCTGGCGGAGAAGACCGTCAAGAACTACGTCTCCCGGCTGCTGGCCAAACTCGGCATGGAGCGCCGCACCCAGGCCGCGGTGCTGGCCTCGAAGCTGCGCGAGGATCCGGCCCGCCGCCGCTGAGCGGTGATGATCGGGTCCAAAGACCCTACGGACAGTGCGCGCCGCCCCTACCTCGCGACTCGCCCGCCGGGGACGCTGAACCCATGGACCCCAATGGATCTCGCCGAGCGGTAGCCTCTGCCGCCCCGGTCGTCGTCGGCATCGACGGGTCGCGCGCGGCCGCACGGGCCGCCGAATGGGCTGCCGCCGAGGCACTCTCCCGCGATCTGCCGCTGCGCCTGGTGCAGGTCGTGCCCGACCTCGACAAGCCCGCCTTCCGACCGGGCGGCGTGAAATACCGTGCCGCGTCCGAGACCCTGGCGCGCACCCGCCGCTCGATCACCGAGGCCCTGCCCCGCACCGGGGCCGCGCCACAGCCCGGGGGACCGCAACAGCCCGAGGAACCGCGCCGGCTCGAGATCGACGTCGCGGTGCTGCGCGGCCGCCCCGACCAGCTGCTGCTCGAGCTGTCGGAGTCCGCGGAGCTCATGGTGCTGGGCCGGCCCGATACCGGTTTCCTGTCCCAGATGGTGCTCGGCGACACCGCCCTCGCGGTGACCCGGGACGCGCACTGCCCGATCGCACTGGTGCCGCCCACACGCGTCGAGCACGGCGCCGTGCTCGCCGTGGCCGACACCGCCGGACCCGCCCGCGCCGCGCTGGCGACGGCCGCCCGGGCCGCCCGCACCCGCGGCGGCGAGGTGACCGTGGCTCGCGTCTGGCACGGGCGCAGCTGGCAGGAGCACCCGGACTGGACGCCGGAGAGCGCGGTCGTGTCCGACGCCGAGCTGGTGCACTGCGTGCGCCAGTTCCCCGATGTGGTGATCCGGCCGATCACCCTGGTCGGCGATCCGCTCACCGCCGTCGAAACCCTCACCGCCGCCGCCCGGCTCGTCGTGGTCGCGCACGAGAGCACCTTCGCACACCCCGACCGGCTGGGCCGGATCACCCAGGAGCTGGTGCGTTACGCGCCGTGCCCGGTACTCGTGGTCCCCGACCGTCCGCCCGCGGCCGAGCAGGCCGACGCGGACCGCACGCGGCAGGTGGCGCAGTGACCATCGACACCACCCCGGCCGCGCGAAATACACTCGCGCACAACCCGTTCGCGAAGGTGTACGAGACGCACACCGGCGTGGTGCTGCTGCTGGGCGACCGCGCGTACAAGTTGAAGAAGCCGATCGTCACCGACTTCCTCGATTTCGGCAGCGCGGCGGCACGCGAACATGCCTGCGCCCGTGAGCTGGAGCTCAATCGACGACTCGCCCCGGACGTGTACCTGGGCCTGGCCCAGCTGTCGGATCCGACCGGCGGCCCGGACGAACCGGTCCTGGTGATGCGGCGCATGCCCGCCGATCGCAGACTCTCGGACCTGCTCGCCGCCGGGCGGCTCAGCCACGGCGAGCTGGCCACGCTGGCAACGACTCTCGCCGAATTCCACCGCACGGCCGCGCGCGGCCCGGCCATCGACCACGAGGGCGGCACCGAGGCGCTGCGCAAGCGCTGGCGGATCCTGCTCGACAGTCTCGCCGCGCAACCGCCCGGCGCCATCGAACCGGAGCGCCTCGCCCACGCCGACCGCCTGGCCATGCGCTTCCTCGACGGCCGCGACACCCTCTTCGAATCACGAATCCGCCTGGGCCACATCGTGGACGGCCACGGCGATCTGCTCGCCGAGGACATCTTCGCCCTCGACGACGGCTTCCGGATCCTGGACTGCCTCGACTTCGACGGCACCCTGCGCTACGTGGACGTGCTCGACGATGCCGCCTTCCTGGCCATGGACCTGGAATTCCGCGGCCACCCCGAGCTCGCCGCGTTCTTCCTCGACTCCTACCTGCACGCCGCCGTGGACAGCGCCCCGGATGCGTTGCGCCACCACTACATCGCCTACCGCGCACTGGTGCGCGCCAAGACCGACCGGCTGCGCGCCGCCCAGGGCGATCCGGACGCGGCCGCGAGCGCCCGCCGCCACCTCGACCTGGCCATCCGCCACCTGGAACGCGGCGCGGTCACCATGGTGCTCGTCGGCGGCCTGCCCGGATCCGGAAAGTCCACCGTGGCCAGGGAATTGGCGGCGCACACCGGCGCCCGTGTGATCTCCAGCGACGCCGTCCGCGCCCAGCTGCGGGCCTGCGGAGCCGTCACCGGCGCGAGCGGCCGCTTCGGCGAGGGCGCCTACCGCCCCGAGGCCCGCGCCCGCGTCTACGCCGAACTGCTCGACCGCGCCCGCGCCGACCTGGCCCTGGGCCGCTCGGTCATCCTGGACGCGGGCTGGCCGGACGCCGAAACCCGCGCCCGCGCAGCGGAAATCGCCGACCTGGCGCACGCCGACCTGATTCCTTTGCACTGTGCCTGCCCATCCGCGCTGGCGGCCTCCCGCATCCTCGGCCGCCCGCACGGCGATTCCGAGGCCACCCCGGCCATCGCCGACGCCCTGGCCGCCACGGTCACCGACTGGCCGGATGCCGTGCAACTCGACACCGCCGGTCCGGTCGAGGCCACCGTCGCCGCGGCGCTGCGAATCTGGAACGGGCACCGGCACTCCTGACCGCCCCACCGATCAGCCGCGCCCCTGCCCGAACCTACCGGCTCGACCGGTCGGGGCGAGTGCACCGGCTCGCCACGATCCCCATGCTGGACCTGCCCTGGAACCACGACTTCGCCCTCACCCAGCGCTACCTGGTGTTCGTGCTCGACCCGATCCTGCCCAATATCCCCAAGCTGGCCCTGGCCGCCGCCTCGTTCATCGAGTCACTGGATTTCAAGGCCGATAAGGGCACCCGCTTCCTGCTGGTACCCAGGAACCGCGGCCGCCCCCGGGTGGTCGAGCACGAGGCGCTGCTGCACGTGCACGTCACCAACGCCTACGACGACGGCGATGACGTCGTGGTCGAGCTGGTGCGCCTGGACACCGCGTGGACCGATTTCCGCCGCATGACCGGCACGGTCAACCTCGACGGCCCGCAGACCCCGCAGTTCCCCGACTCGCGGCTGATGCAGTACCGGATCACCGGGGGCGGCACCGTCGTCGAACGCGAGCTCAGCGACCGTTCCGGCGAATTCCCGCAGTACGACTGGCGGCGCGGCACCCGGGAACACCGCTTCAGCTATCTGGCCGGAGCGGGCGGCCCGGCCGGGCTGTTCGACTCGATAGTCAAGGTCGATCACGCCACCGGTGCGGTCACCGGCTGCGAGCTGGGCGCGAGCTCGGTCGGCGAACCCCTGTTCGTCCCCCGCTCCCCCGACGCCCCCGAGGACGACGGCTGGCTGCTCACCCTCAACCACGACCTCACCGAAGACCGTTCCCAGCTGGTGGTTCTCGACGCCCGCGACCTGGAGCGCGGCCCGCTGGCCACCGCCTGGCTGGACCACCACATCCCCTGGGGCTTCCACGGCACGTTCACCCGCCGCGTCGCCGCGCCCGGCGCGCCGATCCCCGACCTCTGATCAGCTCGCCTCGGCGCGGTCCTCCGAACGCCCGATGCCCTTGTCCACCAGGCGGATACCGGTAACCAAGGTGGGCTCGATCGCGACCACCGTGTCCATCTGGCCGTCGACCCAGGGGCGCAGCAGTTGCTTGTAGCGGGCCACCCGCTCGGGATCGGTCACCGTGCGCGCGATGCCGGTGACCACCACCGACCAGCCCAGATGAGTGACGGGGTCGATCTCGTCGGCCTCGTAGGCGACGACCACGTGGGAGTCCGCGCGCACCGTCGAGGTGAGGCGGGAGGTCAGCCTGGTTCGGACCACGATGATTTCGCCGTCGTCGACATAGTGGTTGACCGGCCGCACCGCGGGCAGCGCCTCCCGGGTGAAGATCACCCGCCCGAACGACGCGCTCGCCAGCAGACGTAGCGCTTCGGCGCGCGACAGATCGACCACGCCGCACACACCGTCAGACAAGCGCATCCCTCAACAGTCCCTTCTCGGTGAATCCCCTGCGACTCCATGGCAGCATCGAACCCACCGTTCGGACAGGGCCGAAGGTCCCCGAACCGACCGCCGTCCGGACATTCGACCGCTGGGCATCTGTCCGACCGCCCGGTCGGGCGGCGCAACCGCCGATGTCCCGGCGGGGGCCCTGCGCTAGTACCCCCGCCACCATGACCTTCTCCTCTGTGTAGTGCGCGGCGGGCATCGCAGGCTTGGTAGCAGGACCATCCGAAGGAGGCAATGATGCAGTACCGAGTGGGTTTGTGTGAAACACCGCCGCAGACGGTGCTCCGGATTCCGCTCGAGATTCGCCCGGATCGCTTGGCCGAGGGCGTGATCGGCGGCATGCAACGGATCGCCGAAGTGGCCCAGCGGGCCGGGCTGGTCGCCTCCGGCGCCCCCACCATCACCTTCCATCGCGAATTGCCCACGGCCGAAACCATTACCGTGGATTTCGGGCTGCCGATCGAGGCCGCCCCGTCCCTGGGCCCGAGTTCCGGCGCGGAGCTGGTGGTCCAGGAACCGGCCCTGGTGGCCCGCACCTGCCACCGCGGCGGCTACGGCACCATGGACGCCGCCTACCGGGCGCTGCGCGAGTGGGTGCGCCAGGTCGGCTGCCGCCCGATCGGCCCGCCCACCGAGGCCTATCTCATCGGCCCCGACGAGGTCAGTGATCCGCGTCAGCTGATCACCGAGATCCGCCTCCCCGTCGCCCCCGCCCCCGCCATCTCGGTGCACTTGGACACCACCTTCGCCGCGGCCGCCGAGGCCACCCGGGAGGTGCTGCGGCAACAGGGTTTCACCATTCTCGCCGAGCTCGACATGCAGTCGATCCTGCGCGAGAAGGCGGGCGAGCACATCGAGGACTACCTCATCATCGAGGCCTGCCACCCGCGGCTGGCCGCGGCGGCGCTGACCGCCGACCGTCAGGCCGGGCTGCTGCTGCCCTGCCCGATCGTCGTGCGCGCCGAGGATACCGACGTGCTGATCGAGGCGGCGGACCCGGAACTGCAGGCCCGCCTCATCGCCGAGCCCGAACTCGTCCCGGTGGCCGCCGAGGCGCGCCGGTTGCTGGCCGCCGCGCTCGAATCGCTGCGCCCCCACGCGACCGCCGCCGGTTGATCATGTGGTGACCATGGACCTCGCCGGTCGGGCACGACGCCTCTCCGAGTCGGCTCCCGATCAGCGCAGGCTGGTGGTCATGACATCACACCCCGCACCCCGCATCTCCATCGTCTACGCGACCGCCCAGGGTTCCACCCGGGAGATCGCCGAGTACCTGGGCGAGAACCTCACCGCCCGGGGCGCGACCGTCGAGGTCGCCGACGCCGAGCACGCCCCGGAGCTGTCCCGCTTCGACGCCGTGGTGATCGGCAGCGCCGTGCACAATATGGCCCTGCTACCCGACGCGGCCACCTACATCGCCTCCCACCACGACGAACTGGCCGCCCGCAAGGTGTGGCTGTTCAGCGTCGGCGTGGGCCCCGCCCTGTACGGCCCGGTCGGCCGCCTGACCCCCAAGCGCATTGCCGCCCTGCGCGATTCGATCGATACCGTCGACTACCGGGCCTTCGCGGGCCACTACGAGCGGGCGGGCGTCTCACTCGGGGCGCGCGCCCTGTTCCGGGTGCTGGGCGGCACCCGCTACGGCGATCTGCGCGACTGGACCGCCATCGCGTCCTGGGCGGATTCGATCGCGCTCACCCTGGGCCTGCCCCGCCCCGCCAGCGTTCCCACCCATCCCTGACCGCCTTCGTTCCCCGGAAGGGAACTCGGACATGACGATTCGTCACGCCCCGCTGTTCATCCTGGCCGTCCCACTACTCCTGGCCGGTGTAGCCCTCTCGGGCGCACCCGCCATCGCCCTGCTGGTCACGCTGCTGCTGACCGCCGTACCGATCCTGCTGCTCCTGATGCTCCCCGACGACCTGCCCGCACCGATGCGGCTCGGCCACCGATTCCGCTCGCGCCCTTGACTTTCCGTACGGCGTGCCGCCGCGCCCCGGTCAGCGGGCGCGGGCGGCGGCCAGCAAGACCCGGATCTCGGCGTCGATGCCCTCGGCGATCGCGCCGATATCCGGCATGGTGTCGTAGTCGCCGGTGATGCCGAAGGTCAGCCGGTCGCCATAGCTGAGAATGGCGACGCCGCTGCGCAATCGCACGGCGATGGGCAGCACCGGCAGCAGTTCCAGCACCCGCCGCCCGCCCATGGTCAGTTCGCGGCGCGGGCCGGGCACATTGGTGGCCACCGCGCTGACGCTGTGCTGCGGCAGCCGCGCCAGCGTCCGCACGGCCCAGGCCAGGGGTGCGAACGGCATCCACTCGGTCAACGTCAGCAGCGTGCCCTCCGCGCCCGCCTCCCCGCGCGCCTTGTGCCGGTTCATGCGATCGTGCACCGCGGCCAGCCGCTGCACCGGATCCGCCACGTGGACCGGCAGATACGGCAGCAGCGCCGAGACCCGGTTGTCGAGCACCCGCATCGCCTCCGCCGAGCGTGTCGACACCGGCACCAGGATGCGCAACATGTCGCGGGTCGGCTCCTCCTCACGCCCCAGCAGCAGCGCCCGGTAGGAACCGGCCAGCACGGCCAGCACCACATCGTTCACGGTGGCCCCGAAAGCCTTACCGATCTCCCGGATCTCCGGCAGCGAGGCGCGCGCCACCACGTAGCGCCGCTGCTGCCCGATCGACCCGTTGAGCGAGGAATCGGCCGTGGGACGCAGCATCGCCATCGTCACCGGGATCAGGCCGCGCACGGTGTGCACCACCGCGCGCGGCACATCGACCGGCAGCCGCACCGCCTGATCGATCAGGCCGCGCAATCCCGGTCCGTCCGGCGGTGGCTGCGCCGCTGCGGGTTCGGGCTCCTCCGAACCCTGATCGCACAGCCCCGAGAGCAGATTCACTCCCGAAACCCCGTCCGCCACACTGTGATGCGCCTTGATCAGTACCGCCCACCGATCACCGGCCAGCCGCTCCACGACCACGCACTGCCACAGCGGATGGTCGCGATCCAGCCGCGCGGCCAGCTCGGTGGCGATGAACTCGAACAGCGCCGCGTCGTCGGCGGGTTCGGGCAGCGCCACCCAGCGGATGTGATGGGCCAGATCGAAGGCCGGGTCCGGTTCCCACACCGGCGTGGACAGATCCAGCGGCGCGCGCCGCATGCGCTCGCGCAGCCGCGTGTTCCCGCGCACCCCGGCGCCCACCAGTTCGGCGAATTCGGCGCGGGTGGGCGGAGTCCCGGAGAGCACGGCCACCGCGCCGATGCCCATGCTGAGGTGCGGATCGGAGTCCTCGAGTTCGACGAACCCCGCGTCCAGCGGTCGTAATTCGGTCATGGCCGGTACCTGCATTCGATGCGGGGATGATCCCTCCAGCGTGACCCGGTGCGGGCCGGGTCCGCGAGATTCGAACGGCACTACCGCCGATGACCGTCGTCACCCGTACGCCTGGCTGTCACGCGCCCGATCCCGATTCGACCACGTGTCCGAATACACTGGGGGTCTACGAGACCTCGTGGGGTTCCAGACACAGAGAAGTACAGGAAACTCGATGACCGTGCCTTCCGGCGATTCGTACTCTGTACGCAGTACCTTGTCGCAGCTGCGGTTGCGCGAACTGCTCACCGAGGTGAAGGATCGCGTAGATCAAATCATCGACGCTCGAGACCGCATGGACGGACTGGTCGAGGCCATGCTCGCGGTCACCGCGGGACTGGATCTGGACCAGACCCTGAGCACCATCGTGCGCACCGCCATCAGCCTGGTCGAGGCCCGCTACGGCGCGCTGGGCGTGCGCGGGGTCGACGCGCATCTGACCCAGTTCATCCACGAGGGCATCGACGACGAAACCGCCGCCCGCATCGGCGATCTGCCCGAGGGCCGCGGCGTGCTCGGACTGCTGTTCACGCAGCCGCAGCCGATTCGGCTCGACGATCTCGCCGATCACCCCGACTCGGTCGGATTCCCCGCCAATCACCCGCCCATGCACACCTTCCTGGGTGTGCCCGTGCGCTTGCGCGACGACATCTACGGCAACCTGTATCTGACCGAGAAGAAGAACGGCCTGCCGTTCACCGAGGACGACGAGGTGATCGTCCAGGCGCTGGCCGCCGCTGCCGGTATCGCCATCGACAATGCGCGCCTGTACGAGTCGGCGCGCGCCCGGCAGGCGTGGATCGAGGCGACCCGCGATATCGCCACCGGCTTCCTGGCCGGCGCCAATCCGGACGAGGCGCTGGCCCAAGTGGTCGATCACGTGCGCGCACTCACCGAATCCGAACGCGCGTTCCTGACGATCTGCGACGATCCGGACTGCCCGCCGGAGGAGGTGCCCGAACTGCGCATCGCCTGCTGGTCGGGTCCCGGGGACACGCCGATCAGCCCGTCCGCGCGAGCCGAGGGCACCGCGATCGGCCGGGTGTTCACCACGGGCCGGCCGTTGCGTTTCGATCATTCCGCCGATATCGATCTGGGCAAGCCGATCTCCAATCCCGGTCCGGTCCTGGTGCTTCCGCTGCGCGCCCAGAGCTCCACCTTCGGCGTGCTGGTGATGGTGCGGCCGATCACCGCGCCGGCGTTCTCCGACGAGATCCTGGAATTGGCCTCGGCCTTCACCGATCAGGTGGCGCTGGCCATCCAGCTGGCCGAGGCGCAGCACCGCATGCGCGAGCTGGACGTGCTCACCGACCGCGACCGCATCGCCCGCGACCTGCACGACCACGTCATCCAGCGGCTGTTCGCGGCCGGACTCAGCCTGCAGGGCACCATTTCCCGCACCCGCGCCCCCGAGGTCCGCCAGCGACTCGCCGACGTGGTCAACGATCTGCAGGACGTGGTGCAGGAGATCCGGACCTCGATCTTCGATCTGCACGGCGGCAATGCGTCGAGCACCCGGCTGCGCCAGCGCATCGAGCAGGTCATCGCCCAGCACACCGGTGACACCGAAATGCGGACCTCCCTGCGCATCTCGGGACCGCTGTCGGTGGTCGCGCCGGTGCTCGCCGACCACGCCGAGGCGGTGGTGCGCGAGGCGGTCAGCAATGCCATGCGGCATTCGGGCGCGCAGACGCTGACGGTGGCCATCGATGTGGCCGACGATCTCACCGTGATCGTGTCCGACGACGGCCGCGGCATTCCGGACGACATCACCCCCAGCGGGCTCACCAATCTGGCGCGCCGCGCCGAGGAAGTGGGCGGCGAATTCGCCATCCTCCGCAATGCCGACGACCGCGGCACCCGGCTGCGCTGGTCGGCCCCGCTGGGCTGACCGATCGCGGTCGGCCCGCGGGGATCCGATCCCTCGGTCAGCGCGGACCGCGCACCACCAGAACCGGGCACTCCACGCTGTTCAGCAGGGCGGTGCTGGTGGAGCCCAGCAGCATTCCGGTGAATCCGCCGCGGCCATGGCTGCCGACCACCAGCAGCTGCGCGTTCTCGGATTCCTCGAGCAGGGCCCGAACCGGGCGGTCCATCACCAGGATTCGCTTGACCGGGACGTCGGGGTAGTGCTCGGTGATCTTGGCCAGCTGCTCGCCGAGCAGCTGGTCCTCGCGCCGGCGAACGTCGTCCCAGCCCAGCACGGGCAGGTAGAACCCGGTGGCATCGGTCCAGGCGTGCAGCGCGGTCACGCCGACCTTGCGCAGCGAGGCCTCCCGGAGGGCGAATTCGAGCGCGGGCACGCTGTTGTCGGTGCCGTCGACACCGACCAGCACCGGCTTCTCCGCCGACACCGGATCGGCGGCGCTGGCGTGGATCACCGCGACCGGGCAGTGCGCGTGCTGGGCCACCGCGCTGCTCACCGAGCCGAGCAGGCCGCGACGCAGCGCGCCCAGCCCCCGTGCGCCCACCACTAGGGCCCGCGCGCGCCGCGAGGCCGAGATCAGGTGATCGATGATCGGTTCGGCGGTCACCTCGGAGGAGATCTCGAGGGTCTCGGTGGGCACCGCGACGCGGGCCACTCGCAGCGCCTCCTCCACCACGCGCTCGCCATCGCGGGTCAGATACTCGAGATCGGCGTCGGACAGAATGGCCGCGGGCCCGAAACCCACCGGCATATAGATGGAATTGACGATCCGCAGCGGCACGCCGTGCAGCGCCGCGTCGGCCGCGGCCCATGCCGCGGCCTGATAGGACACCGCGGACCCGTCCACGGCCACCACGATCGGCAGCGGGGCGGAATCGCTCCCGGTCATCATCATCACCTCGAAACTCGTTGTCTCACTTGGGTTCTATGCCCGGATCGGGCGTTACGCGTCCGGCTCAGGTGCCGATCGGCCGGGCGACGGTGCGCCACTCGGCTTCCCAGCGCGCACCGTGCAGCCGAGCCAGCAGGGCGTCCAGACCCGACAGGGCGAACAGTGCCAGGGCCAAGGTCAGCCCCAGCACCAGCAGCCCGGTGCCGATCCCCTCGTAGGCCGCGGCCTCGGGGCCGGGCGGCGGGTCGGTGCGCTTGCCGTCGGCGCCGATCCACAGGGGAACGGCGGCACCGGCTTTCACCGGTTCGTCGAGGGTGAGCACCACGGTCGATTCCGTGCCGTCGCGCACCCAACGCACCGGCACCTGGTACCGGGCGGCACGGTAGGGCCCCGGTGCCACGGTCTGCACGGCATCGGCCTGTGCGGTGGCGCTGATGTGCACCTTCGCGGCGCGTTCGGCACCGATGCGCGTGGTCGCACCGCCGTAGGCGATGGTCCCGGCCGCTCCCGCGATCGGGATCATGAGCAGCGCCACGACGACCACGAGCAGGCGCAGCACCGACTCCCAGCGATCGGAGGTCCGCATGAGCGGGTTCGAGCTCCAGGGCCGCAGCCGCCACAGCCGCAGCGTGAGCGGGGTTTTCGCGGCCATGACGCTTTTCCCGGCCACGACACTCAACCTCGATCCGCAGGTTCCAGCGGCCGCACCACCGCGTCCAGCGGCAGCCGCGGCGTAGCCGGGATCGGATCGGCGCTGCTCGCGGCCCAGCCCATCCGGATCACCAGTTGCGGGTGCCCGAAGCCGCCCAGCAGTTCGGTGCGGATCCGCTCGCGCACCGCCGGCAGTTCCACCGGTTCGGTGAGCAGGCAGCTGGCCAGGCCGCGGACGGTGGCGGCCAGCATGATCGCGCTGGCGGCCTCACCGGCGCGCAGCCAGGCCAGCAGGTCGTTGTCACTGGTGCACAGCAGCAGCATTCGAGCCGATTCGGTATCGGTCAGCACCGCCTCGGCCAGCCGCGGGTCGGCGAAGGGCCGCACCGTCGGGTCCCCCGTGGCGGCGACCGCGTTGCGGGCCGGGACGCCCTCGGGGTCGGCGTGATGCCCACTCCAGGCCGCCAATTCGGCCAGGTACGCCGGATCGGCGGCGTGGGCCTCGGCCGCCTGCTGGAACGCGCGCATCAGCCGCGAGCGATCGCCCGGGGAATCGACGGTGTGCACGCGCACCCCCGGCATGTCGCCCGCCTCGATCAGATGCGCCAGCTGGCCGTCGGGAATCTCCCAGGAGGTGAACCGCCGCCGATCGCTGCGCCGCTGGGAGATGGCCCGCGCCAGGCGAACCGACTCCTCGTCGGGGGCGGCGCGATGGAACTCGACCGACGCCAGATGCATCGGATCGGCCGGATTGGGCAGCCGGTGCACCTCGGTGTCCCAGCCCAGCGACCGCATGGCCACGCGCAGATGATGCAGTGCCGCACCGCAGCTCAGCAGCAGCTCGCGGCTGTCGGGATCGGCGTGCGGCAGGCGGCGGCTGCAATCGGCGTACAGCTGGACGCTGCGATCACCGATCCGCCACGACCAGGGCTGAGTATTGTGCACCGACGGTGCACGCACCGCCAATGCCAGTGCCGCACGGATGGTTTCGTGATCGGGGGTCATCGGATTTCCTTCTCCTCGGAACGGACCACCAGGACCGGGCAGGTCGCGGCGTGCAGCATGGCGATACTGACCGACCCGAGCACCAGCCCGGCGAAACCGCCGCGCCCGCGACTGCCGACGACCAGCAGTTGCGCGTCCTCGGTGTGCTCGAGCAGGGCGTGCACGGGGGTGTCGCAGGTGACCACGCGCTCGACGGCGACCTCGGGGAACCGCTCGCCGAAACCGGCCAGCGATTCCGCCAGCACGCGATCCTCGCTGCGCCGGATGGTCTCCCAGCCGACGACCTCGAGGTCGAAACCGCTGCTCTCGCGCCAGGCGTGCACCGCCAGCAGCGGGGCCTTGCGCCGCGACGCCTCCTCGAACGCCGTCTCGACGGCGGGCATGCTGTTCTCGGTGCCGTCGACGCCGACCACCACCGGCCTGCCCGAGGCCCCCACCCCGGCTTCGGTGCTGTCGTGCACCACCGTGACCGGGCAGTGCGCCCGGCGCGCCAGTCCCGCGCTCACCGAGCCCAGCAGCGCCCGGCGCATGGTGCCGCGGCCGCGATTGCCGACCACGATCATCCGGGCCGTGGCCGACATCTCGACCAGCGTGGTCAGGGCGGGGGCGTCGATCGCCTCGGTGGTGATCGAGACGTCCGCGCCCGCGGTCACGTCGCGGGCGACGCGGATCGCCTCGGCCAGAATGTCTTCGGCCGCCCACCGGAATTCCTCGCGCTCGGCCTCGGTCACCGGCGCGTACTTCTCCCGCCGCGGCTCCACGCCGTAGGCGACGACGATGTGCAATGGCCACCGCCGCAATTCGGCCTCGGCCGCCGCCCAGGCCACCGCCCGGTAGGCCATCTGCGAGCCGTCGACGGCGGCGATGATCGGGGCCGGCCACGTTTCCGGATCGCGGGCGCTGGTGTCCGCCATGGGTTTTCCTCCCTGTGCCGATGTTGTATCGAGCATCGCCGTCCGCGCGGTCGCGCCCCAGAGACCTAGGTCCCCGGCCCGCCGGGCCCTCGGCCCCGACGTTTCCGGGCTTCCGGCAGGTCGGGGGCGGATTTGGTCCCGCCGGTCCGCCACATTCAGCTCGCGACGGGCTCGATCAGCCCCACACCGGAGTCGTAGCGCCGGTACATCAGGCGCCCGCGCCCGGTCGCGGCATCGGAATAGAACAGGAACGGCAGGCCGAACTCGCACAGCCGGTCCGCGGCGCGGCGCTCGGTCAGGACCGGGGCCGGACGGGGATTGGTGATGAGCGGGCCGTGCGGCTCGGTGGCCGCGGCACCGCGCGGCGGGGACCCGCAGCGCTGCCGGAACAGCCGCACTCCCGTGGGCAGGGCCCGGTAGACGATGGCATCACAACCGGTGTCGGCGTCGGTGAACAGGTGGACGTCGTAGTCCATCGCGTCCATCGCCATCGCCGCCGAGATCGGTTCGACGCGTGCGAGCGCCACCTGCTTGCGCCGGGCGACGACGCCCGGTCCGGGCCAATCCAGCGGCGGGCGAGTCGGATCGGGCCACGGGCGGGGCGACCAGCTCCGCCCGGCACCGCGCAGCTGGCGTTCCAGTCGCACGATGACCGGCAGCGCGTCACCGCGCCCGTGCATGAGGGTCTGGACCCGCAGCGGGGTGGCACCGGATTCCAGATTCACCTGGATCAGGATCGACCCGTCCACGCACGGGCCACCGGTCATGCGGATGCGCGCGGATCGCTCGATCCGGAACCGGGTCAGCAGGCGGCCGACCGCGCCCGCCATCCGTTCGGCCTCGAGCATCGGGACCTGGCCGTTGGCGCGCACCACAATTCCCGGATACGTCTCCGGCGACCATGCCTCACACGCGCGCAACAACGGCCCTCCCTTGCCTGCAGGTTTCTCGGTACCGCGAACGCACCTCTCCGAGAGGAGAGCATGCTCGGCGGCGCGAGATCGCGAGAAGGGTCCAAAGTCACCGAACTGCAGACTTATGAAATTGCACCGTTCGGTAAGCAACAAAGGCAATGACCGCTCAGACCATGGTGTCGCCCAGCGGCAATCCGAAGACGTGGGAGCCGTACATGACGTAAGCCCGCTCGGCGTCGTTGGCCGCGTGCACCCGGCCCGCGTGGGCGTCGCGCCAGAAGCGTTGCAGCGCGGTGCCATCGACCAGGGCGCCGGCCCCGGCCGCCTCGAACAGTCTATCGAGCGAGGCGGTGGCGCGCGCGGTGGAACGGACCTGGTCGCGGCGCGCGGTGGCGCGCAGGGTCAGCGGAACGTCCAGGCCCGCCACCAGACACGCGTACTCCGCGGCCACATTGCCCGAGAGCTGACGCCAGGCCGCGTCGATATCGCTGGCGGCCTCCGCGATCCGGATCTTGCCGAACGGGTCGTCGGTGGCCCGCTCACCGGCATACGCGGCCCGCACCCGGGCGCCCTGATGTTCGAGGTGGGCGGCCAGCGCGCCGTAGGCCATGCCGACGATCGGGGTCGAGATGGTGGTGGGATGGATCGTCCCCCAGGGCATCCGGTACACGGGGTCGGTATTGACCCGCAGGCCCGGCGATTTCAGTTCACCCATGGTGCGGAAGCTCAGGAAGCGGTGTTCGGGCACGAAGATCTCGTCCACCACCACCGTGTTGGATCCGGTGCCGCGCAGGCCGACCACATGCCAGACATCGTCGATGCGGTAGTCGGTGCGCGGGATCAGGAACGAACCGAAATCGACCGGCTTCCCCTCGCGCAGCACCGGTCCGCCGACCACCACCCAGTCCGCGTGATCGCAGCCCGACGACCAGGCCCACGCACCGCTGACCCGATAGCCGCCCGCGACCTCGACGCCGGATCCCATCGGCGCGTAGGACGACGCCACCCGCGCGTTCGGATCCGCGCCCCAGACGTCCTGCTGCGCACGCTGATCGAAGAGGCCGAGGTGCCAGTTGTGGATGCCGAGGATGCCGGCCACCCAGCCGGTCGCGCCGCAGGCGCTCGCGAGCGTGCGCACGGTGTCGTAGCAGACCACCGGATCGCAGGCGCGCCCGCCCCATTGGCGCGGTTGCAGCAGGGTGAAGAAGCCGCTCTCCTGGAGGTCCTTGATCGACGCGTCGGGAATGCGGCGCAGGTCCTCGGTCTCCTGCGCGCGCTCGCGCAGGCTCGGCAGCAGGGCGGCGCCACGCTCGGTGATGTCGTGGGTCATGATCGGCGGCACTCCTGGGGTCGGTCGGCGGCCCGAGCCGCCAAACTGCAACGTGTTCCAGTCACGATCCGGCTCGCGCGCACAGTTTGCCGACGGGCGAAGTTCCCAACCCTTAGGGACTTTCGACCATTGCCGCACCGCACCCGGCGCCACGAACCTGAATCTGTTCTGAAACACGTTCACAAGGAGGAAGCGGTGGCGACCCAGCAAGTCCGGGGCAGGAACGTCCGCGAGATCGACGTGGGCACGCCCCCGGCCCGCTACGCCCGCGGCTGGCACTGCCTGGGCCTGGCAGCTGACTTCCGCGACGGAAAACCGCACTCGGTCAACGCCTTCGGCACCAAGCTCGTGGTGTGGGCCGACCGCGCGGGCGAACTCCGGGTGCTCGACGCTTACTGCCGTCATCTCGGCGGCGACCTGGCCATGGGCGAGGTCAAGGGTGACGAGATCGCCTGCCCGTTCCACGACTGGCGCTGGGGCGGCGACGGCAAGTGCAAGGACATCCCCTATGCCCGCCGGGTGCCGCCGCTGGCCCGCACCCGCTCCTGGATCACCTTGGAGCGCAACGGTCAGCTGTTCGTCTGGCACGACCACGAGGGAAACCCGCCCCCGCCCGAGGTGAGCATCCCCCACATCGCCGGGCCGTTCACCGACGCCGCCGGCACGCCCACCGGCGTCCACTCCGACGCCTGGACCCCGTGGACCTGGACCTCCCTGCTCATCGAGGGCTCCAACTGCCGCGAGATCATCGACAATATCGTCGACATGGCGCACTTCTTCTACATCCACTACGCCTTCCCGACCTACTTCAAGACGGTCTTCGAAGGCCATGTCGCCACTCAGTTCCTCGAGACCAAGGGCCGACCCGATATCGGCATGGCCACCAAATACGCCGGTGACACCCTGCTGAAGTCCGAGGCCAGCTATTACGGTCCCGCGTACATGATCAATCCGCTGCTGAACATCTACGGCGGGTACGAGGTTCGCAGCGTCCTGATCAACTGCCACTACCCGGTCACCCAGGATTCCTTCGTCCTGCAATACGGGATCACCCTGGAAAAGCCCCAGGGCATCCCCGACGATCTGGCGAATCGCCTGGCCGCCAAGATGACCGCGGGCATCGGCGAGGGCTTCCTCCAGGACGTCGAGATCTGGAAGCACAAATCCAAGATCGAGAACCCGCTGCTGTGCGACGAGGACGGCCCCATCTACCAGCTCCGCCGCTGGTACGACCAGTTCTACGTCGACACCGCCGATATCGACCCGAAGTCGCGCCACCGCTTCGAATTCGAGGTCGACACCACCAAGGCCAACCAGGTCTGGGAGCGCGAGGTGGCCGAAAACCTGCGCCTGCGAACCGAATCCGGCGGTGACGCCCGACTGCTCCGGTAGTCACCGCCGTCGGCGGTCAGGCGAACTGCGCGCCGGTGCTGGGGATCGAGGCGTCGCGGGCGCCCGGGCACGGGAGGAACCCGATGTCGGTGAAGTAGTCGAGATAGCGGTCGAGCACGTCCCCGTCCAGCGTGGGGCACCGCTGTCCGGTTTCTCCCTCGGCGACCGCACCGAAGCCGGTGAAGTTGATGCTCAGGGCGGCGGCCCGGGCGAGGGTGTGGTCTCCGGCGGCGGCCGCCTGTTCGGCCGCCGCCGCGAGGGCCGCGCCGAAGCCTTCCGGATCGACCGGCCGCAGCCGGTGTCCCCGGCCGATGAGCCGGTCGATCAGATCCCGCAGCGACACCCGGTACGGCCCGGATTCGACCGCCGCGCCACCGGAGTGCCGCAGCGGGCCGGTGATGGCGGCGGCCACGTGATTCACCGGGTGCACCTCGATCGCGACGTCGCCGAGCTCCGGTGCCATGCCGAGAATCACCATGGCGCGCACCATGGTCCACACGGCGTCGTCGGTGCTTCCGGCTCCGGTGCGGGTGTCGCCCGCGATCAGGCCGGGCCGGTGGATGACCGCCGGGATCCCGCGATCGGGCGCGGCGGCGACGAGCTGCTCGGCCACCCATTTGCTCAGCACATAGCCCGGCACGCCGCTCGGCGGCTCGCCCGCGGTGGCCGCCGCCAGCGAGGCCGTCGAGACGTAGTGGACCGGCTTGACCCGGGTGGTGGCGGCCAGGCGCAGCACCTCGGCGGTACCGCCGACGTTCGCATCGCGCATGCGCGCATAGGGTTCGAGGTGATTGACCAGCGCGCCGTTGTGGCAGACGACCTCGATGCGTTCCGCGAGCTCGGCGAAATGTTCTGCGCTCAAACCCAATTGCGGCTGCGCGAGATCACCGGCGACGGCGACGATCCGGTCGGCGTGCGCGCCGAGGTCGAGCCGATAGCGTTGCGCGGCGGTCCGGATCCGTTCCCGCGCCGCGGCATCGGATCCGGCGC
Source organism: Nocardia seriolae NBRC 15557 (assembly GCF_007990715.1). Classification (GTDB taxonomy): domain Bacteria; phylum Actinomycetota; class Actinomycetes; order Mycobacteriales; family Mycobacteriaceae; genus Nocardia; species Nocardia seriolae. Next base: position 5,398 of record NZ_BJWY01000094.1, on the reverse strand, counting down.
GCACCAGGCAGTAGATCGTGGCCGAGGTGTGCTCGAGCAGTTCCCGCAGCAGGAAAACGCCCAGGAAGCCGGTCGCGCCGGTCAGCAGCACAGTCTGCGGTGCCCCGCTCCGGGCCGGGATACAACCGCTCGCGGTGATGGCGGCATCGAGGACGGCGTCGGCGCGCGGGTCCGGACCGGTCGTGGCCGCGGCGGGCTCGTCGCGCAGGGCCGCCGCGAGATCACCGACTCCGGGGTGGGCGAACAGCAGGCGCAAAGGCACCGGCAGCTCCAGCTTTTCGGCGAGCGCGGCGCGCACGCGGATGGTGGTCAGGGAGGTGCCGCCGAGCGCGAAGAAGTCGTCGTCGCGTCCCACCCGGTCGATGCCGAGGATCTCGGAGAACACCGCCGCCACGCCATATTCGTCGACGGTGACCGGCGGCCGGAACTCGCGCGCGGGCAGCACCGGCTCCGGGAGGGCGGCGCGGTCGAGCTTTCCCGTTGCGCCCAAAGGGAGTTCGTCGAGCAGGACCACCTGCGCCGGAACCATGTAGCCGGGCAGCCGATCCCGGGCCGTGGCCAGTACGGCCTCGACGTCGGGTCGATCCTCGCCCGCGGCGGTCACATACCCGATCAGCTGTTCGCGGCGGAGGACCACGGTCGCCCGGTCCACGGCGGGATGTGCGCGCAGTGCGGCTTCGACCTCACCTGGCTCGATCCGCAATCCGTGCAGCGACAGCTGGAAATCGGTGCGGCCCAGGAACTCCAGCGCACCGTCGGCGCGCATGACGACCAGGTCGCCGGTCCGGTACATGCGGGTGCCCGCCGGGCCGTCCGGGTCGGCGACGAGGCGGTGCGCGGTCTGCCCACCGGTGGCCTCGTATCCGCGCGCCAGCTGCGAGCCGGTCAGATACAGTTCGCCCGGGATGCCGGTGGGCACCGGGTGCAGTCGCGAATCCAGCACGCGGACACCGGTGTTGGGCACCGGACGCCCGATCGGCACCCGGTTGCCGTCGGCGGGCGCACAGCGGTGGAAGGTCGAGGTGACGGTGGCTTCGGTGGGCCCGTAGGTGTTGTCGACGACGGCCGGGTGCCGCTCCCGGACCTGCGCCACCAGTCCCGGCGGCAGTTCCTCGCCGCCGACGGACAGGTACCGGACTCCCCCGGGCAGTTCGGCATTCGGGTCGGCGAGCAGCACGGCCAGCATGGAGGGCACGAACTCCAGCATCGCCACGTCGTGGCGGCGCGCGGTCGCCAGCAGGTAGTCCGGTTCCAGATGGCCGCCGGGGCGTGCCACCACCAGCCGCGCGCCGATCCGCAAGGGCAGGAACAATTCCCAGACCGAGGCGTCGAAGGTGACCGGCGTCTTGTGCAGGAACGCGTCGGCGGGCCGCAGGTCGTATTGCCCTCGCATCCCGGCCATCTGGTTCACCACGGCGGCCTGGGTGACCACCACGCCCTTGGGGCGGCCGGTGGACCCGGAGGTGAACAGCACGTAGGCGGCGTTCGACAACCGCAGGGGCGCACGGCGCTCCGCGTCGGTGACCGGATCGGTCGGGTGCGCCGACAGATCCAGCCATTCCAGGGACACCTCCGGCACCGCCGCGGTGTCGATCCTGGTGCCCGCGGTCAGCACGCACACCGGCCGGACCGTATCGAGGATGTGCCTGATGCGCTCGGCCGGGTGGTCGGGGTCGATGGGCACGTACGCGCCGCCGGCGGTCAGCACGGCGTAGATCGCCGCGAGCATCTCCGGCGACCGCGGGATGGCCACCGCCACCCGGGTCTCGGGCCCGACGCCGTAGGAGATCAGCTCTCGCGCGAGCCTGTTCACCCACGCCGCGAATTCGGCGTAGGTGTAGCTCCGATCGTCGGACACCACGGCGACGGCATCGGATGTGCGGGCCGCCCAGGCGTGGAAGGGGTCGAGCAGCGTGCCCGGCGACACCGGCTGCCGCGCACCGGATCCCGCCACGGTCAGCGCGGCGCGTTCGGCCGCCGTCAGCAGTGGCAGGTCCCCCACCGGCAGGTCCGGGTCGGCCACGGCCGCGGCCAGCACCCGGTTCAGCTGCCGTGCCAGCGCCGCCATGCGCGTCTGGTCGAAAAGATCGGTGGCGTAGCGCCAGCAGCAGTGCAGCCCGCCGCCGGGCTGCTCGACGACGGTCAGCTCCAGATCGAATTCCGCGATATCGCACTCCGATTCGACACCGGCGATGGTGAGATCGGGTAGCGCCAGTGCCTGTTCGCCGAGGTTCTGGAAGATCAGCAGCACCTGGACCAGCGGCTGATACGCCTCGGTGCGGGGCGGATCCAGGGCCTCCACCAGGCATTCGAAGGGCACGTCGGCGTGGTCGAAGGCGGCCAGGTCGGTCTCGCGGACGCGGTCGAGCAGCCGCGCGAACGGCTCGGCCGCGTCGATTCCGGTGCGCAGCACCAGGGTATTGACGAACATGCCGATCAGGTCGTCCAGCTCGCGCGCGCCACGCCCGGCCAGCGGGGTGCCGATCGCGATGTCGTCGGTGCGCGCCAGCCTGGCCAGGACGACGGCGAGGGCGGCGTGCACCACCATGAACAGCGATGCGCCGCGATCGCGCGCGAGTCGCTCGAGCCCGGCGCGCAGCTCGCCGTCGATCTCGAATCCGTAAGCGGCCCCGGCCGTTGCGAGCACCGCGGGGCGGGGACGGTCGGTCGGCAGGTCGAGCAGCGGGGGCAGTCCGGCCAGAGTGTCGCGCCAATACCGGAGCTGGCGGGACAGCAGGGAATCCGGATCGTCGCCGGAACCGAGCAGTTCCCGCTGCCAGATCGCGTAGTCGGCGTACTGCACCGGCAGCGGTGTCCACGCCGGCGGGTGCCCCTGCGTCCGGGCGAGGTAGGCTACGGTCAGGTCGCGGGTCAGCGGATCCAGCGAAAAGCCTTCCGCCGCAATGTGATGCACCACGACGGCGAGTACGAATTCACGGTCGGCGACCTGGAACAGTCCGGCCCGCAACGCCACTTCCCGCGTGACATCGAAGCCACGCGATGCCAGTGCGGCCAGCTCGCCCGGCAGCTCCGATGCGTCGACCGGGCGGGGCGTCAGATCCAGCGGGACCCGCTCGGCCGCCAGCACGAGCTGGTAACCGACCCCGTCGATCTCCGGATACACGGTCCGCAGCACCTCGTGCCGCTCGACCACATCGCGCACGGCCGCCGCCAGCGCCGCCACGTCGAGCGCGCCCGACAACCGCAGCGCGATGGGGATGTGGTGGGCCGCCGATTCCGGATCCAGCCTGGCCAGGAACCACATTCGCTGCTGAGCCAGCGAGAGCGGAGACCGGTCACCGCGCGCCTGCGGTACCGGGGGCGCGCATTCGGCCCGCGCGCCGGACCGCACGGCAGCACCGGATCGCACCGAGAGCACTGCCGCGAGGGCGGCGACGGTCGGATGGTCGAACACCGTCTCGACCGAGATCTTGATTCCGAAGGCCGCGCTCAGCCGTCCCAGCAGCCGCATGGCCAGCAGCGAATTGCCGCCCAGTTCGAAGAAGTCATCCGTGGCCCCCACCCGTTGGATCCCCAGCAGCCGCTCGAACTCCTCCGCGATCAGGACCTCGGCCGCGCCCGCCGGTGCGCGATACTCGCGCCCGCCCAGCACCGGCTCGGGTAGTCGTTCGCGGTCCAGCTTGCCCGCCGGGGTGAGCGGAACCTCGTCGATGACCACGATCGCGGCGGGGACGGCGTGCCTGGGCAGCGTCGCCCGGGCCCGCTCCCGCAGGGCGACCGCGTCCGGCTCCGCACCCGTGCGCGGCAGCACGTATGAGACCAAGGCTGTTTCGCCGTTGGCCAGCGAGCGCGCGGTCGTGATCGCCAGTGCCACCGAATCATCGGCCGCCAGCGCGGCGTCGATCTCGCCGAGTTCCACCCGGAAGCCGCGGACCTTGACCTGGGAATCGCTGCGGCCCAGGTATTCCAGCTCGCGACCGCCGGGCTTGCCGGTGACCCACCGGACCACGTCACCGGTGCGGTACATGCGCTCGCCGATACCGCCCGGGTAGGCGACGAACCGGTCGGCGGTCAGGGCCGGGCGGTCGTGATAGCCGCGGGCGAGTCCGGCGGCCGCGATATAGAGCTCACCGGCCGCGCCGTCGGGGACCAGTCGCAACCGCGCGTCCAGCACCAGGGCCGTCACGCCCGGGATCGGCGCTCCGACCGTGACGGTATCGGCGGCGGTGAGCGGATCGCTCATGGTGACCGCGACGGTGCTCTCGGTCGGACCGTAGAGATTGAAGAACGCGCGATCTTGCGACCAGCGCGCGACCAGCTCGGGCGGGCTGGCCTCACCGCCCACCAGCAGCACCCGCAGTTCGGGCAGCCGGGACGGGTCGATACCGGCCAGCACCGCGGGAGTGAGGAAGGCGTGGGTCACCCGCTGCGCGCGCAGCAATTCCGTCAGCTCGTCGCCGCCGTAGATATCGGCGGGCGCGATCACCATGGTCGCGCCCACTCCGCGGGCGAGCAGCAATTCCAGTACCGCGGCATCGAAGCTCGGCGAGACGAAATGCAGTGTCCGCGCGTCGCGGGTCACGTCGAAACGGCGGGAGATCTCGGCGCAGAGTCCGGCTATACCGGCGTGAGCGACCGTGACGCCCTTGGGTTTTCCCGTCGATCCGGAGGTGTAGATGACGTAGGCCGCATTGTCGCCGTGCAACAGGCGGACCCGTTCGATGTAGGAAACCGGCCGATCGGAGACATTCGCCAGGGCCGCGGCGCACTCGGGTGAATCGATATCCAGCCGATCCTTATTCCATTCGGAATGCCACCCGGTGCGCGAAATGGCCAGCGCGGCATTCGAGTCGGCCAGCATATACCGGACCCGCTCGGCGGGGTAATTCGGATCGACCGGCACGTACACGGCGCCGGACTTCGCCACCGCCCACACCGCCACCATGGCATCGATCGAGCGCGGCAGCGCGACCACCACGCGATCCTCGGGCCCGAGCCCGCGCCCGATCAGCACCCGCGCCAGTCGTGAAGACCGCCGGTAGAGTTCGGCGTAGGTCAGCGCCTCCCCCGCGTACCACAGGGCGATCCCGTCGGGATTCGCCTCCACGGCGGCCGAAAGCAGTTGTGGCAGGGTCCGAATGCGCGTCCCCCGACCGCGCGCCCGCCGGGAGTGACGGGTGGCGGGCGCCGATGCGGTCATTCCCCGCACCTACCGACCGGCTCTTCCCCCCGCACTGGACCGACATACCGCAAAACGAAACCTGTCTTCATCGAGAGCGAATGTACCGCGCCTGGATGAACCCGATCCGCGGTGACCGACGCACCACAATATCGGTCGAATGCGTCGCCACACACCGGATCCAGGTCCGCGGACCCGGATCACAGCCGATACCCTGTCGATCCGGGTACAACGGCCGCGCCCGCTGGAGTCAAAGGC
>NZ_BJWY01000093.1 GCF_007990715.1 Nocardia seriolae NBRC 15557 | reverse complement strand
CGTAGGCCCGCGGTGCCGATGACCGGGCCGTCGGGGCCGATTTCACGCACCGCCCAGAATCCGATCGCTCGCGCGCAGAGGCGTCAGCGTCAGCCGTGCGGTCCGCGGCATCAGCCCACGATAGGTCCCTGACCTGCGCGTGGTCACCCGGTTATCACCCACCCCCAGGGGGCGATTTCAGTCTGACGCCCCGGCTGCGTAAACTGGTCCAGCGGTTTGCGTGAACGCGAACCGACTTCGCGCGCCCACTGTGAGTGTCGCCGGCTGGTCCCCCTGAATTTCTCGGAGGGTTCCGGTGGCCGTGGGCGCCAGGGCAGGGATCGCCGATTCCTGTGTCAACCAGCAACGAGAGGAAGTTACGGAGCCATGGCTGTCGTAACAATGAAGCAGCTGCTCGACAGCGGCGCGCACTTCGGTCACCAGACCCGCCGGTGGAACCCGAAGATGAAGCGGTTCATCTTCACCGACCGCAACGGCATCTACATCATCGACCTGCAGCAGACGCTGACCTACATCGACAAGGCCTACGAGTTCGTCAAGGAGACCGTTGCCCACGGCGGCACCGTCCTCTTCGTCGGCACCAAGAAGCAGGCCCAGGAGTCGATCGCCGCGGAGGCGACCCGCGTCGGCATGCCCTACGTGAACCAGCGCTGGCTGGGCGGCATGCTCACCAACTTCTCGACCGTCCACAAGCGGCTGCAGCGCCTGAAGGAGCTGGAGTCGATGGAGCAGACCGGCGGTTTCGAGGGTCGCACCAAGAAGGAAATCCTCATGCTGACGCGTGAGAAGAACAAGCTGGAGCGCACCCTGGGCGGCATCCGGGACATGGCCAAGGTTCCCTCGGCCATCTGGGTTGTCGACACCAACAAGGAGCACATCGCCGTCGGCGAGGCTCGCAAGCTGAACATCCCGGTCATCGCGATCCTGGACACCAACTGCGATCCCGATCTGGTCGACTACCCGATCCCGGGTAACGACGACGCGATCCGTTCGGCCGCGCTGCTGACCAAGGTCGTCGCGTCCGCCGTCGCCGAGGGCGTGCAGGCTCGTGCCTCGCGTGCCGCCGGTGACTCGAAGCCGGAGGCCGGCGCGGGCGAGCCGCTCGCCGAGTGGGAGCAGGAGCTGCTGTCGCAGGCCGCCCCCGCCCCCGCCCCCGCCCCCGCCGCCGAGGCCGCCCCGGCCGAGGCCACCGAGGAAGCGCCTGCGGCTGCTTCCGCCGAGGCCTGATTTTCCGCCGCGAGGCATCTGTTCACCTTGCCGACCGCTCATGTTCCATGACGGTCGGCAAGGTGTGACCCCCACAGACTTTCACTCACAAAGGGAGGCTCGCCCGAGATGGCGAACTACACCGCCGCCGATGTGAAGCGGCTCCGCGAGCTGACTGGCTCCGGCATGATGGACTGCAAGAAGGCGCTCGAGGAGAACGCGGGCGACTTCGACAAGGCCGTCGAGTTCCTGCGCATCAAGGGCGCCAAGGATGTCGGTAAGCGCGCCGCGCGCTCCACCGCCGAGGGCCTGGTCGCCGCGCTGGACGGCGTGCTCGTCGAGATCAACTCCGAGACCGACTTCGTGGCCAAGAACCAGGAGTTCCAGGACGTCGCCAACGCCATCGTGGCCGCGGCCGCGAAGGCCCGCCCGGCCGACCTGGGCGCCCTCAAGGCCGTCGAGGTCGACGGCAAGACCGCCGACCAGGTGCTGCAGGAGCTGGCCGCCAAGATCGGCGAGAAGCTCGAGCTGCGCCGCGTCGCCGTGTTCGACGGTCAGACCACCGTCTACCTGCACAAGCGTGCCACCGACCTGCCGCCCGCCGTCGGCGTCCTGGTCGAGTACACCGGCTCCGACGCCGATGCCGCTCGTGCCGCCGGTATGCAGGTCGCGGCCCTCAAGGCCAAGTACCTGACCCGCGAGGACGTCCCGGCCGAGCTCGTCGCCAAGGAGCGCGAGATCGCCGAGGCGACCGCCAAGGAAGAGGGCAAGCCGGAGGCCGCGCTGCCGAAGATCGTCGAGGGTCGCGTCAACGGCTTCTACAAGGACGTCGTGCTGCTGGAGCAGGCTTCGGTCACCGACTCCAAGAAGACCGTCAAGGCCCAGCTGGACGAGGCCGGTGTCACCATCACCCGCTTCGCCCGCTTCGAGGTCGGCCAGGCGTAATCGCCCGAAGCTCGAAAAGGCCCCTCGCCCATCGGATTCCGATGCGCGAGGGGCCTTTCTCGTACCCGGGGGCCAACGCCGGCGCGAACCCGGCGCGGGAAGCGGCGAGACCGGGAACGGATTCCGGTTCAACTCATGCGGGACATCCCGGGGAGACGTACCAGGTGCCGGTGGCGAGGCTGACCAGGAGCGCGACCGTGGAGGCCAGGAGGCTGTTCTGGTGGGTGCTGTCGAGGCGGGGGCAGGGGACGTAGCCGACGGCGTTCAGGATCGTTTGCGCGACGGCATCGCTGCTGCCGGTGCCGGAGCCGGAGGCCGAGCCGGAGCTACCGGTTCCGGTGGCGGCGACGGCGGGAGCCGACGGTGTCTGCACGGGGATGTCGGCTGCGGCGGGTCCGGCGGCGGTGGCGAGGGCCGCCGCGAGCGCGAGGGCGGCGAATGCCGTTCGGGCCTTGTGGTTCTTGCTGCTCATGAGCGCAGATCATAAGTGAAATTCACATGTTTCAATCTAGTTCGGCGGCCATGAGTTTCAGGGGCAGCGGAATTCCGGGCTCAGTCCGATGGCCGGTTCTGGAGTGGGGTCAGCTGGTGGATGTCGTGCTTCAGGCGGAGTTCGGCGATGAGGTCCGGGGTCGCCTCGCCGGAGAGCAGCAGCTCGCTCAGTTCGGCCAGGTACTTCTCGTGGCCGGACGGGGTCACCATGAAAAGCGTTTTGGCGGTGGTGGTTCCGGGGTTGTAGAAGGCGTGGGGGCAGCCCGCGGGGACGTACATGAAGCTGCCGGGGCCGCCGCGGTAGACGGTGGTGCCGTCCTCGGCCTCCCAGGTCAGCCAGTCGCCGATGGCTCTGGCCCGCGGGTGGAAGGAGGCGAGCAGGTCCAGTTCGCCTTCCACGACGTAGAAGGTCTCGTCGGCGTGGCCGTGCCAGTGCGCGCCGACGTCGAAACCCGGTGGGACCGTGGCCTCGAAGGCGGACCAGGCGTCGGAGCGGTCGGCGCCGAGTTTCATCGTCATGGTGGGCTGGACCTGCTCGCCCGCGCCGGGTGGCAGCAGCAGGCCGTCGGCGGCCAGGAGTCCGTCGGTCACGGTGTGGCTCCTCAGAGTTTCCAGTCGGTGGCGCGCAGCCAGCCGTCGAAGGTCAGCAGTTCGGGCAGTTCGGCGCGCAGGGCGGCGATGTCGATGGCCCGGGCCGGGTGGGAGTTGAAGTGGGCGAACATCTTTCCGACCTGCTCGTCGAAGGCGCTGATCTGCGCGACCGGGACCTGCACCGTGCGCGGGGTCAGTCCGGCTCGGCGGGCCAGGGTTTCGGCGATCTCGGTGGGTGTGAGCGCGTCCCCGGCCAGGTCGACGACGCGGCCCAGGAATGCGTCGGGCCGATCGAAGGCCAGGGCGGCGAAGCGGCCGATGTCCTCGATGGCGATCAGCTGCATGGGCAGGTCCGGCGGAATCGGCAGCGCCAGGACCAGGTGGTCGCCGTCGCGGGAGGGGCGCTGGTAGGTCGCGAAAGTGTCCATGAAGGAGACCGGGCGCAGGAAGGTCGCGGGCAGGCCGAGGGCGCGGATGTGGTCCTCGATGTGCTCCTTGGCGTCGTAGTACTCGATGCCCGACCCCGCGCCGACGCCCTGCAGCGAGCTGTAGACCAGATGCGCCACGCCGGTTTTCGCCGCCAGTTCGGCCACCGCCTTGCCGCGCCGCTCCTCGGCCGCGACCGCCGCCAGGCTGATGTGGACGCCCTCCATCATGGTCAGCATGAGGAAGACGCCGTGCACGCCGTCCATGGCCGCGCGCAGCGAATCCTCGTCGTCGAGGTCGCCCATCGCGAGCTCGGCGCCCGCAGCCCGCAGCGCCGCCGCCCGGGGCGACTCCGGGTGACGGACGAAAGCCCGTACCGGCCAACCCTTTTCGAGTAGCGCCCGCGCCGCCGCGCCGCCTTGCCGTCCGGTTGCTCCGATGACCAGTACCGGTCCGTGTCCGTTGTTCAAGTGCGGCTCCTGCCTCGTCGATCTCGTTTTCGACGGTAGGAAGCCGTGCACCACCCTGTCCTGGTGGCCATACGGCTAGGCACGCACCTGTTCAGGGGGATGTCGAAATGGTAAGTGGCGACGGAATTTCGGGATCGAAAGCCGCCGGGGGAGCCGGGGCAGCGGCCGGTCCGGCGTCGCGGCACGCGCAGCTGGGCGAGTGCCTGCGCGCACACCGGGCGCGCTTGCAGCCCGGCGATGTCGGGTTGGTGCCCTACGGCGATCCGGCCCGCCGCCGCACGCCGGGGCTGCGGCGCGAGGAGGTCGCCGAGCTGTCCGGGGTCGGGCTGACCTGGTACACCTGGCTGGAGCAGGGGCGAGAGGTGGAGGCCAGTCGGCAGGTCATCGACGCGCTGGCCAGGACGCTGCGACTGGATCGGGATCAGCATCGTCACCTGCGTTTCCTGGCCGGTCTGGTGGAGCCGCCGGATTCGGTCGCCGTCGCCGATCGGGAACGCCTGCAACGCCTGGTGGACGCGGTCATGCCCCATCCGGCCAGCATCTACGGCGAGGATTTCGACTATCTGGTGTGGAATCGGGCCTACGTGCGGGTGCGTGACAACCCGCTGGATCTGCCGCCGGGTCGGCGCAATCTGCTCTGGATGATGTTCACCGACAAGGCGAATCGCATGCGCATGGAGCATTGGGAGCGGGCGGCGCTGGCGGTGCTGAGCCAGCTGCGCGACGCCCTGGGGCGGCGGCCGAGCGATCCCCGGCTCACCGAGCTGGTGGCCGCGCTCATCGCCGAGAGCCCCGAATTCCGGCATTGGTGGTCGGAATATCCGGTACGTCGTTTTCGCCCGGCGGTCATCACGGTGCGGCACCCGGACGCGGGCCCGATCGAACTGGAAGTGTTCCAGTTGCGCCCGGTCGAGAATCCGTTCCTGCTGATGGTGGTGCAGGTCCCCGCCACGCCGGTGGCCGCCGAGCGGATCGCGGGGCTGCTGGCGGCGGAATGATCGGGTCGCCCACGAGTCGCGACGGGGCCGGACCGGTCGGTCGAAATGTCACGAATCGGGGCGCGGTATCGAGGGTCGGCTCACCGTCGTGACCGGTCGTGAGGCAGGATAGATGAAGCTTTGTTGCCGTCCCGTGCAATTCGTCGGCCGGGATGGTCTTTTCATGTGCCTGTTCCCTGACTGGCATGTATGGGCACGCTCGACCGCTGAGACAAGGAGACCGATGACGGACCCGGATACCGCCCCCGATCGCAAGGGCTATCGCCGAGTGCTCCTGAAGCTGGGTGGCGAGATGTTCGGCGGTGGCCGGGTGGGTCTCGATCCCGATGTGGTGCAAATGGTCGCCGAGCAGATCGCCGAGGTCGTCTCCGAGGGCGTCCAGGTCGCGGTCGTGATCGGCGGCGGCAACTTCTTCCGCGGCGCCGAGCTCGAGGAGCGCGGCATGGAGCGGGCCCGCTCCGACTACATGGGGATGCTCGGCACCGTCATGAATTCCCTTGCGCTGCAGGACTTCCTGCAGAAGCAGGGCATCGACACCCGGGTGCAGACCGCCATCACCATGGGCCAGGTCGCCGAACCGTACCTGCCGCTGCGCGCCAAGCGGCACCTGGAGAAGGGCCGCGTCGTGATCTTCGGCGCGGGCATGGGCATGCCCTACTTCTCGACCGACACCACCGCGGCGCAGCGCGCCCTGGAGATCGGCGCCGAAGTCGTGCTCATGGCCAAGGCCGTGGACGGCGTCTACAACGCGGACCCGCGCGAGGACCCGGACGCCACCATGTTCACCGAGATCACCCACCGCGAGGCGCTGGAGCGCGGCCTGAAGGTCGCCGATGCCACCGCCTTCAGCCTGTGTATGGACAACCAGATGCCGATGCTGGTGTTCAATCTGTTGACCAAGGGAAATATCGCCCGCGCCGTCGCCGGTGAAGAGATCGGCACCCTGGTCCGGTCGTGACCGACGACAAGAACCATGACGCAGTGGAGGAAACGCCGTGATTGAAGAAGCGCTCTTCGACGCCGAGGAAAAGTTCGAGAAGGCCGTCTCGGTGGTGAAGGATGACCTGGGCTCGATCCGCACCGGTCGCGCCAATCCGGGCATGTTCTCGCGGATCGTGGTCGAGTACTACGGCTCGATGACCCCGATCACCCAGATCTCCTCGATCACCGTGCCCGAGCCGCGCATGGTCATTATCAAGCCCTACGAGCAGGCTCAGATGCAGGCCATCGAGACCGCGATCCGCAATTCGGATCTCGGGGTGAACCCCACCAACAACGGTGACATCATCCGCATCTCGATCCCGCAGCTCACCGAGGAGCGCCGGCGGGAGATGGTCAAGCAGGCCAAGTCCAAGGGTGAGGACGCCAAGATCGCGATCCGCAATGTCCGCCGCAAGGCCATGGACGAGCTGGGCCGCATCCAGAAGGACGGCGACGCGGGCGAGGACGAGGTCGGCCGCGCCGAGAAGGAACTCGACAAGACCACCGCCAAGTACGTGCACCAGGTCGACGAGCTGGTGAAGCACAAGGAAAGCGAACTGCTCGAGGTCTAGGACGGCCGAGCTTCGGCCGGGGGTAGGGACGAACGGACGACAAGTGAGCGACGGGACAATCGTGGCCGAAGAGACTGCCGCCACCGGCGAGATGCCGGAGGAAGCCACCGCGCCGACGGTGGGTTCGGCGGGCGCGGCCGGGTCGAGGGATGACGTGGCCGGGACGACCGGCGGTTCGGCTGTGGCGGCCGGTGATTCGGCGGTGGCCGGTGATCCGGCCGGGTCGGTGAACGGCCAGGCGCCCGCGTCGAAGGCGGGCCGCAATCTGCCGGCCGCGCTGGGGGTCGGATTCGGGCTGGGGTTGTCCCTCATCGCGATTCTGCTGTGGGCGCCCAAGGTGTTGGTCGGCGTGATCGCGGTGGCGGTCGCGGTGGCCACCTGGGAGGTGACCAAGCGGCTGCGCGAGGCCGATGTGCTGGTGCCGCGGATTCCGCTGCTGGTCGGCGGGCAGGCCGTGGTGTGGCTGGCCTGGCCGGTCGGGCCGCAGGGGGTACTGGGCGCGTTCGGCGCGACGGCGCTGACCCTGATGGTGTGGCGACTGTTCGACCACGGCCTGACGGCCACGCCGCGAAACTACCTGCGCGACACCGCGATCTCGGTGTTCGTGCTGGCCTGGGTGCCGCTGCTGGCGTCGTTCGCGGTGCTGCTGCTACAGCAGCACGACGGCAACCTGCGGGTGCTGACCTTCATGATCCTGGTGGTCTGCTCCGATGTGGGCGGGTATGTGGCCGGGGTGCTGTTCGGCAAGCATCCGATGGTCCCGCACATCAGTCCCAAGAAATCCTGGGAGGGCTTCACCGGGTCGCTGGTGTTCTGCGTGATCGGCGGCCTGCTCACGGTGACGCTGCTGCTGCAGGCGAATTCGATGATCGGCGTGCTGCTGGGCGCGGGCCTGGTGCTGGTGGCCACCAGCGGCGATCTCATCGAATCGCAGATCAAGCGGGAGCTGGGCATCAAGGACATGGGCACGCTGCTGCCCGGACACGGCGGCATCATGGATCGGCTGGACTCCATGCTGCCGTCCGCGTTCGTGGCCTGGCTGGTGCTGACCGCGCTGCTCTGACGCGGGCGGGGGACTACTTGACCTTCTTGGCGGCGCGCCGCAGTTGCAGGATGCGGTAGCCGCCGACGAGGGCGGTGAACAGCGCGCCCGCGATCACCGACAGCAGCACGAGTACGCCCAGGGGCAGATTCCAATCCCAGGCGAAGGCGGTCACGTTGACCTGCTCCAGGTTCTGGAGGATGAAGACCAGCACCATGATGCCGAGAATGGCGGCGATGACCAGGCCGATCCAGGCGTAACCGGCGCGGGTCTTGAGCACGCCCTGGCCCTTGTGCTTCGAATTGCTCTTGCTCGGGGTCGGTTCCGCCCCGGAATCTGGCACGGCGGTTGTCATAGCTCGATCATTGCTGATTGCTATGGCAGATGCCCGGATATCGCGCGGCATCTGCGCTATGTCGTGTCTGCCGGAGGTTCGCCGAGCTGCTGTTGCGCCTCGCGAATCCTGCTCAGCGCGTCGTCCAGCTCGCGACCCATTTCGTCGAGCCCGGCAATGAGCCGGTCCAGCTGCTGATTCACGTCGGCGAAGTCCATCTCCCCGTAAATTCCCCGGAGGAGAGCGGTCTGCTCCGCGAGTTCGTCCAACTGCGGATCCGGTTCGGTCACCGGGTGAGGGTACCGCCGCCCCGCCCAGGTGAGAGCCGGGAAAATGCCGATGCGTACACTGGACCGGTTATGACTACCCCCTTGCCCCTCGTTTTCGACGCCCCTCGTCGCGGCATGCCGCCGCGGCATCTCGCCGACCTCGATTCGCAGGAGCGCAAGGCGGTGGTCGAGGAGCTCGGGTTGCCGAAGTTCCGTGCCGATCAGATCGCCCGCCAGTACTACGGCCGTCTGGTCGCCGACCCGGACCAGATGACCGACCTGCCCGAGGCCATGCGCGCCAAGGTCGCCGAGGCGCTGTTCCCGCGGCTGCTCACCGAGATCCGCCACATCGAGTGTGACGACGGCACCACCCGCAAGTCGCTGTGGCGCGCCAATGACGGCACCCTGCTCGAGTCGGTCCTCATGCGCTACCCCGACCGCAACACGCTGTGCATCTCCTCCCAGGCCGGGTGCGGCATGGCCTGCCCCTTCTGCGCCACCGGCCAGGGCGGCCTCAACCGCAACCTGTCCACCGCCGAAATCGTCGACCAGGTCCGCGCCGCCGCGGCCGCCCTGCGCGACGGCGAGGTCGCGGGTGGCCCCGGCCGCCTGTCCAACATCGTCTTCATGGGCATGGGCGAGCCCCTGGCCAACTACAAGCGCGTAGTGAACGCCGTGCGCCGCATCACTTCTCCGTCCCCGGAGGGCTTCGGCATCTCCCAGCGCTCGGTGACGGTCTCCACCGTCGGCCTGGCCCCCGCGATCCGCAAGCTCGCCGACGAGAACATGTCGGTGAGATTGGCTGTCTCCCTGCACACCCCGGACGACGAACTCCGAGACACCTTGGTGCCGGTCAACAATCGCTGGCCGGTAGCCGAAGTCCTCGACGCCGCACGCTATTACGCCGATAAGTCCGGCCGCCGAGTCTCCATCGAATACGCCCTGATCCGCGACATCAACGACCACCCCTGGCGCGCCGACCTGCTCGGCAAGAAGCTCCACAAGGCCCTGGGCCCCCTGGTCCACGTCAACCTCATCCCCCTGAACCCGACCCCGGGCAGCAAGTGGGATGCCAGCCCCAAGCCCGTTCAGGACGAATTCGTCCGCCGCGTCCAGGCCCAGGGCGTCACGTGCACCGTCCGCGACACCCGCGGCCAGGAGATCGCCGCCGCCTGCGGCCAGCTCGCCGCCGAGGGCTGACGGCTACTGCCGAAACCCGACGGCAGCCGTCTGTCGACCGAATTGGCGGTATGCGTAGGGGTTGCCGGCGCGTAGCGTCAGGGGTGGGTCGGGTTCTCGATCGAGGTGATGGCCATGACCAAATTTGTGCAGACAATCGAGTTCACGACTACGCGACTCGATGAATTCAATGAGAAGTTGGACGAGTGGCTGGTGGCTACGCAGGGGAAGCGGGCCGCCACGCATGCAATGGAGACCCGGGATCGGGATCGGGACAATACGTATCTGCAGATCGTGGAGTTTCCGTCCTATGAGGAGGCGATGGCCAATTCGGCGTTGCCCGAGACCAGCGGGTTCGCCGAATCGATGGCCGCGCTCTGCGATGGGCCGGCGGTGTTCCGCAATCTCGACCTGGTCCGTGAGGACGACATGCTGCCGCATGACGGGTTGAGTCTGCGGGTCCGGAGTTTCGATTCACCCGATGAGACACGGCAGTTCGAGTCGGGCAGTGGCCGGTTCGAGGTGGTGCAGGATGGGTCGGGGTCGGGGTCGGGGTCGGGGTCGGGGTCGGGGTCGGGGTCGGGGTCGGGGTCGGTCGGGCGTGGGGTGTTCATGCCCGGGTGGCGGTGGTCCACGCACGTCAAACCCATTGCGGGCACCGATAGTTGCCAGGCGTCGCATGTCGGGTATTGCGTGTCCGGGCGGATGCGCATCGTGATGGATGACGGGTCCGCGGGCGAGGTCGGCGCGGGTGATTTCATGGTCTGCCCGCCCGGGCACGACGCGTGGGTGCTCGGCGATGAGCCGTGCGTGCTCATCGACTGGGCGGCGGCCGGCGATTACGCCCGGCGGCGCTGACCGGCCGCGCGTGGGACGGGAGGCGATCGGCGCTGCGGTCGCCTCCGTCGCGAGTGCGAAACGCCACGGTCTCGACTTGCCGGATTCGCTTCGCCGCCAAGGTTATTGACCTAGCGTTTGCTTCATGCTGCGACAACCGCTCGTCGGGCACGTCAACGAAGCCGATATCCCCTGGGTGTGGGCCGGTGACGTCGGCCTGCAACTGCTGCGCGTCTCGCCCTCGGGTTTCGTGCTGCGCAATCGTTTCAAGGCCGGGTTCGCCCTGCCCACGCACAAGCACACCGGCGCGGTGAACGCCTACACCTTCGCCGGCGACTGGTACTACGCCGAACAGGGCATCCACTACACCGCGGGCACGTTCATCCACGAGCCAGCCGGATCCACCCACACCCTCACCGTCGCAGCCGATTCCGACGTGCTGTTCATCGTCGAGGGCGCGTTCGTCGACCTCGACGCCGACGGCAATGTCACCGGCGTCGTCGACTCCACGACCATCCAGGACGCCTACTTCGCGCTGTGCGATCTCGCCGGAATCGACCGGCCCACCGGCATTCTCGAATAGGTCCGACACCTGCGACGGTCCGTGCGGGGTGCCGGAAAATCGCTCGGGGGCTTGGCGATTCGCCGAGTGCGGGGTGGGCGGGGTTGGGGTCTGGCAAGGTTGCGGAGCATGGGATCGATTGCGGGGGTCCCGGATGCGGAGTCGTTCGGGGAGCGGCTGCGGCAGTGGCGGCGGATTCGGCATGTCAGTCAGGTGGAATTGGCCGG
This sequence comes from Nocardia seriolae NBRC 15557, assembly GCF_007990715.1. Classification (GTDB taxonomy): domain Bacteria; phylum Actinomycetota; class Actinomycetes; order Mycobacteriales; family Mycobacteriaceae; genus Nocardia; species Nocardia seriolae. Next base: position 20,644 of record NZ_BJWY01000093.1, on the reverse strand, counting down.
GCGGATCGGGGTGGCGGCCCGGCAGTTGTCGCTGATCGAGAGCGGGCGGGCGCATCCGGAGCGGGAGCTGGTGGTGCGGGTGATCGACGCGCTGGATCTGGGGTTGCCCGACCGGAATCAGCTGCTCCAGGCGGCGGGGTTCGCGCCCGCGTATCCCGATGTGCCGGTGCACGATCCGCGCTGGCACCCGTTCACGACCGCCATCGACCGGCTGCTGCGCGCCCACGAACCGTTCCCCGCGCTGGTGGTGGACGCCTACGGCACGGTGGTCGCCACCAACCGCAGTTGCGCGCGGCTGTTCGGACAGGATCCGGTGGGCACGAACATGATCGACCGCTACATCGCCGACAGCACCGCCCCGGGCGCGGCGGCCGATTGGCGCGAAGTCGCCTGGGTCGCCCGCGCCCGCCTGCGCGCACAGCTGGCCCGCGCACCCCTGGACGACCGCCTGCCCGGCCTGATCGGCCGCCTCGACACCATGCTCGACGATCTCCCCGCCCCCGACCGCGATCCGGACGGCCTGGTCGCCCACCCCACCTTCCGGATCGGCGCTCACCTGGTCCGCACCGGACTGCTGGCCGCCCGCTTCGACGCCGCCATCGACATCACCCTCGAGGAATTGCGCATCGAACTCTTCTATCCCCTCGACCCCGGCTCCGAGGAGTTCTTCCGGTCGCGCTGACCCGGGGGGTGCGAAGATCGGCGGGACCGCCCGGGTACCCCGCGCGGACGCCCCGGTCGGCTTATGCTCGGGGAGGAAGGCTCGTTTTCGTATCGGGGTCGCTGTGGGGCAGATCGATTCATTTGCTACGCGCCGCGATGTGACCACCGGGTTCGCGGCGGAGCTCGAGGCGGCCGGTTTCGGGGAACCGGCCGAGATCGGGCCTGGTGGGTTCGGGGTGGTGTATCGGTGTGCGCAGCCCGCGCTGGAGCGGACCGTGGCCATCAAGGTGCTCACCGCCGATCTGGAGTCCGACGGTCTGGAGCGGTTCGTCCGCGAGCAGCTCGCCATGGGCAAGCTCAGCGGGCATCCGAATATCGTGACCGTGTTCGAGGTCGGGTCCACCGATGCGGGACGGCCGTTCATCGTGATGCCGTATCACTCGCACGGGTCGCTGGACGCGCGGACCAGGAGCGCGGGCCGGTGGGGTGGCAAGACCTGCTGCACTTCGGGGTGAAGCTGGCGGGCGCGCTGGAGACCGCGCATCGGCGGGGGCTGCTGCACCGGGATGTGAAGCCGGGCCACATCCTGCTGACCGAGTACGGTGAGCCGCAGCTTGCCGACTTCGGAATCGCCCGGCTGGCAGGGGGTTTCGAGACCGCGGCCGGGACGGTGACCGGCTCGCCCGCCTACACCGCGCCGGAGGTGCTGCAGGGGCAGGCCCCGGATGTGACGGCCGATGTGTACGGGCTGGCCGCGACGCTGTTCTGCGCGGGCACCGGGCACGCGGTCTTCGAGCGGCGCAGCGGGGAGCAGCTGGTCGCGCAGTTCGTGCGGATCACCAAGCAGCCGATGCCGGATCTGGCCGGGTCCGGGCTGCCGCCGGAGTTGACCGCGGTGATCGAATCCGCCATGGCGCGCGACCGCGGAGACCGGCCGAAGTCCGCGGCGGAATTCGGGTCGGCGCTGCGCGAGATTCAACTGCGCCATGGGCTCCCGCCGGACGAGATGGCGATTCCGCTGCCCGCCCGGGAAACCGACGGCGTCGTCACCGGATCGGGAGTCGTCACCGGGCCGGGCCGGGTCACCCCGAGCGGGGTGGCCGCCTCGCCGTCGGGTCGCCGCCGCACCCGCGGCACCACCGCCACCCCGCCGGTGCCCGCGACGCGGCTGCGTCCGCCCACCCTGACCCGCGCGCTGGTGGAGCGTCCGCGCCTGCTCGACGCCCTGCGCTCGGCCAGCCATCGCCGGCTCGCGGTCATCCACGGCCCCACCGGTTTCGGCAAGACCACCCTGGCCGCGCAGTGGTGTGCCGCGGTGACGGCGGCGGGCGGCTCGGTGGCGTGGCTGACCGTGGACAGCGATGACGACAATGTGGATGGACCGCCTCGAATCCGTCCACCGCCCCCGCGAACTCCTCAAGGCCCGCCGCCTGCTCATCGCCTGCCTGGCCGCCACCGGCCGCACCGACGCCGCCAAATCCCTGCTCGCCACCGTCACCGCCCAATGCGCCGAATACGGTTCGATCCGCTACATCCTCGACGGCGGCCCCCACGTGGTAGCCACCCTCGCCGCCCTCCATGCCGACCAGCAATCCGGCCACTGGCGCCCCGAATGGCCCGATGTCCCCGCCGCCTTCCTCCAATCCCTCGTCGACGCCCACACCATCTGAGCCGGGATGGCGGCAACGCCAGGGAGCGGTGGGCGCGCACTCCCCGGCGGCCATGGCCACCTGGGTCGGCTGCTCCGATCCGCCTGCGCCGCCGTGCTGAGCGTCACTGGGCAGCCCGGGCGTGGGGACAAGCCCGTCCCCGGGCGGACGCGAGCTGCCTTGTTCGCCGGAGGGCAGTCTTGTTCGCTGACGGCAGCACTGTTCGTGGGACGGGTGCGGGCCGTGCGCGGTTAGAGTGAACGCGCTGGATGTTGAGCTAGGCAGGGAATTACGGGTGTGACGGAACCTCTTCACGAGGCGCATGAGCGGGCCAGTTGGGCCGAGTTGTTCTTCGATCTGGTGCTGGTGTTCGCGGTGACGCAGGCGGCGCATGTGGCGTTCGCGGGGCAGAGCTGGGGGGCCGTCGGGCAGACGGTTCTGTTGCTGGGGATCATGTGGTGGTCGTGGGTGGGGACCACGTTGGCGGTGCACGGGGTGGAGGACTCGAACCGGCAGCGGATATTTCTGTTCGCCTGCGGGTTGTGCATGTTCGTCTTCGCGATCGCCGCGCCGCACGCGTTCAGTGGGCGCGCGCTACCGCTGATACTGGCGGTGGCGCATCTGGTGTTGCGGGTGCTGCTGTGGGCCGAGATGCGGCGCAAGCAGGCGTTCGCGCAGGCGGGGGCGTTCGGGAACTGGGTGAATCCGTTCACCGTCACCGTGTTCGCGGCGGTGCTGCTGGTGCTGGCCGCGCTGGTGCCGGAGGGCGCAAATCGCAACGGGCTGTGGGTCATCGCGGTGGCGCTGGCCTTCGGGGGTCCGGCGCTGCTGGCCCGGCGGCTGCGGAGCGTGAACTTCGGGGCCACCCACCTGCCCGAGCGGTTCGCCACCTTCGTCATCATCGCGCTCGGCGAGACCCTGGTCTCGGTGGGTACCGAAGCGGCGGAAGCGCATCTGGGCGTGGCGGCGTGGATCGCCGTCGTGCTGGTCTTCCTGCTCGGCTGCGGACTCTGGTGGCTGTACTTCGCGTTCGGCTTCTCCGCGGTCGAGCACTCGCTGCGCACCAATCAGATTCGCGGCACGGTGGTGCGGGATGTGCTGAGCTACGGGCACATGCTGCTGATCATCGGCCTGGTGCTGGTGGCGGTGGGCGCGCGCACCCTGGTCGAGCATCCGACCGCGGTGGCGCACGGCGCGACCGGATACCTGCTGCCGCTGGGCGCGACACTGTTCGTGACCACCTTCCTGTTCACCCGCTGGCGCATGTTCGGCGCGGCCACCCTGGGCCGCCTGATCACCGCCCTGGTGCTGGCCGCCCTCGCCCTCGCCGCGCCGCTGCTGCCGCAGCTCGCCGTGCTGGGCCTGGCGGCCGCGATCGTGGCCGGGCTCAACCTCTTCGAGCACTGGATCGTCTCGACCGGCCGCCCGCTGCTCCTGCTGCGCCGCCCGTTTGCCGCCCGCTGACCGACGGGCTCCGGGCTAACCGACGGGAACGATGGACTCGATGGCTCCGTCAGTGTCGCTGCCACGCAAGCGGTTCCAGGCAATCGCCAGCCGATCGCGCGGGCGTGGCCGGACCGGTTCGGCACCGAGCCAGTCGGCGATATCGGTGATCACGGCCGAATCCACGTGCTGCGGCTCGAAATAGGAGGCCGGGGTGGAGGGGCCGGTACCGGCGAAGAGCAAGTGGTCCAGGGCAGGGTGCACCTTGACGGTGATATCGGGGAGTCCGGCCAGGCCCGATTCCCACAGCGGCAGATCCCCGTCGGCGGTGACCTGGTAGTCGCGGCCGCCCTGGACGATGAGGATCGGCCGGTGCAGTGCCGCCGCGGTGGCGACCGGGTCGTAGTCGCGCAGGTCCAGCCAGTAGGAGGCGGGCCAGTTGAACAGCAGGCCGGTGGTGGGGGTTTGCGGTGCGAGCGTGGGGCTTTCGGTGGCGGCCACCTGGCGGCGGGTGGACTCCAGGACCTCGGTCACATCCTCCTCGGGCTGGACCGCGGCGATGTGGTGCAGGGCGCGCAGAATGGAACGGGGGAGCGGGACGGTGTCGCCCGCCAGGATGGCGATGCCCGCGACGGCCGGATCGGCGGCCGCGATGCGCGGGGCCGCCTTGCCGCCGCCGCTGTGGCCGACCACGTGGATCCGTGACGCATCGACCCCGGGCACCCGGCTCAGCAGCTCCACCGCCGCGCGGGCGTGCGGGAGGTACTCCTCGACCATGGTGAAACCCGGTGCGCTCTCGAATCCGCTGTGCGCGTGGGTCAGTTTGTCGAAACGCAGTACCGCGACGCCCTTACCTGCCAATCCCCAGGCCAGATCCTTGAAGGGTTTGTTCGGGCCGGTGGTGAGGTCACGGTCCACGGCTCCGGAGGCGACGAGAACGACGGCGGGCCATGGACCCCGGCCCCTGGGCACGGTCAAGGTGCCGCCGACCGCCGTGCCCCCGGCACCGAGCGTGATGTCGCGTTCGGTGAACAGCCGTGGTGCGGCGTAATCCGGTGGGGTCCAGCCGGATTCCTCGGGCGCGGCCAGCCGCAGCCCGTGCAGCGCGCCGTCGGCGTCCACCGCCAGATGCACCACCAGCCCGCCGCGCTCGCAGGTGACGGCGACTCGCACCGTCGCCAGTCCGTCCTTCGCGGGCCCGGCAACCGGCGGGCCGATGTCCCGCACCGCACCGATCTTGGCTGTCTCGCCGGTCCAGCCGACCCGCACGGTATCGGCGGACACCGCGGCCGCCAATCGGGGAGCGAAAAGTTTCGCGAGCTCGTCGAAGCGTTCCTCGCGCAGCAGTTCGGCCACGGTGGTGGCCACGGTCGTGGAATCGAGGTCAACGGTCATGCCGCCGCACCTTTCTCAATCAGTGCAATCATTCGTACAATTGAGAAAGGTAGCAGTATATGAGAAGGTTGGGTAGTGGAAACCTTCGAGCTGCTGGCGCATCCGGCGCGCCTGCGCATCGTGCACGCACTGCGCGGAGACCGGACCCTGACCACCGGCGAACTGTGCGACCGGCTGCCCGAAACCTCGAAGGCGACGGTGTACCGGCACGTCGACGCGCTCACCGCCGCGGGCATTCTGGAGGTCGCGCAGGAGCGGCGGGTGCGCGGCGCGGTGGAGCGGCACTACCGGCTGCGCCAGGACCGGGCGGCCATTCCCGCCGAGGCCGCCGCCGACCTGCCCGCCGACCGCTACCGCTCGGTCTTCTCGGTCGCCATGGCCGTGCTGATCGCGGAGTTCAACGCCTACCTCGACGGTGAAAAGGCCGATCCGGCAGCCGATCTGGTCGGCTTCCGCCAGCACGCGGTGTGGCTGGATCGCGGCGAACTCGAGCAGATGATCGCCGAATTGCGTGCGGTGATCGTCCCGCGCCTGGCCAACCGGGCCGCGCCCGGGCGCGATCAATACCTGTTGAGTCCCATCATTTTTCCGATCGAACAACCTCGTCCAGACGGCGGGTGAGGTAGGCGCGTTCCCCGGCGTTCGCGGTGAGCTCGAGCGCGGCCCGGTACTGCGCTGCCGCCGAACGGTTCCGGCCGAGGCGGCGCAGCAGGTCGGCACGGGTGGCGGCGAACAGGTGGCCCCGGTCCGCGCCCGCGGCGGCCAGCTCGTCCAGCAGTCGCAACCCCGCCTCGGGCCCGGACCGCATGGCCACCGCGATGGCCCGATTCAAAGCCACCGTGGGCGAGGGGATCTGGACCATCAGCGCTTCGTACAACTCGGTGATGCGCGCCCAGTCGGTGTGCTCGGGGCGCTCCGCGGTGACATGGCAGGCGGCGATCATCGCCTGTAACTGATACGGCCCCAGCCGATCCCGTCGCGCGGTGCGCCGCAGCTCGGCCAGCCCCGCGGCGATCAACGGGCGATCCCAGCGGGTGCGGTCCTGTTCCTCGAGCGGAATCAGCGTCCCGTCGGCCGCGGCACGGGTGTCCGCCCGCGACTGTTGCAGCAGCACCAGGGCATTGAGCCCGCCCGCCTCCGGATCGTCGGGCATGAGTTCGACCACCAGCGCCGCCAGCCGCTGCGCCTCGGCGGCCAGGTCGGCCCGCTGCAATCGCGGCCCGGCGCTGGCCACGTACCCCTCGTTGAACAGCAGATATATCACCCCCAGCACCGCCCGCGTGCGCTCGGGCAGCAGATGCGCGGGCGGCACCCGGTACGGGATGCCCGCGTCGCGGATCTTCTGCTTGGCCCGTACCAGCCGCTTGGCCATGGTGGGCTCGGGAACCCCGAAGGCGCGGGCGATTTCGGCGGTGCTCAGCCCGGTCAGCGTGCGCAGCGCCAGCGCCACCTGGGCCTCGAAGGCCAGCGCCGGATGGCAGCAGGTGAAGATGAGCCGCAGCCGGTCATCGGGAATGCTGTTGTCGGACACGGTATCTCCGGTCTCCGGGATATCGAGGGCGGCCAGCGCCCGCAACTTCTGTGCCCCGACCCGCTCGCGGCGCAGCCGGTCCACGGCGCGGCGGCGGGCCGCGGTGAGCAGCCACGCGCCCGGCCGATCCGGCAGTCCGTCGCGCGGCCAGGTGCGCCAGGCCAGCGCGAACGCCTCCTGCGCGCACTCCTCGGCCAGGTCCCAGTCGCCCAGCCCGCCGATGAGGGCGGCCACCAGCCGCCCCCACTCGGTGCGGAACGCCGCGGTGACGGCCTCCTCGACCGCGGTCATGCGGTGAGAACCGGGCGAATCTCGATCTGCCCGAAGCGACTGGCCGGATGCCGGGCCGCGATCTCGATGGCCTCGTCCAGATCGCCCACCTCGATCAGGGCGAAGCCGCCGATCTGATCCTTGGCCTCCAGGAACGGGCCGTCGGTCAGCAGCACCTCGTCCCCGCACACCCGGACCGTGGTGGCGGTGTGACTGGGATGCAGGCCCTCGTGGGCGGTGAGCACGCCGCGGGCCAGCAGTTCGTCCATCCAGGTCCGGAAATCGCGCAGGCCGTCCTCGGACACCAGGTCCTCGACCCGGGTCTCGTCGGCGCTGATCAGCAAGAGGTATCGCATGGTCGTCTCCTTTCACCGGTACGACGAACAACCGGAACCGGGATGGACACCACTATGCCCGGGTGTCCAACACCGCGATTCCCGTTCGTCGATCAGGTATCGAGCCCCGAACGACGGAGAACAACATGCACACCGTGACATCCGCCGATGGCACCACCATCGCCTACCACCGCGCCGGGAACGGCCCGGCCATCGTGTTCCTGCCGGGAGCCTTCAACGACAGCGACACCTGCGCGCCCCTGGCCGAACAACTGCGGGACCGCTACACCGTGATCCGCCCCGACCGGCGCGGGCGCGGCGCGAGCACCGACGCCATCGCACCGGCCGACGCCGCCGGCTACGACCCCCGGCGAGAGATCGAGGACCTCGACGCCGTGCTCGCCGATATCGGGGGCAGCGCAGCGGTTTTCGGATTCTCCTCCGGCGCGATCCTCGCCCTGCGGGCCGCCGTCGCGGGCTCGCGCATCACCCGGCTGGCCCTGTACGAGCCGCCCTTCGCGCTGGCGGGCCTGTCCGGCCACACTCCGCAGCGACTGCCCGAACGCCTCGCCGATCTGATCGCGCGCGGTGAGCGCGGCGCGGCCGTGGAACTGATGCAGCTCGAAGGCATCGGTCTCCCAGCGGAATTGATCGCGCAGGTCAGACAGTCCCCACTGTGGCCGCGCCTGGAGGCCATCGCGCAGACCGTGGTCTACGACGCGGCCATCTGCCGCCCGCCCAATCTCCCGACCCCGGCCATGGCCGAATTGACCATTCCGGCCCTGGTCCTCAGCAGCCCCGAGTCCTGGCCCGGGGTCCGTTCCGCCTCCGAGGCGCTGCCCGCCCGGCTCCCCGACGCCCGCTATGTCGCGGTCCCCGGCGGCGTCGACCACGGCATTCCGGCCGAGGCCACCGCAAAGGTCCTGGACGCCTTCCTGACCGAGGGCTGATGCCGGTCGGCGGCGGCTGCGACGATCGGATGTTCGGGTGCAGGACAGACAGCCTCCCGAATGGGTAGCTGTTCCATTGCTACCCTGGCGAAATGGGTGCAGATCAGCGAGTTCTCGGATCGCTGCCACGCGGGCATCGATGACGATCCGGTGGCTTGGGGAGGCGATGGAGGCGCTCACCGCGTTTCTCGCGGCAATGATCGCGGGGCTCTCGCTCATGGTGCCGATCGACTTCGCGTGGACCTCACGCAGTTCGGCAGTGCACCTGGACCTGCTGGTCTTCAGCCTGCCGCAGGCGATCGCGGCCGGGGCGTTGATCGCGGTGGTGGCGGCGGTGCTGTCCACGGCGCTGGGCGGGCAGAGCCTGCGGTGGGGTGTCGCGCTGGGCGGGGCGGCCCTGCTGTTCGTGAACCAACTGCTCGGGCGGCACGCCGTGCTCGGCACCTCGCTGGCGACGCTGAACTTCCTGGATTCCATTGCCGGCGGCCTGATCTTCGGCGGCACCGGCGCCGCGGTGTTCTCCCGCTCGCATGTCGAATCCCGTTACGCCTGGACGGCTTTGGCGTGGCTGCTGGGCGCCGTCGCCGGGGTCGCGTTCGGGCAGGTGGTGCCCGAGACCCGGACCCTGCCCGACGACCAGCATTTCCCGCAGAACTGGCCCGCCCTGGACATACCGTCGCTCTGGCTCATCACGCTCGGCCTGATCCTGATCGGGCTGCGGTTCCTGCGGGAGCCGGGTTCACAACCGGCCGAACCGTATTCGATCCAGCTGCCGATCGTGCCCATCATCGCGGGCGCGCTCATGATCGGGGTCAGCCTGTTCGGTTCGAGTGTGCTGGCCCGGCACGGCGACAGCCTGCTCCACCTCGCGGCGATCACCGCGCTGACGGTCGTGGCCGCGATCCTCGCCGCCCTGATGCTGCCCGGTCGCGACGGCGCGCAAGTGCTGCTCGCGGTGGCGCTGGCCGCCGCGGGCGCCGCCATTCTCTCGGTGCGACTGCCCATCTGGGCGATGCCCGGGCTGCTGGCGCTGGTGGTGATCGGGCTGCTGGCGGGCACGCGCTGGCCGGGGGAGCGGGTCGCCGCGGTCGTTCTCGTCGGTTTGTCGGTGTTCTCGGTGCTGATGGTCGCGGCCGGGGGCGCGGGCCCGGTCATCGCGGCCGGGCACGCGCTGCTGTGCCTGGCCGCCGGTTACTGTTTCGGCGCGGTCGGCCCGCGCTACGGTTCCACCCGGGTCCTCGGCATCGCGCTGATCTATGTGCCCTCACCGGTGCTCGCGCTGCGCGACTGGGCCCGCCGCGGCCAATGCCTGCTGGCCGATCACGAGAATCCCTGTGTGGTCACCGATTTCACCTCCTTCAAACCGGGCTGGGCGGCGACCGCCATCGCGATCGGCTGCGCGCTGGGCCTGTGCGGGCTGCTGCTGCGGCGGCGGCCGGAGCGGGATCGGGCGACCTGAGTCCCGCGGCCTGGGTACCGTTGCGGGCATGAACTCGCTGCTGCACCGCATCCTCGATATCGCCCCGGTCTGGGTGTATCTCGTCGTCACCCTGCTGGTGTTCGTCGAGGACGCGATCTTCGTCGGGTTCGTGGTGCCCGGTGAGACGGCGGCGGTGCTCGGCGGGGTGGCCGCCAGTCAGGGGCACGTCGTGCTCGGTGTGATGATCGTGCTGGTCGTGGCCGCCGCAATCGTCGGTGACAGTGTGGGATACGAGGTCGGCAAGCGGGTCGGGCCGCGGCTGCTGGGCGTGAGAATGCTGGACCGCCATCGCGGCCGCATCGAACAGGCGCAGGGCTATCTGGCCGAGCGCGGCGGCTGGGCGGTGTTCCTGGGCCGGTTCACCGCCTTCTTCCGGGCCATGATGCCCGCGCTGGCGGGCACCTCCGGCATGCCCTACCGCCGCTTCCTGCTCTTCAATGCCATCGGCGGAATCGTCTGGGGCACAGCGTTCGTGGTGCTCGGCTATCTGGCCGGGCAGTCCTACGAGGCGGTGGCCAAGACGGTCGGCCGCGAGCTGGCCATCGCCGTCGCGGCCCTCGTCGTCCTCGCGCTCATCGTGTGGAAGCTACGGGAACGCCGTCGCGAGCAGGTGTTCGAGGAGCAGTACGAGGCGGCACACGAGGCGGACTGAGTTCGTCCCCTTCGATATTCAGCGTCGGCAGCACCCGGTCCAGGCGGCGCGGCAGCCACCACGCGGCCCGGCCCAGCAGCGCCAGCACCGCCGGGACCAGGGTCAGGCGCACCGCGAACGCGTCCACCAGCACACCCACCGCCAAGGCGAACGCGATCGGTTTGATCATGGCGTCGTCGGTCGGTACGAACGAGGCGAAGACCACCACCATGATGGTCGCCGCCGCGGTCACCACCCGGGCATTGTGACGGGTGCCCTCGACGATCGCCGCCTGCGCGTCACCGTCGTGCAGCCACTGCTCGCGAATGCCGGAGACCAGAAACACCTCGTAGTCCATGGCCAGCCCGAACAGCACGCCCACCAGGATGATCGGCAGGAAGCTCACCATCGGGCCGACCTTCGCGACACCGAACAGTTCCGCGGCCCAACCCCATTGGAACACCGCCACCGTCGTGCCCAGCGCGGCCGCGACCGACAGCAGGAAGCTCAGCGCCGCCTTCACCGGCACCGCGATCGAGCGGAACACCACCACCAGCAGCACCAGGCTCAGACCGACCACGATGGCGAGGAACGGCAGCAGCGACGCGGAAAGGCGTTGCGAGACATCGATGGTGACCGCGGTGTCGCCGGTCACCGCCACCTCGGCAGCGGGGACGGCGGCGGGCACCCGATCGCGAATGGCGTGCACCAGCTCGGCGGTCTGCCCGGACTCCGGCGCGGTCTTCGGAACGACCATGATCAGCGACTGCCCGGCCCGCTGGGTCGGCTGCGGCGGTGCGACATAGGCGACATTCGGCAGCGTGCGGACCGTCTCCGCCACCAGCGCGGGCGCTTTCGCGTCCCCGCCGGAGTCGACGACCACCACCAGCGGCCCGTTGAAACCCGGACCGAACCGCTCGGCAATGGTGTCGTAGGCCTGCCGCTGCCCGGACCCGACGGCCGCGGACCCGTTGTCGGGCAGGGCCATTCGCATCGACGCGGTCGGAATCGCCAGCACCGCCAGCGCCCCGGCCACCGCCAGCACGGTCACCACCGGCCGCGCGGTGACCAGCCGCGCCCAGCGCGCACCCATGCTCTCCAGGCCCGCTGCGTCGGCACCGTCCACGCTGGAAGTGGTGACACTGCCCGCGCCGGATGCCGTCACTCGCCGATGTGCGCGTGAACCCGGGCGCGGGGCCAGGCGGGATCCGGCGAATCCGGCCAGTGCGGGCAGTAGCGTCAGGGCCACCAGCACCGCGACCAGGACCGCGCCCGAGGCGGCCAGGCCCATGACGGTCAGGAACGGAATGCCGATGACGCTCAGCGCGGCCAGCGCGATGATCACCGTCGTTCCGGCGAAAACGACTGCGCTGCCGGCGGTTCGGTTGGCAGACACCACGGACTCGTGCGGCGACAATCCCTTCGCCAGCTGCGATCGGTGCCGCGACAGGATGAACAGCGCATAGTCGATGCCGACCGCCAGGCCGAGCATGAGCGCCAGGGTGAGGGCGGTCGAGGACACCGGGGCCGCGGCGGCCACCGTCAGCAGCCCGCCCACCGTGACGGCAATGTTGACGGGCGTGAACTTTATGGGTGTTAACTTGCCATCGAATCTGTACGGGTGTTAACATCAATGTCGTGGACGTCACCGGCGATGCAGCTCCGCGACCTGTTCGCGAGGCCCCCTACCACCACGGGGACCTGCGCAATGCGCTCGTCCGCGCCTCCGCGCAGCTGGCCGAGATCGGCGGCCCCGCCGCGGTCACCGTCCGTGCCGCCGCCCGCGCGGTCGGCGTCACCGCCACCGCCGCCTACCGGCACTTCAACGGCCACGAGGAACTGCTCGCCGCGGTCCACGACCAGGCGGCCGCCGCGCTCTTCGAGGCCCTCGACGGTGCGATGAAAAAGGTTCCCGAACAAGCCGATCCGACCGCCACCGCCATTGCCCGGCTGGCCACCGCCGGACGCGCCTACATCGAATACGTCGACCGCGAGCGCGGACTGTTCCGAACGGCCTTCTGCGGCAGCGATATCGACGTGCAGAAGGACGTGCGCGAGGACCCCATCTTCCTGCTCATCGGCCGCGGCCTGGACGCACTGGTCGCGGTGGGCTTCATGGATCCGCGCCAGCGCCCGGGCGCGGAGTTCACCGCCTGGGCGACCGTGCACGGGCTGGCCACCCTCATCATCGACGCCCCACTGGCCGACGCCGAGGAGGCCGAACGCGAGGCCGCCATCCGCCACGCCATCGCCACCGTGCTGCGCGGCTTCGCCACCGGCCCGAACGCCGAGCCGTATCGCTCCACCGACCCGCACATCGCGCTGGGCCCGGCGCATACTTGACGCCGTGATTGGCATCGAAACACCGCTGCATCCGGGCAGTTTGGTGAGCGACTGGCGGTGGGACACCTCGACTGTGCTGGTCACAGCGCTGCTCGGGGTCGCGTACGCGATCTGCTTCATCAAGGGACGCCAACGCGGCGAACGGCTTTCGATCGGGCGGGCCGTGTGCTTCGCGGTGGCCGGGCTCGGCGTGTGGCTGTATTCCGGCCTCGGCTGGATCGGCGTCTACTCCGGCACGCTGTTCTGGGTGCGCGCGCTACAGGTGCTGTTGCTGCTGTACGTGGTGCCGTTCGCGATCGCGGCGGGCGCACCGTTCACGGTCCTGCGCGCGGCGCTGGGCCCGGCGGGCCGGGAACGCCTGGACGCCGCGCTCTCCGGCGGTGCCGCGCGACTGCTCACCCATCCGGCCACCGGGGCCATGCTGATCCTGTTGCTGCCCTGGGCGCTGTTCCTGACGCCCTGGTACGAGGCGGTGCTGCGGCACGGCGGCGTCGACGCGATCACCCGGATCCTGGTGGTGGCCATGGGTTTCCTGTATTTCTACTCGCGGCTGCAGGTGGACCCGGTGGCCAAGCACTTCACCCAGGGCCTGTCGCTGCTCATCACCATCGCCGAATCCCTCGCCGACGGCATTCTCGGCATCGTGCTGTGGCTGGGCCCGCTCATCGCCACCGGCTACTACGCCTCGCTCGGCCGCAGCTGGGGCCCGGACGCGCGCCTGGACCAGACCATCGGCGCGGGCATCCTCTGGCTGCTCGGCGACCTGCTCGGGCTCATCTACTCGCTGGTCGTCATGCGCGCCTTCGCCGCGGACGAGAAGCGCAAGGCCGGCGAGCTGGACGCCGAACTCGATGCCGCCGAGGCCGAGCGGGTCGCGCGCGAGCAGACGCCGCGCGCGACCGCCCGGGGCGAGGAGGACGAGGAACCGGTGTCGACCGGTCTCTGGTGGGAGAACGACCCCCAGCTCAGGGCGCGCTTCCGGCGGTGAAACCGCAGGTCGGTGGCGGGCCTCACGCTTCCGGCAGTTAGTGAGTTTTGCTATCAAAGGACATTTGTAGCTATTTCTCAGCCAGTTCTTACTGGACACTTGACTAGGACGCCCGAACCTCGTCCACTTCGCTCTCGGGAAGCACCCAGAGGAAGGTCAACCCCCGTAAGAAAGCAAGCGTCATGCAGTTCGGCAAACTTGCCGCCACTTCGGCTTTGGTCATCGCGTCCCTCGGCGTCACCGCCGGTGTCGCCTACGCGGATCCCGCCCCGGCCCCGGCTCCCGTTCCGGTCATTCCCAACCTGCTCGACGGTGTGAACCAGGGCATCAACCAGGTCGCCCCCGGCATCCACTGGAACGCCAAGGTCGACGGCAATGCCGTCGTGGTCGATATCGACCAGGGCTCGCTCAGCACCGACAACGGCCGACTCCAGGTCCGTGACAACGGTGGCAATGTGGTCACCGCGGTCCCGCTGTCCTACACCCTCGACGATCTCGATCACCCGATCCAGGCCACCGTCGAGGGGCTGCGCGCCACCCTGGTGCCCGACACCAACCCCGCCTCCGCGCGCCCGACCGACCTGCCGCTGCACGACGTGACCAGCGACAAGCAGAAGAACTTCGACGACGCCCTCGGTGCCGCGGCCACCCAGTTCGGTCTCGCCACCGCCATCGGCACCCTGGTCGGCACCGTCATCGGCGGCTCGCTCGGCTGTGTCGTCGGCGCCCTGGTCGGCACCCCGGGTCTGGTGCCCGGCTGGATCGGTGGCTGCCTGGCCGGTGCCGCGGTCGGCATCAGCCTGGGCGCTGCCGCCGGTCTGGTGCTGGTCGGTGTGCCCGCCGCGATCGTCGTCGGCATCGTCTTCTTCAATCGCATCAACAATCCGGCCGAGCAGTAACCGGATATTCGCGCGAAAAGGTCCGCTCTCCATCGAGGGGTCGAGCGGACCTTTCTCGCGTATCAGGGGTCACAAATAAACCAGATGATTGCTCAAGTCACAGGTAACAAACAGCGCGAATGCGCTATTTACGCAAAACATACTTGTGGAAGCGTTTTCGCTACGGTTTGGCAACATTGAAGCAACATTTGCTCGCTTATCTTGTCTCGGGTGCCTGATGAGGACCTCGCTCCCAAGAGGGAAGCGCCCGTTCAAGAAAGCGACGAGATCTGATGCGTTACAAGAAGTTTGCCGTCACCTCGGCCCTGGCCATCGCGGCCCTCGGCATCTCCGCCGGCACCGCCTACGCCGACATCACCCCGGCGGCCCCCGCGGATGCGTCCGCCATCCACTGGGACGCGAAGATCGAAGGCGCGTCGGTCGTTCTGAAGACCGACCTGGGTTCGCTCGACACGCAGGCCGGCCAGTTCGAGGTGCGTGACAACGACGGTGGTCTGGTGACCTCGTTCCCGCTGTCGTTCCAGATGGATGGCCTGGCCCACCCGGTCGCCGCCCAGATCGACGGCAATACCGCCACTTTCACCCCGAACATGGACCCGGCCGCCGCCACCCCGGCGCCGCTGCTGCACGACGTCGCCAGCCAGGCCGACCAGGACGCCGCCTGGTCCGCCGCCTCCTCCCAATTCGGTATCGCCACCGGCATGGGCACCCTGATCGGCACCCTCATCGGCGGCATCGGCGGCTGCGCCCTGGGCGCGTTCCTGGGCACCCCGGTGCTGCTCCCGGGCTGGATCGGCGGCTGCATCATGGGCGCCGGCATCGGCATCCCGCTGGGCGCCGCGGCCGGTCTGGTGCTGACCGGTGGCGTCGCCGCCGTCGTCATCGGCATCGGCATGTTCAACCGTTTGAACGCGCCGACCGCCTAGTCGGAATCGCACGACCACCGCTGGCACCCGTGCGGGAGGCGCTGTGTGAGAACACAATTCGGGCCGGATCGCAGGGGGCGATCCGGCCCGAATTCGTCTGTGCCGTCCCGGTCAGGTGTTACCGGGAGGCGGTGATTACGCGCAGGAGGCGTTGAACGCGTCGATGGCGTCGCTCAGGTCGGTGACATTGTCATCGATGAGGGCGGTGGCGAAGGCCGCGATGGTCGCCTTGTCCGCGCCATTGGCGCCGATGGCGAGCAGCTTGGCCGCCAACGCCTTCTGGCCGTCGTTGTCGATGCCGTTCGGGTACTGCTCGATGGCCGCGTTGATCAGATCGACCGCGGTGCTGCAGGCGTGCGCCTGGGCGGCGCCGGCCGGCAGGACCAGCAGGGCGGCGGTGGCGGCCACGGCCAGCAGGGCGGACGGCAGGATCTTGCGCATGGTGTCTCCGGTTACTCGTACTGCGTTGGACGCCTGCGAGTGTGCCGTACACCACCGACAAAACCCGAATTGCCCCACCGAACGTGTCGGTGGGGCAAGGGATTCCGCGTCCGCGGACGGGGAATCCGCGTCAGCGAGCTAGCGCGGTCGACGCGACAGGATGGAGTCGCGAATCAGGATGAGCGCGAGCCCGGCCGCGAACGCGATCAGGAAGTAGTAACCGACATTGCCGGTGCCCGACGAGCTGCCCTGCTGGTTCTCGAACAGCATGGACAGCAGGATCACGACGACGACCCAGCCGGCGGCGCGGGCGGTCCGGCGCGATTCACCGCTCCAGCCCCACGCGGCGGACGGAACCTCGGCGGTGTCGACCTTGGTCACGACATCCTTCGGGTGCGCGGGTTCCAGTTCCGTGGCGGCCACTTTGGCTCCTTTACGGCTCGAATCGATTGCTGGGCAATATCGTGACATACGACCCAGCGTCGTAGCCAGCAGGGGGCAGGAGACAATAGGCGCGTGTCCGACGTTGTGAGAGTTCTGCTGCTGGGCAGCACCGGGTCGATTGGTACGCAGGCGCTGGAGGTGATCGCCGAGAATCCCGACCGTTTCGAAGTGGTGGGTCTCGCGGCGCGCGGGGGAAACACGGAGCTGCTGGCGGCCCAGATCGCGGCGACCGGAACCGGCAACGTGGCGGTGGCCGACCGGGCCGCGGCGGCGAAACTGGGTGTGGCGCTGTCGGGTCCGGACGCGGTGACCGAGCTGGTGCGTCGCACCGACGCCGACGTGGTGCTCAACGCGCTGGTCGGGTCGCTCGGACTGGAGCCGACGCTGGCCACCCTGGAATCGGGGCGGCGACTTGCCCTGGCCAACAAGGAATCTCTGGTCGCGGGCGGCTCGCTGGTGACGCGGGCGGCCAGGCCGGGGCAGATCGTGCCGGTGGACTCCGAGCATTCGGCGCTGGCGCAGTGCCTGCGCGGCGGGCGCGCGGAGGAGGTGGCCAAGCTGGTGCTGACCGCCTCGGGCGGGCCGTTCCGGGGCTGGACCACCGAGATGCTGGAGTCGGTGAATCCGGCCGAGGCCAAGACGCATCCGACCTGGTCCATGGGTCCGATGAACACGCTGAATTCGGCGTCGCTGGTGAACAAGGGCCTCGAGCTGATCGAAACGCACCTGCTGTTCGGGGTCGGCTACGACGACATCGACGTCACCGTGCACCCGCAGTCCATCGTGCATTCCATGGTCACCTTCACCGACGGCTCGACCCTGGCCCAGGCCAGCCCGCCCGACATGAAGCTGCCCATCGCGCTGGCCCTGGGCTGGCCGGACCGGGTGCCGGGCGCGGCCGCCGCCTGCGACTTCTCCACCGCTTCCACCTGGACCTTCGAGCCGGTCGACAATGCGGTGTTCCCGGCCGTCGAGCTGGCCCGCAGCGCGGGCAAGGTCGGTGGCTGCGTGACCGCGGTCTACAACGCCGCCAATGAGATCGCGGTGCAGGCATTCCTCGACGGGCTCATCCGTTTTCCCGATATCGTGCGCACGGTGACGCGGGTCGTGGAGTCCGCCGACCGCTGGGCCGCCGAACCCGGTAGCTTGGACGAGGTGCTCGCGGCCGATACGTGGGCGCGTGACACCGCACGCACGATCGTGCGCGGCTGACAGCAGGAGGGCTCGGAACCGGATGGTCTACGCGATCGGCTTCGCACTGTTCGCCCTCGGGATCACGGCCTCGGTCGCCCTGCACGAATGCGGTCACATGTGGACCGCGCAGGCCACCGGCATGAAGGTGCGGCGCTACTTCATCGGTTTCGGCCCCAAGGTGTTCTCGTGGCGGCGCGGTGAGACCGAATACGGTCTCAAGGCGCTGCCGCTGGGCGGTTTCTGCGATATCGCGGGCATGACCGCCCTCGACGAGCTGGAACCCGAGGATCTGGACCGGGCCATGTACCGGCAGGCCACCTGGAAGCGGCTGCTGGTCATGTCCGGCGGCATCCTGATGAACTTCCTCATCGGCTACCTGCTGATCGTGGTGCTCGCGGTGGGCTGGGGCCTGCCCCGATTCGACCAGCCGCCCGCCACCCAGCTCGGCAATATGAGCTGCGTGGCCAATATGAGCCCCGACCAGAAGGCGCTGCCCTGCACCGGCGAGGGCCCCGCCCAGCAGGCGGGCCTGCGGCGCGGCGACAAGGTGACCGCGGTCAACGGCGTTCCGATCAAGACCTGGAACGACTTCCGCGCCCAGACCGAGAAGCAGACCGGCACCTTCGCCTACACCGTCGAACGCGACGGCAGGACCTTCGACGTCCAGGTCACCCCGCAGCTGGCCACGGTCTACCCGGAGAAGAACGGCACCCCCAAAACGGTCGCCAAGGTCGGTGTCGGCCAGGACTTCTACGGCCCCGTCCAGTACAACATCCTCTCCGCCATCCCCGCCTCGGCCGCCTTCACCGGCCAGATCGCCGTCCGCACCGTCGAATCCCTGGCCCAGATGCCCTCCAAGGTCGTCGACCTCTGGCACGCCGTCACCGGCGGCATCCGCGACCCGGAAACCCCCGTCTCGGTCTACGGCGCCAGCAAGATCGGCGGCGAAACCGCCGAGCACGGCCTCTGGTCCATGTTCATCCTGACCCTGGCCAGCCTGAACTTCTTCCTGGGCGCCTTCAACCTGCTCCCGCTGCTCCCCCTCGACGGCGGCCACATGGCGGTGGTCATCTACGAAAAGCTCCGCAACCTCTTCCGCAACCGCAAGGGCCTCCCCGACGGCGCCCCCGTCGACTACCTCAAACTGCTGCCCGCCACCTACGTCGTCGTGGTCCTGGGTGGCGCGTACATGATCCTCACGCTGGTAGCCGACATCGTGAATCCGGTGAAGCTGTTCCCCTGATCTCGAAACCGACTGGCATTCAACGTAACCGGCGGCGGTCGATCCGCACGATCTGCGATCGCTGTCGGTGCCGGTGGGTAGTGTGTCTCGCCGAGGGCCGCAACTGAGCTCGGGTGGGTCATTTCCAATGTTCCTGGCGCGGTGCGTATCTCGGAATCGACTGTGCACGAGGAACGGGGTCTGGGTCGCGGAGTTGGCGCGTGGTGAGAATGCGCTCGTGGCCGCGTCGGCGGTATCGCTCGAAGTGGAGTGGGACGGCGACCTGGAAGTCGACCCGCACGCGTTGCTGCTCGCGCCGACGGGGAAGATCCGATCCGACGACGATTTCGTATTCTTCAACGCACCCCGCCATCCGTCCGGCGCTGTTGTCTTGGAGCAGGTCGCGCCCGGGCGGGCCGGTCTGGCGGTGAACCTGAACGCGATCGATCCCGGTGTGGATCGGATCGTGATCACGGGGTCCGTGTCGGCGGGTTCATTTCAGGATGTTCCAGCGCTGACGCTCAGCGTTCGAGGTTCGAGCGGCCGGTTGTTCGGCTACCGTGTATCGAGCCGGGAAGCCGTGCAGGCCATGGTGTTCGGCGAGTTCTACCGCCGCGCCGACACCTGGAAATTCCGTGCCGTCGGACAGGGCTGGTCGAGTGGATTGCGCGGGCTGGCAGAGGAATTCGGGGTTTCGGTGGACGACGAGCCGGTGACCTCGCCCCCGGACCGGGCACCCGGGGTGGCCGCGGGCTGGTACGAAGCGCCGGAAGATCCGACGCACCTGCAATGGTGGAACGGGACAGCCTGGACGGAGGATCGCCGGAAGCAGTATCCCCAGCATGATCCGGCGATCTGCGGACGCTGCGGCCGTCCGAGGTCGGTGCCTCGATTCGGTGCGCCGACGCCGTGCCGATGGTGCGAGCGGGATGTCGCCGCGGCGCTGGAGAACTGGCGTGGCCAGGTGTGGCAGGTGCTGAGCGCGACCGGGCCACATGGGCCGCGCTGGGACGATCTCTGGATCATGTTGCGGTATCACATGATCGGCGAATCCACCGGCCGGGCGGTACTGCCGCCGCTGGCCATGGCGCACCTCGAGCGCACGGTGACATTCGCTTTCGCCGACAACGAGATCGAACAGCAGGAGCTGGACGATTTCGAGGCGACCGTGGCCGCGCTGCACGCCGCCGCCGATCTCTCCGCCATGGGCTCGCTCATCGAACAGCTGCGGCAGCGGATGCTGCGCGGTCGCGCGCTCACCCAGGTGCGGACCGGGGAACTCCCGCGGATCGATCGTCCGGATCTACACCTGGAGTCGGGCGAACTACTGCATGTGGACGTCGGAGCGGTCCAGATCAGGCACCTGGCCAGCGGTCCGAAGTACAACGACGGGCGTCTGATCGGAAGCAGCAAGAAGCTGCGCTTCATCGGAGTGGGCGCGGGCACGGAACTGGCCTGGAGCAAGATCGGTTCCATCCGGCCCGAGTACGACACGGTGGTCATCCAGGCGACGACCGCGCGGGGCGGCGGCACCTACCGGGTGCCCGACCCCGAGTACGTCGCCGCCGTCCTGGAGGGCGCGGTGCGCATCGCCAACCGGCAGATCCTCGCGCCCGGTGATCGGGACTCGCGTGCGATTCCGAACCATGTGAAGAATCAGGTCTGGCAGCGGGACGCCGGAAAATGTGTCGAGTGCGGGGCCCAGGAGTACCTCGAATTCGACCACGTCATCCCGTGGAGCCGGGGCGGCGCGAGCAGCGTCGACAATCTGCAGATCCTGTGCCGCCGTTGCAACCTGGCCAAGGGGGCGCGGATTTGACCGCACTGCGTGAATCACTCG
>NZ_BJWY01000092.1 GCF_007990715.1 Nocardia seriolae NBRC 15557 | reverse complement strand
TTGACATCCTCGCCACCGACCAGCGGCCGCTCCGCCTCGGCGCGCGCGGCCTCCGAAATCTTCGCCAGCGCACGCTCATTCGGCTTGCCCTCGGCGTCCACCAGACCGATCTCGTCGCCGCCCATGTCCTTGCGGCCACCGGCCAGCAGATAAGGGGCCTTGGCGTAGCCGTGGTCCCGCAGCGACATGATCAGCAGCTTGGGCGAGAGCGGCTTGCCCGTGTTCCAGGCCGGGCACTGCGACTGGCAGCGACCACATTCGGTACAGGTGGTGACGTCGAGGATGTCCTTCCAGGAGAAGTCCTCGAACTTGCCGACGCCGAAGGTGTCGTTGTCCGGGTCCGCGGTCTCCATCTCGATCGGCTTGCCGTTCGACATCATCGGCTTGGCCGCACCGAGGGCGACCGAGCCGTCGTCCTCACGCTTGAAATAGATATTGGGGAACGCGGCGAACCGGTGCCAGGCCACACCCCAGGTGACATTGCGGCCGACCAGCAGCAGGAAGGTCGCGCCCGAGATCAGCTTGATGAACGCGAAGATCGACACCATGATCACCGAGCTCGGCAGCAGCTTGGCCACCTGCTCGGTGAAGAAGTCGCTCCAGGTGTGGGATTCGCCGTAGGTGGCGATCTTGCCCGCCTTCACGAAGACCATGCCCAAGCCCTCGACGAGGACGATGGCCTCGATCACATACGCGGGCGCGAACTTGGAACCGCTGAAACGCGACAGCCGCTCGGGCACGCGCGGGTGGTTCAGCTGCCGGATGACGATCAGCACCAGAATGCCGATAACCGTTCCGATGCCCAGGATTTCGTCCACCAGGTGGTAGATGCCCCAGGATCCGATGATGGGCCAGTGGAATTCGGGGTCGAAGATCTGGCCGTACGCCTCGAACCACAGGATGAACCCGGCGAGGAAGCCGATCATGACCAGCCAGTGCGCCCAGCCGACGGTGCGGAATTTGTTCATGCGCGTATGCGCGAGGAATTCCACGAGCATGGTCTTGAAACGCGGGAAGAACGGCCGCCAGCGATCGGGCGCGGACTGCCCGACCATGACGGTGCGCGCGATGTTCCGCACGCCTCCGATGAACGATGCCCAACAGAAAACTGTGAACACCGCCCCAATCGTGCCCAGCGTCACTGTCAGGGCATTCATGTCGCGACCTCTCTTACGGTTCTACGAGCCTGCGCGAGGCAGCCTGGTTCCGCCTCGGGTTGCACGTATCCTAATGGACGGTAAGTTACCCGCTGGTAACTTAGCTGTCCAGGGTTTCCCACACCGTAAATCCCGGCAAATCGCTGCCGTAACCAAGGGCAGGCTTACTTTGAAAGCCGCTGTCCTGCAGAAAGAAAAGAATCTCGCAAATCGTAATGTGATCGACTAGGCTCACGCTGTCCGACAGCTGCGCGCGTCTTCACATGCTCGGGGAGGACTCATCCTAGCGCGAAGGCATGGCCCGAGGGAAGCCACGCCTCGCGTGGCGAAGAGCGCACAGCGGAATACCTGATGACGGATTGGAAAACAACCGAATGAAGCTTCGCAGTACCACTGCGGCTGCTGCCCTGGTCATCGGCGCAATGACCATCGGGATGACGACCGCCCACGCCGACGACGCTCCCGCAGCTCCCGCTGGGATCAACTACTCCACCAAGCTGGTCGACGGCAAGACCATCGTCTCCACGCTGAAGAACGGCACCTTCGAGCTCGCCAAGCAGGACGGCGCGACTCCGGAGGACCCGCAGCAGACGATCGTGAACGTCAAGGACGTCAAGGGCGCGACCGCTATCTCCTTCCCGCTGAAGTTCGACGCCGCGGGCACCGACATCCCGGTGAAGGCGGAGATCAAGGACGACGGCAAGGTGCTCGAGGTCGTTCCCGAGAAGCCGGAGAACTACCAGCCCGGCACCACGGTGCTGGCCGCCAAGCCGGTCCCCACCGCCCAGCCCATCGCCTCGGCCAATGAGAACCAGAAGGCGATGAGCAACTTCTCCACCCAGTTCGGCCTGGCCATCGGCATCGGCAGCTTCGTGGGCACCGCTCTGGGCGCGCTCATCGGCTGCGTGGTGACCATTCCGGCCGGCTGCATCCCCGGCCTGGTCGCGGGCGCCGGCATCGGCGGCATCCTCGGCACCATCGCCGCGGGTGGCCCGACCCTGGTCGCCGCCGGTATCGACCTGATGCAGACCCTGCAGGCGCCGGACGGCACCACCAAGTGGGCCAACTGACCCAACCGCTGCCCGACTGACGGCAGTGGGGTACCGGCCCTCCTCTTCCACCACGATCCAGCAAGGAAAAACCATGGACAGCATTCAGACCATGCTCTTCGCGCTGCTCAAGGCCATGTGCACCATGTCCAGCGGCGGCGCGTCCTGCGGCACCTGGGGCGCGTAGTCCCTTCGCTCGGTGGCCCGCTTCCGGTGTGGAGGCGGGCCATTCGGCTGTCCGGGGCCGACGCGGCTCAGGGCAGGTCGAGGTGGCCCTCGAACGTGACCGTGTCGCGGCGGCGGCCGAAGCGGGCGAAGGTGCGTTCGGCCATCGTGTAGTGACCGTCCTCACGGACCAGAAGCACCGTGCTGCACCGGGTTCCGTGCACCGGGTGATTGACGAAGCGGGCGGAGGCGGACCGTTCGGTGAGCGGGTCCAGGCCGGTCTTCGGCAGCTCGGCGGCCCGGGCGGTGGTGCGGTCCGCCAGTACGCTCAGGTAGCCCGCGATATCGTCGGGGTCGGCGGCGGTTGCCGCGGCCAGGGCGCGCACGCCCTCGCGGACCTTGGGCCAGACCGGGTCGGCGGTGCTGCCCGATACGTTGCCGCCGGGTTCGAGCGAGCCGACGAGCGCGTTGTTGGACAGGCCGTGGAAGCCCGGCAGCAGCTCACGCGGGGCGGAATCGGCCCGATTGCTGTGCCACCACAGCGTTTCCAGATCCGAGACCAGCAGGTTGAAGCCGTTGTAGTCGTCGGGGGCCGCGGACACGCCGCGCGCGAACTTCTCCGGCATCGCGTCACCGCTCAGAAAGTCCAGCAGCAGCGCGCCGCGCGAGCGCACATCGGCGCGGAATTCGCCGGGTAGTCGCACATTGGTGACCGTCGCGAAGCGGCGATGATCGGGCAGCGCACCGAGCCAGGTGCCGGGCACCGGTCCGGCCGCGCCCAGGTCCCGCCCGGCCAGCACCCCGGGCACTTCGTCCCACCGGCGCAGCGATTCCGTTGGGCGGGTGAAGAACTCGTCCCGGTTGGCGGCCACGATCAAGCGGTACTCCGGATGCGCTCGCCAACCCAGCAACACCAAACACATATCCCCAGCATGCTCTGTTTAATTTGCCTCCGCTGCGCTACGGCGGTTGGTGGCCCTGTTACCTCGGTCTTCCCTCCTCCGCTCCTCCGCTTCGCTCCCCCGCTCCGTCAGTCCAGACCGAGGCGGGCCACGAACTTCCAGCGCTGCATCCGAATTAGTGAGGTCAGCGGTATCTCTTCCCCACCGGGACGACAAAAGGCCGGTAGCTGTTGAGCTACCGGCCTTTTCGAGGGTGCCGTGATTACGTGGTGCGGACCCGCAGCCCCGGGTTGTCGGAGAGCACGGTGCTCACCGGCTGCGCGAACAGCTGCGGGGTGTTGCCGGTGATCAGGCCGAGCAGGTTCGGGATCTCGCAGATCGGGTAGTCGGCGACCGAGGATGCGCTGGCGATGCCCAGGGCCAGCGTGCCGGTCACCAGCGGGCCACCCGAATCACCGGGCAGGGCACAGATATTGGCGGAGAAGGACTGGGTCAGCAGGCGGTCGCCGACCTGGACGGTCTGGTCCACGGCGTTCACCACGCCGCAGCTGAAGCCGGTGCGCGCACCCGACTTGCAGACCGGCGCGCCGACCACCGGCACGGCCACGCCGGTGACGGCGATCGAGGCCGAGCCCGGGACGGTTACGAACGGGTTGGAGAAGGCGTCGCGGAACTGGTCGTTGATGCCGACGATCGAGTAGTCCTCGTTGCCCAGCACCGACTTCTGGAACTGGCCGACCTCGGGACCGCGGCTGTCACCGATGAGCTGGTACACGCTCGGCGAGTTCGCGCCGCCGGTGGCCGCGATGTTCGGGTTGCAGTGGCCCGCGGTGATATTGACGACATTGCCGTTGCCGTCGGTGCCGTTGAAGCCGAGCGAGCAGCGCAGCGACATGCGGCCGGCGACCGAGGCGTAGGCCTCGCCGGCGGCGATGGCGCGCGGGCCCGCGCCCGCGATCTCGGTGGCCTGCGGCACGTTCTGGCCCTCGCCGCCGACCGGCGGTGCGGTCATGACGATGACGCGGGCCGGGTCCACGAAGCCCGGCAGCGGCAGATCGGGCTTGTCCACCCGCACCGCGATGCTGTTGTTCAAGGTGTCGATGGCCACGCCCCGGATGGCCTTCGACACGGACTCGGGCTGATCCTTGAGCCACTGCTGGAAGGCGTTCTTCTCGCCGCGCAGCGTGGTCTCGCTCTTGCTCACGTCCTTGGCGGTGAAACCGGCGTCCTGCACGGCCTTGCGGGCCTTGTCCACGCCCTCGCCCGGGGCCAGCGCCACGACGGCCTTGCCGGTCTCGTCCAGCCAGGCGCCGCCGAAGACCTGCGGGAACTGCCGCTGCGCGGTGGTGGCGAAGGTGGCCACCTTCTGTGCGGTGTCGGCCCGGGCCAGGTAGTCCTGCGGGGAGATCTTGAGGTCGCGGGTGATGGCCGCGATCAGCTGGGCGGGCAGATCGGGGGTCGCGGGTTCCGCGTGTGCGCTCGCCGCCAGGGGTCCGGCGACGAGCACAGAGGTCGCCGCGATCGCCGCAGTACGGACAAGGGACCGCGGGCGTCGGCCCGCGGCAGGCATGGAGAAGCGCATACGTGGCAGGAGCATGGCCCCGACTATATGGTGTCGGGCCCGTTATGCCTACTTATTGCGAGGTGACGTTTCGGTATTCACGGGGCAAACAGCGGGCATGTCGGATTCAGGGGCAATGTGAAGGATGTCCGTTTACCGCCGATGTCGCCATCGTCAGGCGTTGGACCGCTTTGCCGTCGGGTGCTGGAGCACTTCGCCGTCAGGCGTTGGACCGCGTCCGCACCTGAATTCCGCTGCCGACGCCGCCACCGGAATTGGCGTCGATTTCGGTGAGAATCGCGCGCACCGGGATGCCCAGCGACGCGGTTCCACCGTACTGCGCCAGCGCGGTGTTGGCCTCGTTGCAGTTCGGCGCGTCGGCCGCGTTCGAACCGCTGGTGATGCCCAGCGCCAGCGTGCCCGACACGATCGCGCCGCCGCTGTCACCGCCCAGGGTGCAGGCGCTGGAGGCGAAACCGCGCACCGTCTTGGACTGGCCCTCCGAGGTGAACAATTGGGTCTCGACCCGGTCGGCCACCACGAAACCGCAAGTGAAGGTGGACGATTGCCCCGACTTGCAGACCGGCGCGCCGGTGATCGGGTCGGCCACACCGGTGATGGTCAGGGTGGTGCCGTTGGCGCCGCGCACCGTCGGCTCATCCATGCCCGCGCGCACCGCCTCGTCGTTCAGCTTGATGACCGAATAGTCGAGCGCGCTGCGGCCGCCCAGATTCGAGGAGACGAAACTGCCCACCTTCGGGCTGGCCGCCAGGTTTTTCACATTCGGAATGTAGACATCGGCGGAAGTGCCCTTCTCCACATTCGGATTGCAGTGCCCGGCACTGATGTTCAGTGCGTTTCCGGCGGAATCCACGCTGTTGAAACCGAAGGAACACACATCCACGCTGTGCAGCGAGGAATCGCCGAGCGGAGTGGGCGCGGTGATGTAAGTGTCGCCGCCCATCGGTCGGCGCTCGATCGGACCGCCGGAATCGGGTGACAGCATCACCTTGATATTGGCGATCAGCGTGGGCAGGTTCAGCAAATGCCCGGCCGGGGTGTTCGCGACGCTGAGCACCAGCTGGCTGTTGAGAAAGTCGATGGCGACCGAGTTGATGGCGCTGGACAGATCCAGCGGCAGGCTGGCGATCCACATGTTCAGCTGGTCGGCCGAATTCTCCAGATTGTCGGCGCTGATCGGGGCCAGCCGGGTCTGGTAGCCGGCGTCGGCGGCGATCTTGGCGGCATCCAGCGAGGTGACGGCCATGACCGGCTTGCCGTCGGTGGCCAGCCACGCGCCCGCGAAGTCGTCGGGCCGCTGGCTGCGGAAAGTCGTTGCGTAGTTGCGCAATTGCTGGGCCTGCGCGGCCCGGTCCAGGTACTCGGCGGGCGTCATCTTCAGATCGCGCGCGATGGCCGCGATCAGCTCGGCCGGAAGCTTCTCGGCGGCAAGTTGATCCGGGGACGCCGGGTCCGCGGTGGCGGTGCTGAGCAAGGGGACCAACAGGACGGTCGAGGCGAAAGCGACGGTGGCTGCTCGAACCGCGGCGCGGCGCGCCATGAACTTGCGCATGGAGTCCCTTCGTAGTGCACCCAGCTGACCGAGACCCGGTTACCTTCCGGAAGGTCGGTCAGCGCACCACTTTAGGGCACAAACCTCGGAAGGTCGCTACGAAATCAGTACGGATTCTGTCCCCACGGGTACGGCATCACCGGCGGCTGCGGCATCTCGAACGTCGGCACCGGCGGGTACTGGTAGATCGGCGGGTACGGCCGGGTCGTGGTGGGCGGCGTGGTGCGGGTGCTCGTGCCCGGCGCGGCGGCCGGTGGGGGTGTCGGCTCCGGCGTGGTCGTCGGCGCGGCGGTGGTCGGCGCGTCGGAGGTCACCGGTGCGTCGGCGGCATCGGCGGGCGGCGCGGCGGCGGTCGGATGCTCGGACCCGGTGGGCGGCAACAGCGGCGGGGCCACACCCGCGGTCGCCGCCGGTTCCGAACGCACCTCGCCGCGCGGCGGCCCGGGGGCCGAATCGTCCTGCCGCAACACCGCGGCGACCCCGATGCCACCGAGCAGCAAACCGATCGCGGCGGCCACCGCGGCCATGATGTAGGGGCCCTTGTGCGCACGCGGCGCATGCACCACCGGCACCTCGGGGGTGGCCCGGGTGACCGGCGGCTCGGCGGCGGTGACGGCCGGAACCGCCTCCGAATAGGCCTGGGCGAGTTCGGAACCCTTGAGGGCGGGCAGGACGTCGGTGACGTCGGCGGCGTTCACGGCGGACGCGGTGGCATCGGGCGGGGTCAGCCCGGCCGGAGTGGACAGCACCGCCGCCAGGGCCGCGCGGGCGGCTTGGTAGGCGAGGGTCTTGCCGGTGTCCGCGTCCGCCGGGGGTAGGTCGCGCTCGGCGACCAGCACCACCGATTTCAGGCCGAGATAGTCGAGGGCCTCGCGCAGGGCGCGAATGTGGGTGTCGGGCCAGCCGGTCGGGTGGGTGAGGTAGAACTCGGCCGGGCCGTTGAGATGCTCGGCGGCCTGGCCGATGAGGCAGAAGACCGCGGTGGCCATCAGATCCTCGGCGCGATACGCCTCACCGTCGTCCACCGCCAGCCCGGCGGGGTCGCCGACCGCGCCCACGAAGCCCAGGATTGAGTGCGAATAGCCCTCCGGCGCTTCCCCGCCCAGCACGGCGTCGCCGTCGTCGGACATGTGCAGCACGGACTCGCGCACCGTGTAGTGCACCGGGAGTGTGGCGTCATCGCCGGTCACCACGGCGACGACGGATTCGTCGTCCGCGATGCGCAGGCCCACCCCAGTGGCCATCCTCGTTACCTCACTCGGTGCGTCAGGGTCTTCTCGCGCCGTGACCACCGGCTTCGGCAAGCTCGTCAGACGAGGAGGGAACCGTGACCCATGGCGCGAAGCATTGACAATAACTCCGAACGCGACCCGGCACCGATTCGACGCCGCATCCGCGCCACGTGATGTTCCACGGTCTTGGCCGAGATGTACCGGCGGGCTCCGATCTCCCGGTACGTCAAGCCCAATAGCACCAGTTCGGCGACCTCGCGCTCGCGTTCGCTGAGCACGGTATCGGTGATCGGTTCCGGACGCGGCTGCGGGGCCGACGGCGCGGGCGCGCGCACCGCCGATTCCTGCGGCCGGGCCTGCGCGCGCAGCGTGCGGGCCAGCTTGAGCAACGCGGTCGCGGTGGCCGAGTCACCAGCGGCCAGGGCGGCCTCGCTGGCCAGCCGGGCCGCGTCCCAGCGCAGGCCGAGCCCGGCCAGCCGCGCCGCCGCACCCTCCACCTGTGCCCGGACCACATGACCGCGCAGCACCAGCACCCAGGTGCGGCCCGCGTCGGCCAGCGCGGCGGCCTGCGGATCGCCCGCCGCGGCGGCCGTCTTGAGCCGATGGGCGTGCGGCAGCAGGGCTTCCGGGCTCTCCTGGGCGATGGCGGCCTGAATCGCGTACCAGTGGAAGGCATTCGACCAGGCGGGCGGCTCGCCCAGGCGGCGCAGCAGTTCGTCGGCGGCGGTCACCAGCGCGGTCAGGCGGGCCTCGTCGCGCAGCCGGATTCCGGCCAGCCACAGCTCGCCGATGGGCAGCAGCGCCAGCAGATCCGCGCCGACCTCGTCGAACAGGGGCGTGGCCTGCTGCCAGGCCAGGGCCAGGGCGGCGTGGTCACCGCCGCGCCGGGCCAGGCCGACGAGCACGCCGTGCGCGAGCAGGCGGTCGCGCGGATCCAGTTGCGCGAGCGGGACTTCGGACATCAGGGTGGCGGCCGAGTGCTCGTCGCCGCCCAGCATGGCCACCCACGCGCCCAGCACCAGGCGCTGCGGATCGCGGGCGGGGCCGCGCAGGGCGTCGGCCGCCCGGCGCGGGTCGCCCATGCTCAGGCACAGCAGCACCGCGATGGACACGGCCGAGCACGGCAGGAAACGGTCGCCGCCGTCGTCGGCGGGGGCCGGACCCGAATGCGCGGCGTGGATCAGCCCCGACGCCGCCGCCACGGCCGCGCCGCGGTGGGCCTGCGCCGGGCTGGTGAAGCGCTGCACGGCGAGCGTCGCGGGGGCGACGGCCCGCATCTCACCGGTGAAACCCGTTGGGGCGGAAACGGCTCCGAAGGCGGGGGCGGTGCCCGACCCGGCCCGCACCGGCGCGCCGGACGGCTGACCGGTCGCGCTGCCCGTTTGCCGACCGGTGGGTTCTGCGGCCGTCATGCCGGACTGCTGGTGACCGGGATCGGCGGCCCGGTAACGGATTCCGGACGAGAGTGCCCCGGAATGACGGGGCGGCAGGGCCATTGGGTGCTCGGGGTCGTGGGTACGGCCGCGCTCGGGCCCGCCCGGGCGCGCCGAAGGCCGGGGCGCCGTGGTGAAAGGGGCGGGCGGCGGCGCATATTCGGGTTCGCCGGGCCCCCGCCGGACGCCGCCCCGAGCCGAGCCGAGCCGGGCCGCGGCGGTGCCGGGGGATCCGATGGAGTCGAACAGGGCGTTGGCGATCAGGGCGGCGCGGGAGGTGGCCTCGGTGGGCGGCCATTGGGCGGCGTTCACCGAAAGCATCTGTGCGCCTTGGGCGTCGCCGGAGAGATAGAGAACGGTGGCGGCGACCGCCCAGTCCGGGCCGACCCGGGTCGACCCGAGCCAGGTGTAGAGCTGCGCGGCGCGGTCTGCCAGGCCCCGGCGGGTCCAGACGCCCGCGCAGATGCGGACCGCGGCGGCCAGATCGGCCAGCGGAATGGCCGGATCGGCCAGGGTGGGTTCGGCCAGGCGCAGCGCGGTGTCGCCGTCCCCGGCCCGGGCGGCGGCATCGGCCCAGCGGACCGCGAGCACGTCCGGATCGGCGCCGGCGGCAGCAGCGGCCGCGTAGTGGCGGACCGCCTCGTCGCCGGCTCTTTCCGCCGCGGCGCAGAGGAATTCGGCCAGCCGCTCGTCGCGCACGCCGGTCTCGGCGAGCAGCAGGGCGGTGTGATCGCGCAGCAGCCCGGCGTCCAGGCGGGCGTGCAGCAGGCGGCGGGCCACGGTCAGGAAGCGGCGGTCGCCGACCAGGGTGCGCAGCGGCGCGACCGCCGGGGCGAGCAGCAGGTCGGCGTCGGTGACCAGGGCGCTGCCGCGCGCCCGGTCCACCAGTTCCTGTGCGGCCGTCGGCGTCAGATCGAGCACCTCGGTCAGTTCACCGGTGTCCAGACCCGCGCCGATGGCGGCCACCACCAGGGCGTCCAGCAGATCCGGGCCGGCGTCGTCGAGGCGGGCGCGGGCCCACGCCGTGACCGCCTGGTCCACCGCCGTCACGCCCGCGTCAAGGCGGGTGGCGCAGGCGGCGGTCAGGGCCGCCACCACGCCGCCGTGGATGCCGCCGGTCTGGCGGTGGATGTGCTGGGCCAGGCCGCGCGGCACCATCATGCCCAATTCCCGTGCGAACGGGGCGATCTCGGTGGCGCCCAGGGCGCGCAGATCCAGCACCCGGCCGCGGCGCGCCACCAGATCGGTGAGGCCGCGCAGGCGGGCGTCGTGCGGGCGCGGGCGCAGCGCGATCACCACCGGGAATTCCCCGGCCTCCACCGCGGCGCACAGCAGGTCGATCTCGGCCGAGCCGAGGGCGTGGGCGTCGTCCACGATCAGGGCGGTGCGGGCGCGGCCGGGATGGCCGTCCGCGCGGTGCGCGCCCGGGCGCGATACCTGTCCCGGGCCGGGCGCCGATGCCGAACCGAACGCCTGCGCCGAGCCGAGGGCCTGGGCCGGATTGTCGGTATGCGGAATGCCGCGGGCCCGCAGCCGGGACCGGATGGCGCCCAGCAGCGTGGACTTACCGGTGCCGGAGCGGCCGCGGATCAGGTACAGGGTCGCGGCGGAATCGTCGGAATCCAGTTCCCGGAATATCTCTCGCGCGCCCGGAAGCGAATCGAGCGCGACTGGGGTGATGCCTGTCACGAAGAACCAACTCTCAGCCGCCGGTGTGCGGAACGATTTGCGGCGCCACCGGAAGGGCGTTGCCGAGACCATCGACGGCGTTGTTCAGGGCTCCGGGGAGCGTGGGGGCCTGCACCTGCACGGGCGCGGGCTGGGGCTGCGGCGACTGCGGCGCCTGGGTCGGCGGCTGCGCTGCCGGCTGCTGGGTCTGCGGCGACTGCGGTGGCACCGGATTCTGTTGCGTGGCCGGGCTATCGGTCTGCCCGCCGGGGGCGGCGGCCTCCGCGGCCGTGGAGCCGGGGACGGTGGTGGCGGGCTTGTCGGCCTGCTGCGCCACGGGTTTGGTAGCCGCGATCGGGCTCCCCGCCGCGGGGGACGGCTGGCCGGAGGTGGTGACGCCGCCCGTCGGCGCGGGCGTGTCCATTGCGACGGCCGAGGCCGAGGGTGACTGCGGCGCATCGGTATTCGCGGGCGAGGACTGGGCTCCGGTGCCCATGGCCAGGGTGCCGGTGGCGACGGCCGCCACCGCGAGGGCGGCCGCGCCGAAGACGGCGAGCCGCTTCCAGTGGCGGAAACCGCCGCCGGGCTGCTCGACCGGCAGGTCGGGCAGCAGTGGAATGCGCTGCGGCTCGGTGGATTCCGGGCTCGGTCCGGGGTCCGCGGCCGCGGGTCCGGCTAGGGACTCGCCGCGGACGCGCTGTGGCAGTCCGGCCGCGGTGCGGGGAGCCGTCCGCGCGGGGCCCTCGGCATCGGCGTACCCGGCTCGTCCGGCCGCGATGGCCGGATGCGCCTCGGTGTCGGTGGTGTCGGCCAGCAGGTCGGCGGCCAGCAGGGCGGCGCCGTGCGCGCTCAGGTGGGCCGGGTCGGCGGCGGCCGCGACCGGGATGCCGAATTCGGTGGAGAGCAGCTCGGTAACCAGCGGGATGCCCGCGCCGCCGCCGGTCACCAGGACGCCGTCCAGATCGGCGCTGGCGACACCGGCCCGGCGCAGCGCCTCGCGCACCAGATCGGTGGAACCGAGCAGCGGGCCGCGCAGCAGTTCCTCGATATCGTCGCGAACAAGTCGGACGTCCGTATGACCGAGGCCGGGCAAACGCACAGGCACCACGGTGGCGGTATTTGTGGAGAGTGCTTCTTTCGCATTTTTACAGCGAATGCGGAGCGCGGCCAATTCTTGTTCCACCAATGGGTCGAAAGGATCGAAATCCCTTTCGCCGACGGCATGGGCGAGCACGTAACGCATTGTCAGCAGATCGAATTCGGAACCGGCCACCGCGGTGGTACGTACCGGTTCGCCGAGCAGTCCCGACATGGCTCCGGTACGCGCCACCGAAACGGTGAGTCCGGTCGCGCCCAGGTCGTACACCACCATCGCACCGTCATGGCTGGACTCGTGTACTTCCTGCAGCCAGCGCATGGCCGCCGTCGGTTCCGGAACCAGGGCCACCGTGTCCAGCCCGGACTCGGTCAGCGCGGTCCGCTGCACCTCCACGGTGTGCTGCGACCACCACGCCGGATAGCAGGCCACCACGGCATCGGCCGGGCCCGCCTGATCGAGCGCGCGGCCGACGGCCGCCGCCACCAGATCCGCCGCGCGAACAGCGGAACCGTCCCGAGTGCGAATATCCACGGGATCCCCGACCCGGGACAGGAAACTTTCCGGAAATTCTGGCTCGGCGCCCAGCATGCTGGGCCGCGTATGCGCTCTGTGCTGTCCCCCCGAAGTCGTCACGGCAACGGTATTCGACGACCCGACAGTGATGCCGAGCGCCAGCCCCTGACTCATTCGAGTTCCCCTGTCAAAGCTCTTCGGTCCGATTTGTACGAAAACCTCGGTTAGGCCGGGCGGCCCCACCGAGCCTGTCGGTAGCTGTGGGGGTGTCGTTACCGATTCCCCGACAGGTATGGGGAAATTCCCCTAATGTCCGCCTTCCCCCCTGGGCGGGCGTAACCGAAGTGGGGGGAGTTCACCCCGTTACGCGTAACAACTCGAGTTCCTAACGTGAAAGGAAAATCGAGCAGTGCGGGTCAGCGGGGCCCGCCCATCCAGGGAGACGATTCGCCATGAGCCCCAACGCAATTCTCGAGTTCATCCTCAACCTGCTGCGCGACCACGAGGCCGCGGTCAGCTATTGCAGCACTCCGGGCGCGGCCCTGACCGCGGCCGGACTGGACAATGTGACCCCGGAGGACATCGCGGCCGTCGCGCCCATGGTGGCCGAATCCGCGTTGGTTGCGGGAGGTTCGCAGCTGTCCGACATCATTGCCGCGGGCGGTGCCACCGGGGTGAGCGCCGACACCGGTCTGGACGCGTCCGCCGGGGCCGACACCGGCCTGGGCGTGAACGGGGGCGCGAGCGTGAACGGCGGCGCGGGTCTGAACGGTGCCGCCGGTCTCGGTGATGTGGCGGGTGTCAACCTCGGCACCACGGCCGCCACCCAGGTGGTGCTGAACGGCGGCACCGGTACGGGCCTCGACCTCGGCCTCTCCAACGGCCTCGGCGCGGTCGCCGACGTGGCCACCGACCTGGGCGCGGGCCTGTCCGCCGGTCTCGGCGGCGACCTCGGAGCCGGTCTCGGCGCGGGACTCTCGACCGGGCTCGACAGCGCGCTGAACGTGGTTTCGGGCGCGCAGGCCGGTCTCGGCGCCGCGACCGATGCGGGCGCACAGCTCGGAAGCGGTTTGGAGACCGGGCTTTCCGGCGCGGTCGACACCGCCGCCGGTCTCGGCGGCCAGCTCGGCGCGGGCCTGAACACCGGACTCACCGGCGGCGTGAACGCGGGCGCGAACCTCGGCACCGGCCTCGACGCCGGAATCAACACCCTGCTGGGCGCGGGCGCGCAGGCCGGTGCCGGGCTGCAAACCGGCCTCGACTCCGCTGCGACGCTGGGCGCGGGCCTCGACACCGGGCTGAAGACCGGCGCGGATCTCGGCGCGGATCTCGGAACCGGCCTGGATGCGGGGCTTTCGGGCCTGGGGAACGCCTCGGCCGGTGTCGGCGCGGACCTGCACAGCGGCCTCGGCACCGGAATCGACACCGCCGTCGGCGTCGGCAACCAGCTGGGCGCGGGTCTCGACACCGGTCTGCACACCGGTGCGGACCTGGGTGCCCAGCTCGGAACCGGTTTGGACACCGGCATCTCCGGTGCGGGGAACGCGGCGCTCGGTGTGGGCAATCAGGTCGGACTCGGAGTCGACAGCGGTCTGCACGCGGGCGCGGACCTGGGTGCCCAGCTCGGAACCGGTTTGGACACCGGTATTTCCGGCGTGGGGAATGCGGCGCTCGGCGTGGGTGATCAGGTCGGCGCTGGGATCGGCACGGGTCTGCACACCGGTGCGGATCTCGGGGCTCAGGCCGGAAGTGGTTTGGAGACCGGGATTTCCGGTGTGGGTGGTGCGGCTGCGGGGATCGGGACGCAGGTGGATACCGGTCTGGATGCGGGCGCGCACTCGGCGCTGGGTGTCGGGTCGCAGGTGGGGGCCGGTTTGGATACCGGGCTGACCGGGGTCGGGAATGCGGTGGCCGGGCTCGTGACCGGGGTGGATGCCGGGCTCGGCGGGACGGCTCAGGCAGGCGCACAGGTGGGGAGCGGGCTGGACGCGGGGGTGCACGGGGGGAGCGCGGTGGATGCCGGGCTGCACGGGGTGGGGAATCCGTGGGCGGGGGTGGATGTCTCGCAGGCCTTCGGGGGCGGGGTGCACGCGCCCGGGGCGGATGCCTCGCTGTTCGGTGAGGGCGCGGCGCACACCGGTGCGGATCTCGGGGCGCATGCCGGTGGCGGCATCGTCGGGGACATCCTGCACTCGTAGTTCGAGGGGTCGCTCACCGCGGGATCACCGCGGTGAGCGATGTCCTCTCGGGAAAGCACAACGGCTGGAATAGGTGCGGTGAGCAAGACGTGACGGGGATGGTGGCGGCGAATCCGCTGCTGACGATGGTGTCGGAGACCATTGCCGCGGCGCGGGCCGCGGAACGCGGGGATCTGGTCGCGCGACTGGAGACGGTGGCGGACAAGGTCCGCGACCCGCGACGGCGGATCGTGGTGGCCGGGTTGGGGAATCAGGGCAAGAGCCGATTCGTCAACGCGCTGGTCAACCTGGAGGTGTGCCCGGTCGCCGATGACGTGGCGACCGCGGTGACCACCGTGCTGTCCTACGGCGAGCAGCCGCGCGCGACCGTGGTCGCGGCCGGACCCGACGGGGGTGCGAACACCCGGGAGCCGGTGCCGTTCGAAGCGGTTCCGGCGATCGCCGGTCGCAGCCCCCGGGGCCGGGCCGTGCTGCGGCTCGAACTCGAGGCCCCGAGCCGCTTGCTGGCCGACGGCATCGTGGTGGTCGACACGCCCGGGCTCGGTGCGCACGGCACCACCGGCGCGGCAACTGTTCTCGGCCAGGCCCCGGCGGCGGATGCCGTGCTGGTGCTGACCGACGCCTCGACCGAGCTCACCGAGACCGAGGTGGACTTCCTGCGCCAGGTGCGGGAACTGTGCCCGGCGGTCGCGGTGCTGGTCACCAAGACCGACCTGTATCCGCACTGGCGACAGGTGTGCGAGGCGAACCGGAAGCACCTGCGCGCCAACGGCCTCGAACTGCCGATGCTGCCGGTATCGGCGGTGCTGCGCGCGCACGCTATGCGCCTGCAGGACGAGGGCCTGGGCCGCGAATCCGGGTTCGGGCTGGTGTTCCAGTTCCTGCGCGAACAGGTGGTGGCCCGTGATCAGGCGGTGCTGCGGCGCGCGGTCGCCCTGGACGTGTCCTCCGCGACCGAGCATCTGGCCCTGGCGCTGGGCAGCGAACTGGTCGCGCTGCGCGATCCGGAGCGGGGTGCGGCGGCCATTCGCGAATTGCACGCCGCCAAGGCCGAAGCCGAGAAACTGCACCGTCATACCGCGGCCTGGCAGCAGACCCTGGCCGACGGCATCACCGACCTGGCCGGGGACATCGACCACGATCTGCGCGATATCGCCCGCACCGCCGAGGACGGGATCGACGACCACGATCCCGGCCGGCACTGGGACAGCATGGACGAATGGCTCACGGCCACCGTGGGTTCGGCCGTCGGCGACAACCTGGTGTGGACCGGTACCCGCGCGGTGCGACTGGCCGAGCAGGTCGCCGGGCACTTCACCGATCTGGGCACGGTGGACCTGCCGGAGGGGCGCGACAGTCTCGACGGCCGCTCCCGCACCGCCGCCTGCACCCTCGCGGATCTGGAACCTGATCTGGGGCTGGGGCACAAGGTACTGGTGGGGGTGCGCGGCTCGTACGGCGGCGTGGTGATGGCGGGCCTGGTGGGCACCATGGCCGGGATGGCCCTGATCAACCCGCTCTCGCTCGGCGCGGGAGTCCTGCTGGGCGGCAAGGCCTTCAGCGATGACAAGAAGGCCCGCCTGGCCAAGCGCCGCACCGACGCCAAGATCGCGGTGCGCCGCTACCTCGACGACATCGCCTTCCACACCGGCAAGGAGACCAAGGACCGCCTGCACCGCATCCACCGGCTGCTCCGCGACCACTTCACCGCCATCGCCGACCGCACCCTGCGCTCCATCGACGAATCCCTGCGCGCCGCCCAGGAAGCCGCCAACCTCGAGGCCGCCCGCCGCACCGAACGCGCCGCCGACCTGGAACTCCGCCTGCGCGCGGTCTCCCAGCTCCGCCACCACGCCAACACCCTGCTGAGCCCGGAACCCCCACCCGCCCTCGCCCCCGGCACCCTGCCGCAACTCCCGCCGCCCACCCACTGAACCAGGGACCGCCCCGCGGCGCGCCGCCGTTGGGCCCGGCCGTCTCCGGATGGGTGTGCACAGGAGTGCTCGCGCCCACCTGGCCCGACAGCGCGATGGCACCGGCGGCCGGGCCTGGAGCGCGGCCACCGGCCGCCCGGTTCAGCGTGCGGTACGGGTCTGCGGATTTCCGGGCGGCCGAGCCGAGGGCGACCGGATGTGGGTCGCGGTGGTGATGTTGCGGTGGCGCGCCGGGTTCCGGCTCGGGATTCGTCGCGCGGCCGGGCATGATGGGCGGCGAGGTGGGGCCGGATTCGCTGGGAATCGGCTGTGATGCCGGGCGGTTCTGATAACGATTCGGCATGGCCGGGCGAAAGCCTGGCGTGCGTGGAGGTGCGGTGTGCTTCGGGATCGGGAGCCTATGAGGGACGACGCGAGCGGTGTCGGGTATGGGCTGGTGCCGGAGACGCGCGGGCTGGTGGCGGCGGCGCGGCGGGCGCTGGGCGATCGGCCGTGGGTGCGCGGGCAGCTCGAGGAGTGCGCGCGGCGGCTGGACGAGCCGTTGCGGGTGGCCTTGGCCGGGCAGCTCAAGGCCGGGAAGTCGACGCTGCTGAATGCGCTGGTCGGGCAGGATATCGCGCCGACGGACGCGACCGAGTGCACGCGGCTGGTGACCTGGTATCGGAACGGGACCGCGCCGCGGGTGACCGCGTACAGCGCGGACGGGGCGCGCGCCGACGTGGTGGTGCGGCGCGGGCGCGGGACCGAGGGGCTGCCGGGCGCGCACGGGCTGACCTTCGATCTGTCGGCGCTGCGCTGGAATTCGGCGGCGCCGGGGAATGCACCGGGGTCTCGAGGGACGGTGGGCCCGCGCGAGGTGGAGCAGCTGGCGGTGGAGTGGCCGTCGGCGGAGCTGGCGCAGACCACCATCATCGACACCCCGGGTATCTCCTCGCTGTCGCGGGACGTGTCGGCGCGCACGCAGCGGCTGCTCACGCCCGGCGGCCCGGGTCCGGCGCTGCCGCCCGCCGATGCCGTGCTCTATCTGCTGCGCCGCCTCGACGCCGCCGATGTCGACTTCCTGGAGCGCATCGGGGCCGGTCCGAGCGGTAGTTCCGCTGCGCCGCAGGGCTTCTCGGGCCCGCTGGGTGTGATCGGCGTGGTGTCGCGGGCCGACGAGATCGGGGCCGGGCGCATCGACGCCCTGCACTCCGCGCGCGACGTGGCCGCCCGATTCGCCACCGAACTGGAGCGAACCGGCCTGTGCCAGTCCGTGATTCCGGTGGCGGGCCTGCTCGCCTTCGCCGCGGCCACGCTGCGGCAGCGCGAATACGACGCCTTCGAGGCGCTGGCCGCGATTCCCACCGACGATCTGACCGCGGCCCTGCTGTCCGCCGACCGCTTCGCGCACCCGGACCTGCCGCTTGCGGTCCCCGCGGAACTGCGCGCCCACCTGGCCGCCCGCTTCGGACTGTTCGGCATCCGCCTGGCCGTCACCCTGATCCGGCTGGGCGTGCGCGGCGCGCAGGCGCTGGCCGCCGAGCTCACCGATCGCAGCGGCCTGGACGAACTCCGCACCGTCCTCGACGTCCAATTCGCCCAGCGCGCCGATGAATTGAAGGCCCACTCGGCGCTCACCGCGCTGGCCCGCATCCTCGCGGCCAATCCGGGCTCGGCCGCCGACGCCCTGCTCCCGCGCGTGCGCACCCTGCTCGCGGATGTGCACGGCTTCGCCGAACTCCGCCTGCTCGCCCACCTGCGCTCCGACGAATTGCCGCTGCCCCCGGACGATCTCACCGAACTGCACCGCCTCATC
The DNA here is from genome assembly GCF_007990715.1 of Nocardia seriolae NBRC 15557. Taxonomy (GTDB): domain Bacteria; phylum Actinomycetota; class Actinomycetes; order Mycobacteriales; family Mycobacteriaceae; genus Nocardia; species Nocardia seriolae. The sequence continues at coordinate 13,595 of NZ_BJWY01000092.1, read as the reverse complement.
GGCGGCACCGGGGTCGCGCCCACGCTGCGTCTGGGCCTGGCCGCGCACCCGGATCTCGTGACCCAGCGCGAGGTCGCCTTCGCCGCGGTACAGAAGTGGCGTGCCCGCGCCCGCCACCCCTTGGCCGACCAGTCCTTCGCCACCGCCTGCCTCACCGCCGCCCGCAGTGCCGAAGGCCTGCTGGACATCCTGCGCGAGCCGCCGACCACGCCGTTCCCGGTGCTGCGGCCGGGTCGGTAGGACCGTCAGGGGGTGCGGCGGTCGCTGCGCGGGTCGATCAGGATCTTGGCGTGGTGCTCGGGCGAGGCGAGTGTGCCGAAGGCCGAGTCGATGCCGTCGAGGCCGACCGTCCCGGTGATCAGCGGTGACGGGTCCACCTTGCCGTCCGCGATCATGTGCAGGGTGTCGCGGAATTCGCCCGGGTCGTAGGCGAGGACGAACCGCAGTTCGATCTCCTTGTTGATGGCGGTGGCGGGATGGAAGGCGTCGGGTTGCATGCACACGCCGACGACCACCACGCGGGTCAATGGCGGTGCGGCGGTGAGGATCTGATCGATGATGCCGGGCACGCCGACGCATTCGAAGACGACCGGACCGGATGGGCTGCGGTTGAGGCCGTGCATGACCCGGAACAGATACCACCACGGGAAGTTCGGAATCCGGTGCAGCCGCTCCATGGCGTCGAATCCCAGATTGAGAATGTCAGCCGCCCCGGTGATGCGCGGCTTCTTCGGCGTTGCCTCCCAAGGTGATTCGACACCTGGGTCGACGACGACGTCCGCCCCGCACCGGCCCGCCAGCTCGCGGCGGCGCGGCGAGAAGTCGCTGGCGATCACGGTGTGCACGCCCGCGGCCTTCAACATGGTGATCACCGCCAGCCCGATGGGCCCGCAGCCGATCACGAAGGCGGTCTGTCCCTTGCCGATCCGGCTCTTGCGGACCGCGCGCCAGGCCACCGCCATGGGCTCGGTGAGGGCGGCGAGGTCGGGGGACAGGCCATTGGGGACCGGGAAGGTCATGGACTCCTACACCAGGACTTGCTCGGCGTAGCCGCCGGGCGCGTGGACGGACAGGCCGGTGAGTTCGGGCTGATGCTGTCTGCGCAGGATGGGCAGCGCCACCACCGGCGTGCCGGACTTCCAGCGTCGCCGGGTGCCGGGCCCGTATTCCGCTATCTCGCCGGTGAATTCGTGCCCCATGACGACCCGCTGGTCGGAGCGCATGAAGCGGTCGTAGCCGGTGGCCGCGGCCAGGTCGGCGAGTTCGTCGCAGTGCACGCGGGCGTGCAGATCGGATCCGCAGATGCCGCAGCGGGTCACGTTCACCAGCACTTGGCCCGGCCCGGGCACGGGTGTCGGCAGGTCCTCGACCTGGAATTCGCCCTTGCTGACCACGGCAGCGCGCATGACTGACTCCGTTCGAAAGTCGGTGACAGTTGTGGATTCTTCACCGCCGCGGACCGCGGGTCCGGTGGAATCACCGAACCTGCGGCCCTTTTGCCCGGATTTCGCGAGGGTGTCAGACCCCGACCAGCTCCTCGTCGCCCGGCTCGACCTCGTGCTGTTCCAGCCGGGCGTCGCCGGGCAGCGCCAGGAATCCGAGGCAGACCAGCGCCATCAGCCCGATGCCCCACATCATCGTGTAGTCGAAGGTGTGCGAGAAGTTGACCGCGTTGGCGTCCGCGCCCGCCCGCGTCAGCGTCTGGCCGACACCCGGATTGTTCATGGCCGCATCGGATTGGCAGCTGGCCGGAACCACGGAGGGATCCACCTCGGCGGACCGATCCCGCACGCAGGCCCGGAATCCGGCGAGGATCTGATCCTGCGCGGGTCCCGTCACCCCGGCTGCCCTCAGCTCGGTGCGGGTCTGCGCCGCAACGGAATCCACCCCGCGCGCCGAATCATTGTCCAGCTGCGCGAAGAACAGAATGCCGACCAGTGCGACACCCAGCGCCATCCCCAGCTGCTGCCCGGTATTGAGCAGCCCCGACGCGGCCCCGGCCTCGCGGTCGGGAATCTGCCCGAGCAGCATGTCGATGGTTGGCGCGACCACGATGCCGAAGCCGATGCCGGTCACGATCAGCGGCAACACCATCTGCCAGGACGCGAAATCCGGTCCGTAGTGCGCGGCCATCCCGCCGTAGATCCCGAACCCGCCCATGACGACCAGCGCGCCCGCCAGCAGCACCCACTTGCCGAACCGCGGCGCCAGCACGCTCACCGAGACGCCCGCCCCGATGCCCGCGCCGACCGCGAAGAATACCGAGGTGAGCCCGGCCCGCATGGGTGACCAGCCCAGGCCCGCCTGCATGAACAGCGTCCAGGTCAGGAAGAACCCGCCGAAGCCGATCCAGAACAGCCCCCAGCTCGCCAGTCCCACGGTGAACGGCCGCGACCGGAACAGCGAGAGATCGATGAGCGGCGACCCGACGGTGCGGGCCCGCCGCCGCTCGTAGGCAACGAATGCCACGAACACCACGGCCGCCGCAGCCATCATGGCGAAAGTCCAGGCGGGCCAGTCCAATCGGCGTCCCTCGGTGAGCGGATACACCAGCAGCAGCACCGCCGACACCGATAGCGCCATGCCGACGATGTCCAGCTTCGGCGCGTGCGCGGACCGCGAATCCCGCATCACCACGGCCGCCGCGGCCAGCGCCGCGATGCCGACCGGAACGTTCACCAGGAAGATGGGCCGCCAGCCCAGATCGAACAGATTCCACTGCACCAGCAGCCCGCCCAGCGACAGGCCGACCGCCGACGCCGATCCGCCGACGCCGCTGTAGACGGCAATCGCCTTGGCGCGCTCCTCCTTCGGGAAGATGACGCGAATGATGGCGAGGATCTGCGGCACCATGAGCCCGGCCATCGCGCCGTGCACGAACCGGGATCCGATGAGCAGCGCGGGCGAGGAGCTGATGCCGCAGGCCAGCGAGGCCAGGGTGAATCCGGCCATGCCGAACAGGAACAGCCGCTTGCGGCCGAAGATGTCGCCGAGCCGGCCGCCGGTGATCAGCACCGCCGCGAAGGACAGCACGTAGGCGGCGATGATCCATTCGATTTCGGAGTAGGCCGCGCCCAGGTCCTGCTGGATGCTGGGCACCGCCACATTGACGATGGTGACGTCGAGCAGGTCCATGAATCCGGCGGCCAGTACGACGGCGAAGGCGATCCAGCGGCGTGGATCGAGGGTGGGTGAGTTGTCGGTATCCACTGCGAACTCTCTTCGATTCGGTGCGGGTGGAGGTCCGCTTCAAACTATGCACCGGAAGTGATTATCAATCAATATGGCAATCACCCTGGGTGCGCTTGGGGGTGGGTAATCTGTGCGGGTGAACGATGTCGATCCCGAGCGCCACCCCCTGGTCGATAGCGCGGCATTCCTGTTCGCGCAGTTGGGCTCCCACGCCGCGTATCGCTTCGACCTCATGCTCGCGCCGCTGGGCATCAAACCGCCGCAGTACGGCACCCTGCGCATGCTCGAGGCCAATGACGGCCGGACCCAGCAGCAGCTCTGCGATGCGCTCGGGATCCACCGCAATGTCATGGTCAGCCTCATCGACAACCTGGAGAAAAGCGGCCTGGTCGAGCGCCGCAAGCACCCGGTCGACCGGCGCGCGCACGCCGTGCACCTGTTGCCGGCCGGGCGCGAAATGATCGCCCGCGCGGCCGAACTCGCGGACCGGCTCAACGAGGAACTACTGGCCCCGCTCGACGCGGCGGACCGCCCGCGCCTGCTCGCCATGTTGCAGCGCGCCGCCATCGGCAACGGGCTGACGCCGGGCGTGCACCCGGGTCTCACCGTGGAGCCGGGCACCATGCCGATGTATGGCGCGGATCACACTCACTGAGCTGTCACAAGCCGTTCGGGCGTGTGTCCAACCGGGTGTAGGCAATTCACCCGGAAGGACAACACGATGGCCACGATCGACGTTCTGGACTCGTTCATCAACTACACCGGCATCGGGAGCGGCGACGTTCCCGTCGTGTTCCTGCACGGCAACCCCACCTCCTCCTACGTCTGGCGCAATGTGATTCCGCACGTGAGCGGCGAAACCCGCGCCCTGGCACCGGATCTCATCGGCATGGGCGCGTCCGGCAAGCCGGACAGCGACTACCGCTTCGTCGATCACGCCCGCTACCTGGACTCCTGGTTCGAGGCCATGGGCCTGGACCGGGTGGTGATCGTCGGCCACGACTGGGGCGGCGCGCTCGGCATGGACTGGGCCGCACGGCATCCCGGCCGGGTGCGCGGCATCGCCGTGGTGGAGACCTTCCTGCGCCCGATGACGTGGGCGGAGATGCCGCCGCAGGGCGCGGAACTGTTCCGCCGCTTCCGTTCTCCCGAGGGCGAGGAGATGGTGCTGGAACGCAATATGTTCGTCGAATTCAACCTGCCCGCTTCCACCCGGAACCTGACCTCCGAGGCCCTGGACGCCTACCGCGCGCCCTACCCGACCCCGGAGTCGCGCAAGCCGATGCTGGTGTGGCCGCGCGAGTTCCCGCTCGACGGCGAGCCCGCCGACGTGGTCGCCATCATCGAGAACTACGACCGGTGGATGGCGTCCTCGCCGGAGGTGCCCAAGCTGGTCATGGCCTTCGAGGACGGTGTGGGTCTCGGCTCGCCGGAGGCGGTGGACTGGGCGATGGCGACCTTCGCCGCGGCGGAACTGGCGAATATCGGCCCCGCCGGGCATCACTGCCCGGAGGACCAGCCCGATGCCATCGGCCGGGCGGTCGCGGACTGGATCGGGCGGCACGCTCTGCTCGCCACCCCGGCCGTCGCCTGACGACCGAATCTCACCTGCGGCCGATTCGACCGGTTAGCCTGGTTTCGCCGTGGCAGGGCTGATCGCGGGGCGAAGACACTTCGCCCCGCGATCCCTATATTGGCGACATGGACAGCGCCGCCGGGGATATGGCCACCGGACCCGAATCCGACGAGCGCGACCTGGTCGCCCGCGCCGTCGCGGGTGATCGCGCGGCCGTCTCGGATGTGGTTCGGCTGCTACAGGATCCGATCTACCGGCTGGCGCTGCGCATGGTGTGGCGGCCCGCCGACGCCGAGGACGCCACCCAGGAGATCCTGCTGCGTGCGGTCGGCAATCTGGGCGGTTTCCGCGGCGAGGCCAGGCTGACCACCTGGGCCTATCGGATCGGCGTCAACTACCTGCTGAATCTGAAGCGTCAGACGCCGCAGGAAGCCCGGCGACTCAGCCTCGACGAATACCGCGAGGACCTGAAAGACGGTCTGGCGGAAGCGGATTACCGCGGACCCGAGGCCACCCTGCTCACCCATGAGACGCGCCTGAATTGCAGCCAGGCCATGCTGCAATGCCTGAGCCGCGACGAGCGCGTCGCCTACGTGCTCGCCGATGTCTTCGAGGTGAGTTCGGATGAGGCCGCGTGGATCGTCGGCGCGACGCCCGCCGCGTATCGCAAACGCGTGGAACGGGCCAGGAAACGGCTCGGGAACTTCCTGCAATCGGCCTGTGGGCTGGCAAATCCCGAGGCGTTCTGCAGATGTTCGCGGCGCGTGGAGAAGGCCGTCGAGCTGGGGCGGGTGGATCCGCGCCGCCCGGCCTTCGCCAAGCATCCGATCACGCCCGGCGGGCGCGGCGTCGAAGAGGCCGAGCGGCAGATGGTCCGCCTCCACGATGCCGCCGCGGTCCTCGGCGCGCACCCGGACTACGCCGCGCCGCAGGCCAGGATGGACGCCATCGCGGGCCTGCTGCGTTCGGGCCGGTTCCCGCTGCTCGACTGACCTTGTGTGATGCCGACGAGGGGTCTATCGTCGGGAGAATAATATGCAGGCAAATACCTGCATGACACCTGAGAAACGGGATCCGACATGACCGATCAGGACTTCACCGTCAGCATCACCGTCGACCGCACCCCCGCCGAGGTCTTCGCCGCCGTGCTCGATGCGCGCGGCTGGTGGGGGCAGGGCATCACGGGTGGCACCGAGCGTCAGGGCGACAGGTTCGTCTTCGAGGTTCCGGGCGTGCACCGCAGCGATATCGAACTCACCGAGGTGGTGCCCAACCGCCGCGTGGTCTGGCTGATCAAGGACAACTGGCTGTCCTTCGTGCAGGACAAGACCGAATGGGTGAACAACGAAATCCGTTTCGACATCACCGAAACCGATTCCGGCACCGAACTGCGCTTCACCCAGGTCGGCCTGGTCCCGGCCTACGAGTGCTACGACAAGTGCGCGCCCGCCTGGACCTTCTACATCACCGAGAGCCTGCGCGACCTGGTCCTCACCGGCATCGGTCAGCCCAGCGAGCTGCCCGCCGAAGTCGAGGCCCGCGCCGCCGCGCAGACCTAGTTCAATCCTCGCCCAGCAGGTTTCGCGCCAGCGGCACCACCTGACGGGCGAACCGCTGCACCTGGTCCACGTCGAATCCGGGCGGCCAGTAGATGAAGGTGTCGAATCCGGCATTGCGGGCCAGGCCGAAAATGATCTCGGCCCACTCCTCCGGCGACCCGTGAATCGGGTCCGTGCCACGGGGATTCGGGTGCAGCGGGCGGTCGCTCACCACGCCGGGCAGGGCCGCCATCCGGGTGATGGTACGCGGATCGCGGCCCACCGAGCGGGCCACCGCGTCGATCCGGGCATTCGCCTCGGCCCACTGATCCCACGGCATCCAATTCGGCAGCGGCGCAACCCATCCGTCGGCCGCCGACCCGATCAGATCCAGCGCGTGCGGGCCCATCGCGCCCAGCCAGATGCCGATATCGTGCGCGGGCGCGGGCCCGCCCTCGGTGCCCTGCACGGTGTACTCGGCACCGACCACCGAAACCAATTGCCCCGGACGCCATTCCGCGCGAATGATCGCGATCCCCTCCGCGATGGCCATCAGCGCGGCCCGGCCCTTGCGCGCCGGTCCGCCCATGGCGACCACGCCGCTCTCGAAAGCCCCTGCCCCCAAACCCAATTCGAACCGTCCCCCGCTGAGCAGGTCGAAGGTGGCGGCCTGCTTGGCGAGCATGGCGGGGGTGCGCAGCGGCAGATTCGCCACGCCCGGATACAGGCTCACCCGCCCGGTCGCCGCCAGACACGCCCCGATCACCGCGAAGGTGTCCCCGAACTGCGCGTTGTACGGGTGATCCTGGATGCCCACCAGATCCAGACCCTCGACGTCGGCGGCCACGGCCATATCGATGACGTCCGGCAGCGCGGCCGCGACGGGCGGGATCGAAATACCGAACCTTGCCTTCATCGAGCCTCCTCACCAGCGGAATCGGCGATTTCGATCTTCGTGTGCGGCCACCGGGATACCCGGCATTTCGGACGTCCGCCCCGCACCCGGGCGTGTCCCGAATCGGGCTCGGATCGGGCCCGGAAGCCGCGCGATCGGACCGGAATCCGTTTACGATCCCCGCGTGAGCTCCCAATCGTCCGGATCGGCCGGGGATTCGGCCGCGGCCGGACGGCTGCGGGCGCGGGATATCGACCGCGTCAACGCCCGGACCCTGCTCGACGCCGCCTACGAAGAGGGCGAACTCGGGACCGAGGAGTACCACCAGCGCTCCGAACGGGCGCAGCGAGCGCAGACGCTGGGTGAATTACAGCGGCTGATCGGGGATCTGCAACCCAGCACCAAGACCGGCGATCTCACGCCCACCGCCCGGCCGCGAGTGCGACGGCACGCCAGCGGATATCCGCCCGGCACCCGGGCCCGCGACAGCGACCGGCAGGCCGCCTGCACGCTGCTCGACGCCGGGCTGGCGGACGGGCAGCTGAGCACCGAGGACCATCGCACCCTCACCGAACTCGCCGGTGGCGCAAGGACTCTGGGCGAGCTGTCCCATCTCACCGACGATCTGCAGCGGCCCGCCGGCGCCCGGCCGGACCCGGTCCCGCCCACGTCGCGGCGCGAAACCTGGTTCACCGCGGGCGTGGTGGCCGCCAGCATCCTGGTCGCGGTGGGCACCTTCCTGGCTGTGGACCGGCCCGCGAGCGAACCGGCGGGGCCGCCGAAGGTGGACCTCGGCATCGTCAAGGAGTTGGTGCTGCCCCACCCCGAACTCACGCAGGCCGACGGCCTCGCGTACTTCCGCGAGCTGTACCGGACCAAGTTCGGCGACACCGTGGTGGACGAGGCCGTGATCTACCCCGGGTACGCGGTGGTGACCCGGGCCGTCCAGCCCAACCGCAAGGTCCGCTACAACTACCGCGGCGGTTTCGATCTGGGCGACCAGCCGCAGACCCGGACCCCGCAGACCCCGACCGCCGATCTGGCGGCCCTGAACGTGCAGGCCATCGCGGCCCTGCTGACCCAGGCCCCCACCCTCACCAAGGTGGATCAGGGCACCGTCAGCCACCTCGGTATCGAGGGCTCCGGCACCGGACCGATCGTCCGAATCTATGTGGGCAACAAGGCCGGTGAGAACGGTTACCTCGAGGCGACCCTCGACGGCCGGATCACCCGGACCCAGGCGTTCGGGGGATAGGCGAACCATGGCTGATGCACACGGACTGCGGGCCCGCGATTCCGATCGCGTGGACGCCTGCGCCCTGCTCGACGCCGCCCGCGAATCCGGCGAGCTGACCGCCGACGAGCACGCCGGCCGCACCGCGAAAGCCATGGCGGCCAAGACCTTCGGCGAACTCGACGCGGTGCTCTCGGATCTGCAGATCCCGCGCAATCTGTTCAATGCCCCGGTGGTCCGCCCGAGTCGGCGCGGCCCGTCCACGCGCTGGCGGGTGGCGGCCGCGATCATGGTTGCCGCCGCCCTGCTGGGTGCGTTCGCGGGCTGCGTATCCCGCACCGCCGCACCGAAACCCGAGCTGCCCGACCCGACCACGGGCCCGGGGCTGGCCAGTTTCGTCGCCGCCTACCAGGACCACTTCGGCGATACCGAGGCCGATCAGGTCCTGCTGTACCCCGAGTACGTGCTCATCGAACGCCGTCGGGATCCCGCCTCGTCGCGTGACGCTTACATCCGCTACGACGGTGCCTTCCACGACAATTCCGATACGCCCCGCTCGCCGGGCACGGACATCTTCGACCTGGCGGCTCTCGACATCCCGAAGCTCGCGGCGCTGTTCGCGGGCGCACCGCGCTCGGCGGGCGTGCCCGACGGCCGGATCAGCCACATCGAGATCGCGCGCGGCGGCGACGGTAGCCCCGTTGTTACCGTCCACGTGGACGATGGATCCCGGAGCGGCCATTTCGTGGTCACGGCCAAGGGCGAGCCGATGGAGATCGTCCCGCCCAGCTGATCGGGCAAAAGATTTTTTCTGCCGCGGGGAATACCTGACGTGCGGCTCCCGTTGGCACAGGTCAGCAAGGTTGAGCGAGTTGGACTCAAGTTAAAGTTGCGCACCGCTCGAAGCGGGTGCAGGATTGAGCCGACCACGCTCAGTGTTACTGAGATGAAGTGCTTCCAGCACTCAGGTACGTCAAACAGGAGGAACAACCATGGCTCGTGCGGTCGGTATCGACCTCGGGACCACGAACTCTGTCATCGCCGTTCTCGAAGGCGGCGAGCCGGTCGTCGTGGCCAACTCGGAAGGATCGCGGACCACTCCGTCGATCGTCGCGTTCGCGAAGAACGGCGAGGTGCTCGTCGGTCAGCCCGCGAAGAACCAGGCCGTCACCAACGTCGACCGCACCATTCGGTCCGTCAAGCGCCACATGGGCGAGGACTGGTCGGTCGAGATCGACGGCAAGAAGTACACCCCGCAGGAGATTTCCGCGCGCACGCTCATGAAGCTGAAGCGCGACGCCGAGGCCTACCTCGGTGAGGAGATCACCGACGCGGTCATCACCGTCCCCGCCTACTTCGAGGACGCGCAGCGCCAGGCCACCAAGGAGGCCGGGCAGATCGCGGGCCTGAACGTCCTGCGCATCGTCAACGAGCCGACCGCGGCCGCGCTGGCCTACGGCCTGGACAAGGGCGACAAGGAACAGACCATCCTGGTCTTCGACCTCGGCGGCGGCACCTTCGACGTGTCCCTGCTCGAGATCGGCGAGGGCGTCGTCGAGGTCCGCGCGACCTCCGGTGACAACCACCTCGGTGGCGACGACTGGGACGAGCGCATCGTCTCCTGGCTGGTCGACAAGTTCCGGGGCACCTCGGGCATCGACCTGACCAAGGACAAGATGGCCATGCAGCGTCTGCGCGAGGCCGCCGAGAAGGCGAAGATCGAGCTGAGCTCCTCGCAGAGCACCTCGATCAACCTGCCCTACATCACGGTCGACGCGGACAAGAACCCGCTGTTCCTCGACGAGCAGCTGACCCGCGCCGAGTTCCAGAAGATCACCTCCGATCTGCTGGACCGCACCCGCAAGCCGTTCCAGTCGGTCATCAAGGACGCCGGTATCTCCGTCGGCGACATCGACCACGTTGTGCTCGTTGGTGGTTCGACCCGTATGCCCGCCGTGTCCGACCTGGTCAAGGAACTGACCGGCGGCAAGGAGCCCAACAAGGGCGTGAACCCGGACGAGGTCGTCGCCGTCGGCGCCGCCCTGCAGGCCGGTGTGCTCAAGGGTGAGGTCAAGGACGTCCTGCTGCTCGATGTCACCCCGCTGTCGCTGGGCATCGAGACCAAGGGCGGCGTGATGACCAAGCTCATCGAGCGCAACACCACGATCCCGACCAAGCGTTCGGAGACCTTCACCACGGCCGACGACAACCAGCCGTCCGTGCAGATCCAGGTCTTCCAGGGTGAGCGTGAGATCGCCTCGCACAACAAGCTGCTCGGATCCTTCGAGCTGACCGGCATCCCGCCGGCCCCGCGCGGCGTGCCGCAGATCGAGGTCACCTTCGACATCGACGCCAACGGCATCGTCCACGTGACGGCCAAGGACAAGGGCACCGGCAAGGAGAACACGATCAAGATCCAGGACGGCTCCGGCCTGTCCAAGGAGGAGATCGACCGCATGGTCCGCGACGCCGAGGCGCACGCCGCCGAGGACAAGGAGCGGCGCGAGGAGGCGGAGACCCGCAACCAGGCCGAGTCGCTGGTGCACCAGACCGAGAAGTTCATCAAGGACAACGAGGACAAGGTCCCGGCCGAGATCAAGACCAAGGTCGAGGCGGCCATCGCCGACGCCAACGAGGCGCTCGAGGGCACCGACATCGCGGCCATCAAGACCGCGGTGGAGAAGCTCGCCACCGAGTCGCAGGCGCTGGGCCAGGCCATCTACGAGGCCTCGGCCGCGGATCAGGCCGCCCAGGGCAACGGTGCTGCGGCGCCGCAGTCCGATGACACCGTGGTGGACGCCGAGGTCGTCGAGGAGCCTGAGAAGAAGTGACGAACCAGAACCCGGACAACCTGACGGGTGAGGTCTTCGAGGCCGCGGTGGAGGACTCCGCCGCGGCCCTCGGGGCCGAGGGGGCTCCCGAAATCAGCGAGGACGCACTCGCCGACGCGATCACGGCCGAATTGGCCGAGCGCACATCCGATCTCCAGCGGCTGACCGCGGAGTACGCCAACTACCGCCGCCGCGTCGAGCGCGACCGCAAGGCCGCCACCGACACCGCCAAGGCCGCGGTGGTCAGCGAACTGCTGCCCGTGCTCGACGATCTGGATCGCGCCCGCGCCCACGGCGATCTGGACAACGGGCCGCTCAAGTCGGTGGCGGACAAGCTCGTCACCGCCCTGCAGAAGCAGGGCCTCGAGGAATTCGGTTCGGAGGGTGAGCCTTTCGACCCGACCCTGCACGAGGCCGTGCAGCACGAGGGCAGCGGCGCGGACCCGGTGCTCGGCATGGTGATGCGCAAGGGCTACCGCTTCGGCGATCGGGTCCTGCGTCACGCGCTCGTCGGCGTCACCGACGGTGTGGCGGATCTGGCTGCCGCGCAGCCGGATACGACGAACGCTGGCACCGATGCCGCTGGCACTGATTAACGACCCAACCGCGTTCGGGGAACCGACGCCCACACGGAAAGGAGGGGATGCCCGGTGAATCGGGAGTGGCTGGAAAAGGACTTCTACAAGGATCTGGGTGTCACCTCCAGCGCCACCCAGGACGAGATCAAGAAGGCCTACCGCAAGCTGGCCCGCGACCTGCACCCGGACAAGAACCCGGGTGACGCGCAGGCCGAGGAGCGGTTCAAGGCCGTCAGCGAGGCGAATGCCGTGCTGTCGGATCCGGAGAAGCGCAAGGAGTACGACGAGGCCCGGAAGCTGTTCGCGGGCGGCGGTTTCGGCCGCGGCGGGTTCACCCCCGGCGCGGGCTACGGCCAGCCCGGCGGCGGCTTCTCCGGCGATTTCAACCTGGGCGACATCTTCGGCGCCGGAGCCGCGGGCTCGGCCGACGGTGGCCTGGGCGACCTGCTGGGCGGACTGTTCAATCGCGGTGGCACGCGGACCTCTTCGCGTCCCCGGCGCGGTTCGGACGTGGAGACCGAGACGACCCTCGGCTTCCGCGAGGCCGCCCAGGGCGTGACCGTCCCGCTGCGCATGACCAGCCCGGCCGCCTGCACCACCTGCCACGGCAGCGGCGCCAAGCCGGGCACCAGTCCGCGAGTGTGCCCGCACTGCAACGGCACCGGTGTGGTCAGCCGCAATCAGGGCGCGTTCGGCTTCAGCGAGCCGTGCGAGGACTGCCGGGGCACCGGGTCGATCATCGACGACCCGTGCGTCGACTGCCGCGGCTCGGGCATCCAGAACCGGACCCGCACCATCACCGTGCGCATTCCCCCGGGCGTGCGCGACGGGCAGCGTATCCGGCTGGCGGGCCAGGGCGAGGCGGGCCTGCGCGGCGCGCCGCCGGGCGACCTGTACGTGACCGTGCACGTCAGCCAGGACAAGGTCTTCGGCCGCAATGGCGACGACCTGACCCTGGTGCTGCCGGTCTCGTACGCCGAACTGGTTTTGGGCACAACGGTTTCCGTGCCCACCCTGGACGGCCGCGTGGGCGTCAAAGTGCCACCGGGCACCGCCGACGGCCGGACCCTGCGGGTGCGCGGGCGCGGTGTGCCCAAGCGCGACGGCGGCGCCGGTGACCTGCTGGTCACCGTGAAGGTCGCGGTACCGCAGAAGCTGGACGACAATGCCACCGAGGCGCTGCGGCGCTACGCGGAGGCGGAGAAGACCAGCGGGTTCGATCCACGCGCGGGATGGGCAGGTGCGTCATGAGTTCCGATCCGAAGAAGACCGAGGCCCAGTACTTCCTGATCTCGGTGGCCGCGCAGCTGGCGGGCATGCACGCCCAGACGCTGCGCACCTATGACCGGCTGGGTCTGGTTTCGCCGCAACGCACTTCGGGCGGCGGCCGGCGCTACTCCGACCGTGATGTGGAACTGCTCCGCGAGGTGCAGCGCCTGTCCCAGGACGAGGGCGTCAACCTGGCCGGCATCAAACGGATCATCGAACTCACCAACCAGGTGGAGGCGCTGCAGCACCGGGTGAGCGAGCTGACCGCCGAGGCGGAAAGGCTGCGGGCCGGCTATCGGCCCGCCCACCTGACCCCTCAGCCCAGCACGGCTCTGGTGGTGTGGCAGCCCCGAAACCGGCGTAAGCCGCAGTAGGGCAAGGCAGGACGAAGGGCGGTTCCCCCGGTGCGGGAGCCGCCCTTCGGCTATGTTGCGGGCAATGTGCTGAGTTGCCCTTGGGGATTGTGGGATTAGCGAAGTTTC
>NZ_BJWY01000091.1 GCF_007990715.1 Nocardia seriolae NBRC 15557 | reverse complement strand
AGTACTAGGGTGAGAGGGGATTGCGCGCCCCCTCGGCCGATATGACATTTCGGCGGCCCGGGGTCTGACTCACACCCGCGGGTGATCACAGTGGCGCGACCGTCCCGGATTCTCACCGGATTCCACGAGTCGCCGATCAGTTAAAGATACGAAACCCCCAACAAACTGGTCAAACGTGGGTCCACAGTGTGGAATCGCGGGTGCGCCGGGCCCGGTCATCGAGCTGCGGGTGGAACCGGCCGTATCGGGACGATAGGGTCTGAACAGGGCGAACGGTTTTCGCTGCCCTCGGGATTCGGGGCATTTTTCCGATTCGGTGTGGCTGCGGAGAGTCGGTTGAATACACTCTCCGCTGAAGTGAACAGTCGTCACTTCAGTTCAGATGCGAGGTATTCATGAAGTTTGCTACACCAGGGGTTTTCGCCGCGCGTGCCGCGGCGGCTGTGATCGGCGGCGCATTGCTGCTCGCGGGGGCCACCGGGTGCGGCACCGACAAGGCGTCCGAGGGGTCCACGGGCGGCGCCAGCAGCACGGTCGCCACCTCGGCGGTCGCGAGTTCGACCGCCGCGCCCGCGCCGACTTCCGCCGCACCCGCCCCCACCACCGAAGCACCCGCGCCGCAGCCCGCGGCCACCGAACCCGCCGCGCCGCAACCTGCCGCGCCCGAGCCTGTGCAGTCCGCTCCGCAGCCGGCCGCGCCCAAGCCCGCGCCGCAGACCCAGCAGCAGGCGCCCAAGCCCGCGCCGCCGACCCTGGACGCGCCCGGCTTCGAACCCCGCGCCGGGTACTGAGCGGGCTGGACGCTCCGGTGCTGGGCAATGGTGGGCGGTGGCGTTATGCCACCGCGATGGCGCTCGCGGCGACGGTGACCGCCGCGGGCGCGGTGACCGCCGCGGGCGGTGCGGGGGCCGATCCGGCCCCCGCGGGCAAAGAGCTGGTGGTGCTGGGCGATTCGTTCTCCGCGAACGACTGGGACCACTTGCGAGGGCAAGGACGACTGCAACCGGCACGGGCCCACCGCCTGGCCGGTGCAGCTGAGCAAGCTGATGGGCGTGCACGGGACCGATCGGGTGTCGGACCCGTCGTGCCCGGGCGCGTCGATCGACAGCGGGCCGGGCTGGACCATGGCCCAGCAGGCGCAGCGGGCCGACCGGGAAGGCGCGTTCGGTCCGAACACCAAGCTGGTGACGCTGCAGTTCGGGATGAACGACAAGTGGGGAAAGTCGGATCAGACCCTGTGGAATTCCTTGCGGCCCTGCGTGTTCAACCTCGCCCTCGGCTGTGATCCGGAGGCGGTCGACGAGGGCCGGATACCCGACTTCAACGGTGTCTCCGGTGCGCTGATGGCCAAGCGCATGAGCAACGCGGTCACCTACATCAAGTACTACGCGCCCAACGCGCGCATCGTATTCGTCGGATACCCGGAGCTTTTCACCCCCGGCAGCAGCACCGTCTGCCTCAGCGTCCTCGGGGTCGCGCCCTTCATCAATCCGCGGGGCCGCGCGGTGGTGGAGTACCTCGACCGGATCGACGTGGCGCAGCGCGAAGCGGCCCAGCTGCTGGGCATCGATTTCCTCGACGCCCGCGCGCTCACCGCCGGGCACGGCCTCTGCTCGTCGCAGCCGTGGTTGAACGGAATCGCCGATCCCCGTGCCGATCTGGACGGCCTGCCCTTCCATCCGGCGTCCCAGGGCGATGCCGTGGTCGCGAACGCGATCTACGACCGCTACGGACACTGATCGACCGCCGCGGCCTCGCGGCTCAGCACAAACTCCGCGCGCAAAACTGAAAAGTTAATGTTCACTTTGCGATTCGAGGGTTCAATGAAGTTCCGTATCCCAGGCGCATCGGTAGCTGCTCGGACCGAAGCAGCAGCGTTGTGCGCCGCGGTCATGGCCATCGCAGCGGTCATGACGGGAACCGCGGGCGCACAAGCCGATTCGTCCGGGGCAGGCAACAGCCCCGCCCCGGACGGCAAACAGCTTGTCATCCTCGGTGATTCGTTCACCGCGAACGGCTGGTCCCCGTTCTCCAGCGAGAAGCGATGCGACCACGGCGACACCGCCTGGCCCGCCCAGCTGTCCACGCTGATGGGCCTGGACGGCACCGATCAGGTCTGGAACCAGTCCTGCCCCGGCGCGGCCATCGAGGGCGGCGACGGCTACACGCTGAGCGTGCAGGCCTCCAATGCCGCCAAGGCGGGCGCGTTCGGGCCGCGCACCGAACTGGTGACGCTGCAATTCGGATTCAACGACCGCTGGGGCGGGGCCGATCAATCCCCGTGGAGTTCCGCCGCGGGCTGCTTCTACGAGATCGCCGGGGGCTGCGGTCCCGACGCGGTGGCCGAGGGCCGAATGATCGACCCGCGCAACATCACCGGCGCCGAGTACGCGGCACGCATCAGCAAGGTGGTGACCTACGTCCGCTACTACGCGCCCGCCGCGCGCATCGTGGTCGTCGGCTATCCGGAGCTGTTCGGGTCCGAGCAGCACGCCATCTGCTTCGACATCCTGGGCCTGGCGCTCGAACAGCCCAAGGGCCGCACCGTGGTCGAGTACTTCAACCGAATGGACCAGGCCGAACGCGAGGCCGCCGCGCAGACGCAGGTGGAGTTCCTGGACTCCCGCGCGCTGACCGCCGGGCACGGCCTGTGCACCCCGCAGCAGTGGGTCAACGGCATCTTCGATCCGCTGATCAAGGTCGACGGTCTGCCGTTCCACCCGGCTCCCGAGGGCGACGCCGTGATCGCCAACGCACTGTACGAGAGGTACGCACGATGACCCGCCCACCCGAAGTCATGAACCCCGCGCACGCGGCGGAGTCGTTCGGCGCCCAGCTGACCGAACCGGCCCAGCCCGCCGCGGTGGTCCGGCCCGAAACCCCGCGCCGGACCGCCGAACCCGCGATCGCCGCCGCGGCGGTGGCCCGGCCCGCGCTGCCCTCGCTGACCGGTGCCCGCTGGTGGGCGGCCTTCGCGGTATTCGTGCTGCACGCCCTGGTGTTCCTGCCGGTCTACCCGTTCCAGAAGTCGGAGCTGTTCCGCCACATCCACGAGTGGGTGCCCATGCAGCTGGGCGCGGCGGGCGTGACGTTCTTCTTCGTGCTGTCGGGCTTCATCATCTACTGGTCGTTCAAGCCGGGCATGACCAAGACCGCCTTCTACCGGCGACGCGTTCTGAAGATCTATCCGACGCATCTGCTGGCCGCGGCCGCGTTCATCGTGGTGGCGAGCGTGCCGCTGCACCGCGCGGTGGTGTGGGTGCCGAACCTGCTGCTGGTGCACACCTGGGTGCCGAAGTGGACCACGGTCGGCGGCCTGAACGTCCCGTCCTGGTCGCTGGCCGCGGAAGTCCTGTTCTACGGCAGCTTCCCGCTGCTGCTGCCGCTGGTCATGCGCGTCCCGACCCGCCGCCTGCTGCTGGCCATGGGCATGCTGTTCCTGGGCATCGTCGCGCTGCACACCTCCTACTTCCTGTGGGTCGACGGCCCCAAGGGCATCGCGAATGCCTTTGCGCCCCGGCTGGTTCCGGGCAACACGTCGCCCTACTACGAGCTGCACGCCTCCCCGGCGTGGTTCCGGCAGCCGAATATCCCGGTGTCCCTGTCGTATTGGCTCAGCTACACCTTCCCGCTGTCGCGGCTGCCGGAGTTCTTCCTGGGCGTGCTGGCCGCCCGCGCGGTGATCGAAGGCCGTTGGCGCAATACGAATATGGTGTGGCCGCTGTTGGCCCTGACCGTCGCGTACGCGGCGACCTGGGTGGTGCCGGTGAACTACAAGATGTCGGTGCTGCTGCTGGCCCCGATGACCGCGGTGGTGGCCACCATGGCGACCCGCGACCTGGCGGGCATCCGCGGCGTCAACTCCCACCCGATCACGGTCTGGCTGGGCAATGTCTCCTTCGCGTTCTACCTGATTCAGTTCCCGGTCATGGTGCTGATCACCCGGAAACTCATCGGCGGCAAGGAATTCGGCATCCTCGGCTGGGCGGGCTTCTCCCTGCTGAGCCTGGTGGTCTCGACCGTGCTCGCCGCTGCCCTCTACCACTGGGTCGATCTCCCGATCATGCGCAACTTCGCCCGCTCCAAGCGCCGCTGACCGCCTCCGGCTGCGGCGCGTCCCTGGGCGACGCGCCGCGTGCTGGGCGGATGGCGAGGTGCGGGATCCTGTCGGTTCCCGCCGCTAATCTGCGGGGATGGTCAAACCGGAATCGGCGTTGCGCCGGCTGATGCGCGACACGGAAAAACTGCTGCAGCCGTACGGTTTTGACGGAGCCGATCCCAGCTGGGTGCGAGTGCTGCCGGACGGGGTGGCGACGGTGGCGCGCACCCGCACCTTCCGGACCTTCACCGGCGGACAGCAGGTGCTGAGCTTCGGACTCGGGTCGAGTGCCACCCCGATGGCATGGTGGGAGTTCCGCAACTGGCGCAACGATCGACTGGGCCTGTCGCCGGTGCCGCTGGAATCCGCGAGCGGGCCCGGCCTGCTGGAGGGCGACGGGCTGCCGGAGGACCCGGCCCGGCTGTGGTCGATTCGCCTGGACCCGGACCAGCCCGGGCACGTCGTGCCCGGGGACATCGACGCGATCCGCGCCGAACTGCCCCGTCGCGTCCACGCCTGCGCCCGCCGCGCCCTGCGCCTGCTGGAACCGGACGCCTACCTCGAAGAGCTACTGGCCCAGCCGAATCCGACGGTGACGGCCCGGGAAGCCGTGGTGGTACTGCTGGCCGAGCAGGGGCCCGGAGCGCGGCTCGACGACGCCGTCGAGGACCTGCTGCGGGCCGCGGGGGATCAGCCCGCGCCCTACACCCGGGAAGTCATCGAATACTCGACCACACCGGCCGTGCCGAGCCGATAGCGTACTAGCGGCGGGGGATGGCCGGGGTCTCCCAGGCGCGGGCGTAGCGGGTCTTGTCGGCGGACTTGTTCGGCTTGGCGCGGTAGACGACATAGGGCCGCACGAGATAGCCGACGGGTGCCGAGAACATGTGCACCAGGCGGGTGTAGGGCCAGAAAGCGATGAGGGACAACACGATCAGGCCGTGCGCCTGGAACGTCCAGGGGGTGCCGACCATGAGATCGGGCTGCGGGTGCAGGGTGAACAGGCTGCGGAACCAGGGGGAGACGGTTTCGCGGTAGTTGTAGGTGCCCCACAGCAGGTTGCTGCCGACGGTATTGAGCAGCCCGGTGATCAGCGCCGCGGCCAGCAGCACGTACATCACCTTGTCATTGGTGGTGGTGGCCTGCCGGACGGCGGTGAACTTGATGCGGCGGAAGATCAGGATGCCGATTCCGGCGATGACCGCCACGCCCGCAACCGATCCCGCCGACACCGCGACCACGTGGTAGAGGTGCTCGGAAATGCCGACGGCGTCGGTCCAGGACTGCGGGATCAGCACGCCCAGCACGTGCCCGCCGATCACTCCCAACATGCCGAAGTGGAACAGCGGGCTGCCCAGCCGCAGCAGCCTCGATTCGTAGATCTGCGAAGACCTTGTGGTCCAGCCGAATTGGTCGGTGCGATAGCGCCACAGGTGGCCCAGCGCGAACGAGGTGAAGGCGATGTAGGGCAGCATCAGCCAGAGTGCGGCGCTCATCGGCGGGCCTCCTGTCCGGTGAAGGCGAGCGGGTCCATGGCGAAGGGGTCGAGCCCGACCTCCTCCTCGGGCGGCCCCTGTGCCGCGAGTTCGGCGATGCGCCGGCGGTCGGCGGTGGTGACCGGTGGCAGGGTCGCCACCACCGACGCCAGCACCCCGGCGTAGGGAGATCCGCTGTCGGAAAGCGACAACCGCAGCAGTTCCAGCACCGGGACGTGTTCGCCCAGCAGTCGTTCGCCGCCGATCGGGTCGACGGTGGCGGCGAATTCGAGCAGCACGGGCAGATGGTCGGGCAGTTCCTCGTCGCCGAGCTCGACCCCGGCGTGGCGGTAGGCGTGCTTGAACCGCAGCAGCGCCATACCGCGCTTACGGGTGTCGCCGTAGGCGTAGAAGGTCAGATGCAGGCTGGCCCGGCGGCGCATATCGAAGGTCTCGACGTATTCCTGGGCGAGCGCGATCGGATCGCCGGTGCGCAGGTGGGTGAGGAACCCGGCCAGCAGCGGTCGCACCGAATCCGGCAATTCGCTTGCGGCGGAGTCGAGTTCGTCGAGCATGGCCAGCAGCTGCGCACCCGGGTAGTCGAGCAGCAGCGCCCCGAGCCGCCACACCAGGCGGCGGTCGCGTTCGCTCAGGGCGACGGCGGGTTCGGGCCGCCGCCGCAGTTTCAGCAGGCTCATCGCGACACCCCCGTGGTCTCGGGTTCCGCCGCCGGATCTCCGGCCGGTTCGGGCTGGTGCCCATTCCCGTTGGCTCCGTTGCCATTGCCAGCGGCGCCGTTGCCGTTGGTGGAAGTGGGCACCAGTCCGGCGGTGCTCTTGCCGTCCCAGTTCAACAGGTTGACCCGGTTGGACTTCTGTTCGGGCGCGGCACCGTTGGTATCGGTGAGGTGGAACTTCTCGGCCATGTAGTCGAAGGCCGTCATGCCCGGTCCGCCGTCGGTGTCCAGGGAGCAGCCGGTGGCCAGCGAATCCAGTTCGTGGGCACGGGGAGTCGCGCCGGAGGGGATGACGTAGCGGTGCTCGTACTTGGCGATGGCGAGCAGCCGGTACATGGCCTCGATCTCCTCGGGCTCGAGGCCGACCGCGTCCGGGATGGACAGGTCGGGCTCCTGGCCGGGATTGATCGAGCGCATGAACGAGCGCATGCCCGCCAGCCGCTGCAAAGACGCTCGCACCGGGCCGATCTCACCGGCGGTGAACAGTTCGGCCAGGTACTCCAAGGGAATACGCAGCGCGTCGATCGCGCCGAAGAGATTGTTGTGGTTCTCTCCGTCGTGCCCGGTCTGGGTGAGGGTGTCCACCACCGGCGACAGCGGCGGCACGTACCAGACCATGGGCATGGTCCGGTATTCCGGATGCAGCGGCAGCGCGATCTGATAGTCCACGATCAGCTTGTAGACCGGCGAATCCTGCGCGGCGGCAATCCATTCCGGGGAGATCCCGGCCTCTTCGGCCGCCTTGATCACGCGCTCGTCGTGCGGGTTGAGGAACACCCCGAGCTGCGACGGGTACAGGTCCTTGTCATCGGTGACCGAGGCGGCCTCGAGCACCTTGTCGGCGTCGTAGAGCATGACGCCGATGTAGCGCAGCCGCCCGACACAGGTCTCCGAGCACACGGTCGGAATGCCGACCTCCACGCGCGGGTAGCAGAACGTGCATTTCTCCGCCTTGCCCGTCTTGTGGTTGAAGTAGATCTTCTTGTACGGGCACCCGGTCACGCACTGCCGCCAGCCGCGGCACTTGTCCTGATCCACCAGCACGATGCCGTCCTCGGCGCGCTTGTAGATCGCACCCGACGGGCACGACGCCGCGCACGAGGGATTGAGGCAGTGTTCGCAGATGCGCGGCAGGTAGAACATGAAGGTCTCTTCGAACTCGAGCTTGACCTGCTCGGAGAGCTTGGCCAGCAACGGGTCCTTGCCCACCTGCTCGGGTCCCGACCCCAGCGAGTCGTCCCAGTTCGCGCCCCAGGTGACCTTGGTGTCCTCACCGGTGATCAGCGACTTGGGCTTGGCCACCGGGGTGGTGTCCATCTGCGGTGCCGACAGCAGCGTGTCGTAGTCGTAGCTCCACGGGTCGTAGTAGTCCGACACCGTGGGCAGATCCGGATTGGCGAAGATATTGAGCAGCCGCTTCATGCGCGACCCGGACTTCAGGGTCAGACGGCCCTTCTTGTCGAGGGTCCACCCGCCCTTCCACTTCTCCTGGTCCTCGTAGCGGCGCGGATATCCCTGTCCCGGACGGGTTTCCACATTGTTGAACCACACGTACTCGGTGCCCGAGCGATTGGTCCAGGCCTGCTTGCAGGTGACACTGCAGGTGTGGCAGCCGATGCACTTGTCCAGGTTCATGACCATGGCCAGTTGCGCCATAACACGCATGATCAGTACTCAACTTCCTGCGAGCGCTTGCGAATGGTCGTGACCTCATCGCGCTGATTTCCGGTGGGACCGTGGTAGTTCAGGGCGAAGGACTGCTGCGCGTAGCCGCCGATGAGATGCGAGGGCTTGATCATGATGCGGGTCAGCGCATTGTGGATACCGCCGCGCTTGCCCTTGCCCTGCTTCACATCCGGGGTGCCTTCGATGCGCGGCACGTTCACCGCGCGGTCCTGGGCGTGGTACATGAACACCGTGCCCTCGGGCATGCGGTGCGACACGATCGCGCGCGCCACCACGATGCCGTTGCGGTTGATCGCCTCGATCCAGTCATTGTCGGCCACACCGATTTTCGCGGCGTCCTTGTCCGACATCCAGATCGCCTGCCCGCCCCGGGAAAGCGTGAGCATGTGCAGGTTGTCCTGGTAGGCCGAGTGGATGGACCACTTCGAGTGTGGGGTCAGATACCGCACGGTGACGCCGTTCTCGCCCACATTCCCGATGCCGGGCTCGGCGAACAGCGCCGACATGTCCAGCGGCGGCCGGTAGATCGGCAGCTGCTCGCCCAGTTCGATCATCCAGTCGTGATCGAGGTAGAAGTGCTGCCGCCCGGTCAGCGTATGCCAGGGCTTCTTGCGTTCGACATTGATGGTGAACGGCGAATACCGCCGCCCGCCGGTTTCGCTGCCGGACCATTCCGGTGAGGTGATCACCGGAACGGGCCGGGCCTGCGTGTCGGCGAAGGTGATGCGCTTGCCCTCGTGCTCGGCGGCCAGATCGGCCAGCTCGGTCCCGGTACGCCGTTCCAGCGCATGGAACCCTTCCACCGCGAGCCGGCCGTTGGTGGTGCCGGACAGGGCCAGGATGGCCTCGGCCGCGTGCGTGTCCTTGGCCAGCGACGGACGACCTTGCGCGACACCGGAAGCCACGGCGCCATTGACGCCGCGCAGATAGTCCACCTCGGCGTCGGGCAGCGTGGTGACGCCCTTGGTGGTCAGGCCCAGTGTCTCGACCAGTGGTCCGAGCGCCGCCATCTTCTCGGCGACCTTCGGGTAATCACGTTCGACGACGACGAGTTTCGGCATGGTGACGCCCGGAACGGGCTCGCACTCGCCGTGCTTCCAATCCAGTACCCGGCCACCGGCCTGGGCCATGGCGTCGGCGCTGTCGTGCTGCAACGGCACCGCGACCAGGTCCTTGCGCACGCCCAGGTGCTTCTCGGCCAGCCAGGAGAAGCCGCGCGCGATGCGGTGGAAGGCGTCGAAGTCGGTCTTGGCCTCCCACGGTGGGGAGATGGCCGGGGAGAAGGCGTGCGCGAACGGGTGCATGTCGGTCGAGGACAGGTCGTGCTTCTCGTACCAGGTGGCGGCCGGGAACACGATGTCGGAGAACAGCGTCGTGGAGGTCATGCGGAAGTCCAGCGACAGCAGCAGATCCAGCTTGCCGGTCGCGGCCTCGTCCCGCCATTCCAGCTCCTGCGGCCGCACCCCGGTGGCCTGGCCGGTCTGCAGGTTGGAGTCCGCGCCGAGCAGGTGCTTGTGGAAGTACTCGTTGCCCTTGCCGGAGGAGCCGAGCAGGTTGGCCCGCCACACGGTGAGCACGCGCGGGAAGTTCTCCGGGGCGTCGGGGTCCTCGCAGGCGAAGCGCAGATCGCCCGACTTCAGGCCGTCCACAACGTATTCCGGCGCGGTCTTGCCCGCCTGCTCGGCCTCGTCGACCAGATCCAGGGGGTTGCGGTTGAGCGTCGGGTAGGACGGCATCCAGCCCAAACGCGAAGCGAGGGCGATATTGTCGGCGGCCGTGCGCCCGGCGAAGCTGCCGTTGCCCAGCGGTGAGGCGAACGATTCGCTGGTGAACGGGTCGTAGCGCCACTGGTCGTTGGCCAGGTACCAGAACACGGTGCCCTGCATCTGGCGGGGCGGCCGCTGCCAGTCGGAGGCGAAAGCCAGGGTGGCCCAGCCGGTCACGGGGCGGCACTTCTCCTGGCCGACGTAGTGGGCCCAGCCGCCGCCGTTGACGCCCTGGCAGCCGGTGAGCAGGGTGAGGGTGAAGAAGCTGCGGTAGATCTGATCGGAGTGGAACCAGTGGTTGGTGCCCGCGCCCATCAGAATCATGGACCGGCCCTTGGAACGCTCGGCATTGTCGGCGAATTCGCGGCCGATGCGTTCGGCCTGTGCGGCGGGGACGCCGGTGATCGATTCCTGCCAGGCGGGCGTGTACGGCTCACTCGCATCGTCATAGCCCGTCGGCCAGCTGCCGGGCAGGCCGGGACGGGCCACGCCGTACTGTGCCAGCAGGAGATCGAACACCGTCGTCACCCGTCGTCCCGCGATGACGGTGGTCGGCACGCCGCGGGTGAGAACCGCTGCACTGCGGCCCCCAGACCCACCCGGCCCGTCGAAGCGGGGGAACTGTACGGCCGCAGCATCATCGGTGCGGCCGTGCAGAGTCAGCAGGGGATCGACATCCCCGAGTTCGAGGTTCCAGTGGCCCTTGCCCGCTTCGGTGAAGCGGTGCCCCAGGGAACCGTTGGGCACCTGAGGATTGCAGTCGGCATCGAGCAGGACGGTCTGGTGCGCCGCGCCCTCGCCGGTGTGGCCGAGGTCGGCGGCGGTGAGGAACTTGCCCGGGACCGCGACGCCGTCCTTGTCCTCGAGGGTGATCAGGTAGGGCAGGTCGGTGTAGCGCTTGACGTAGTCGGTGAAGTACGGAGTCTGCTTCTCCACGAAGAACTCTCGCAGCACCACGTGCCCCATGGCCATGGCCAGCGCGGCATCGGTGCCCGGCCGTGCGGGCACCCATTCGTCGGCGAACTTGGTGTTGTCGGCGTAGTCGGGGGAGACCACGACGACCTTCTGGCCGCGGTAGCGGGCCTCGGTCATGTAGTGCGCGTCCGGGGTCCGGGTCACCGGGACGTTGGAGCCCCACATGATCAGGTATCCGGCGTCGAACCAGTCCGCGGACTCCGGGACGTCGGTCTGGTCGCCGAACACCTGCGGGGAAGCCACCGGCAGGTCGGCGTACCAGTCGTAGAACGACAGCATCGAGCCGCCGATCAGCGAGATGAAGCGGGCCCCGACGGCATGGGAGACCATGGACATGGCCGGAATCGGCGAGAACCCCGCGACGCGGTCGGGCCCGTAGCGCTTGATCGTGTAAACGTGTGCGGCGGCGGCGATCTCGGCGGCTTCCCACCACTCGGCGCGCACGAATCCGCCCTTACCGCGCGCGGACTTGTACGCCTTCGCCTTGTCCGCGTCCTCGACGATGGACTCCCACGCCAGCACCGGATCCTTGAGCCGGGTCTTGGCCTCGCGGTACAGCTCCAGCAGCGTGCCGCGCACGTACGGGTAGCGGATGCGCGCGGGGGAGTAGGTGTACCAGCTGAACGATGCGCCACGCGGGCAGCCGCGCGGCTCGTACTCCGGCTTGTCCGCGCCCACGCTCGGGTAGTCGGTCTGCTGCGACTCCCAGGTGATCACGTCGTCGGACACGTAGATCTTCCACGAGCACGAGCCCGTGCAGTTCACGCCGTGCGTGGACCGCACCACCTTGTCGTGCGACCACCGCTCGCGATAGAACTCGTCGGCCTCGCGCCCACCCACCTGGTGCAGGGTGCGCAGGTCGCCGGACACCTCGCCGCGGTTGAAGTACTTCCCCAGTCGAAGCAGCGCATCGGCGGACGAGTGTCCGTTCTGCGTGTTAGCCATTGACGCCCCCTTCGAGCTGGAATACCGGGCTGCTGGCTCGACTGTAAGGAGGTTGGGGGAGGCATCAAAACGGTTCGCTCACATCACTCGGAAGAGGTTTGTGAGCTGTGAGATCCAAGAAATCTTCCGGTCACCACGGGGTTGCGGTCACGCCCCGGCCGTTTCGCGCCGACCTGGGAAAACGCGGTATTCACCCACGAAACATGCTATCGGGAGCGGCGTTGGAACGGGTCGCAGTGATGGTTCAGAAACGACTGCTTCGCGCTTACTTAACATTTGTTTAAACATGTGCAGATAGCCGAAAGATCGCTATGGGTGCTTCAGGTCACCTCCCGCGGAGCCTGCGGCCGTAGCGATACCCGGCGTCTACTGGGCGATCAATTCGGCCTCGGAGTCCAGCGCTTGCCGCGTCTCCTCGGACACCCCGACGGCCCCGGGCCGATAGGTCACCGAGCGGAGGTCGCCGGTGTAGCGGAAGACGCCGCGGCGGTCACGGAGGTCCCAGGAGACCGGGCCGCGGGCGTCGAGGCCGACGGAGATGCCGGTCCAGGGTGACATGCCGACCAGCTGCACCTGATTCGGGAGGGCGGCGGCGCGGACGCCGTCTATGCCCAGGCCGAAGTCCCAGCGCAGGTGGGGTGCGACCGTTGCCGAGACGGTGAAAAGGCGGCTGCCGGAGGGGATTTCGCCCGCATCGACCGTGGTGTAACGCCCGTAGGCGTTGTAGCCGAAGATCAGGCGGCCGTTCTCGACGTAGAGCAGGTAACCGGTGCTGCGCGGTGGCGGTATTGTCGAAACAGGCCCGGTCACAGCGGTATTCCGGAAGCCGCGCGAGGAGTACACGCGCCGCCTGATCGACGCCGTACCGGCCCCCGATCCGGTGCGGGCGCGCCGCGGGGAAAACTCCGCGGCGTCACAGCCGCTGGCGCTGGGGGCGTGAGGATAATTTGAAGAGCCGGATTCGGAGCGGCTGTCCACGGATGCGCGGGGACATATACCAATAGGATTATCCGGTGATACTGATTGGATTTGCGCTGCGCGACGATTCGTATCTCGATCTGTGTGAGTATCCCTGCTGAAGGAGATCTCGGCGGTGCCTCCACGGGGAGGCCGGTGGGGCCGACGGGATTCCGCTAAGGAGGCACCAGGTGGGCGCGAGAGCGGTATGCGGACAGGATTTCCGGGAAATCGAAGCACCCACCTTCGGAAACCTGCTCCGGCGCCTGCGCGGCAATCGCGGCGCTTCCCGCGAACGTCTGGCATTCAACGCAGGTGTAAGCGCAAGTTACATAACGCATTTGGAGAAGGGCGACCGCGGCAACCCGACCCGCGAGGTGGTCGAGGCGCTCACCCGTTACCTGGACCGGCTGGAACCGCTCTCGACCGCGGACCGCCGCCAGCTCACCGACCTCGCGGGCCTGGGAGCGGCGGAACTGTCCAGCGTGGCGGAACTGCGCGCGGCCATCACGCCGGAGATGACCCGGGCCCTGGAGTTGCACAGCCCGAATCCGGCCGCCCTGCTCGACATTCAGGCCAATGTGCTGGCCAACAACGACGGCTGGGACGACACCTTCCCGGGTGTGCGGGAGGACGGCAACATGTTGCGCTGGTTCTTCGGCAACGAGCTGGCCACCCGGGTCATGGTGAACTGGGAACACGATGCCCGCCGGGTCGCGGCCTGGATGCGCGGATTGATCGGGCGCTCGGGCAATACCGAGGGTTTCGCCGATCTCATTCGCGAACTCGGGGAATTCCCGAAATTCCGGCAGGCCTGGTCGGACGGCGGGGTGGAGTTCGCGCCGCATGTGTGGACCCTGCACCTGCGCAATCCCGTGACGGGGCGGCGGCGCCGGATTTACGCCCAGACCGGAGGACTGGACGGTGCGGCCTACCCCGGCCAGCTGCTCACCATTCTCGGACTGCCCGGTTGACGATCTCACCCGTTTCGGGTGAGGCGCGGACATTCGGCGACATTCGGATGGGGCGCGGACACCGCAAACCCCTTTGCGCGCAACCTCAGCCGCGCAGGGGAATGAATTCCGCGAGCGCGCCGTCCACGGCGTCGGGCGGGACGACGATCACCCCGTCACGGCCGAGCAGATCCGCCAGGTGCGCCGTGCGCAGACTCCGGTCACCGCGGAAGCCGCCGTCGGGCAGGGCGCGGGCCGGGACGATGCGGGCCACCGGCGCGGTCAGCTCGCCGGCATTGACCAGCGGACCCAGGATGCGGTGGACGGGGGTCGCGCCGAGCAGTCCCTCCACCGTCGCGCCGATCAGGGCCAGCAGCGTCGCGACCGCGGCGAAGGGGTTGCCGGGCAGGCCCAGAACGACTGTGCCGGTGGCCAATTGAGCGGCCACGGTGGAACCGCCGGGCCGCAGGCGCAGACGGCGCAGCAGGACGGTGGCGTCCGCGCTGCGATCCAGGGCCGAACGGAGCTGATCGGCCGCGCCGCCGCCGGTCGCGCCGACGATCACCAGCAGATCGCAGTCGGTGGCGGCGGCCAGCACCTCGTCGAAGGCGTTCGCGGTGTCGCGCAGGTGCACCCGGTCGATGGTGCGGACGCCGTACCAGGCCAGCAGGTCGGGCAGGATGGGCCCGATCGAGTCGCGGGTCTGGCCGATGTGCAGCGGGCCGTCCCCGCGAATCTCGTCCCCGGTCATGACGATTCGCGCCCGCACCGGGCCGCGCACGGCGGCGGTGGTCGCCTCGGCGCTGGCGGCCACCGAGATCAGGGCGGCATTGACGGGCGTGCCCGCCGCCGCCACCTCGGCCCCGGGCAGCCAATACTCGCCGCGGCGGCGCACATCTTCGCGAATCGGGGTGTCCGGCAGGCGATACAGCGTGCCGTCGGCGTCGATCCGGACGAACTCGTCGCGCACCACCGAGGTGGTGCCGTCGGGCACGTGCGCGCCGGTGGCGATCCGCACCGCCTCACCGTCGAGCAGCCCCACCGGCCGCTTGCCGCCCGCGAATCCGATGTCCCGGCGCAGTTGCCAGGGTCCGTCGCCGCTCACCGCGTAGCCGTCCATGGCCGAGACGACGAAGCGCGGCAGCGCGTCCACGGCGGTCAGGGGAGCGGCCAGCGCCGCGCCCCGCACCGAACGCAGCACCGCCCGATGCGCGGGCAGCGGGGAAACGCTGGTGCGCAGCACCTCTCGCGCCTCGTCGAGCCAGAGCGGCTCGGCCGTACGGGCGGCCCCGGTCCGGGCCCGGCGCACATCCTCGGGGGTGTCGCAGTCCTCCACGCCGGGCAGCGTCACCATGGCGGTGTCTACCGGCACCAGCGCCTTCATCGGCCGATTCACCAGGGAGTCCAGGTTTTTCAGCGCCGCGGTGAGGGTGGCGCGCCGCCAGACCCCGACCAGGTACTGCGGCCGCCCCGAGGCATCCGCCGCGAAGACCGCGTCACTGCCCGATTCCCTTGCGTGGGAGAGCAGTTCGTCCACCGCAGCGGCGGTGAGGAACGGCATGTCGGCGGCCAGCACCACGATCAGCCCGGCCGGGAACTCACAGCCGGCCAGCGCGCCCAAGCCCGCGGCGATCGCCGCCACCGGACCGGCCCCGGCGGGGATCTCCTGTGCCTGAAGGATTTCCGGCGGCAGCTCCGGCCGATGCGGTCCTACCACCACGGTGCGCGCGCAGTCGGCCACCGCGGTCAGCGCCGCATCCAGCATGGACTGTCCGCCCACCATGATGGCCGGTTTGTCCACTCCGCCCATGCGGCTGGCCTTGCCGCCGGCGAGCACGATGGCATCGACGGTGGTCACGAGCCGGATCCCGGCGCGGCATATGTCGCGGATAGTCGGAGCATGGTTAAAGATCGTAGTGGCACCCGGTTCCAGGGCTGCCGGGCGCGCCCGAAACCTGTGCTTGCTAAGCAATTGCCACTTCTCGTTACGTTATGTGATGTGGCACGACACATAGTAGAAATGGTCTTGTTTTAACCTTCGGTAGAATCTCATATGGCAGTATCCGACCTGAGAACTGGCGGAGTACACGGCGTTCGCGACAGTTCATACCAGACGTCACACCGGGTCCCACTGTCCGGTACCGGAAGGGTTCAGAGCGATGAAGGTTGGGTTGCTGAATGTTTGTGGAGAGGGAACGGCGTGGTGCTGGGCGTGAAACCGGATAGGGACTCCGACGATCTGAAGCCGCCTACATTCGGACTGCTGCTGCGCCGGCTGCGCGATGCCCGGGGTGTATCACGAGAAAGGCTGGCGTTCAATGCCGGCGTGAGCGCCAGCTACATCAGCCATTTGGAGAAGGGGGATCGCGGCCACCCGACCCGCGAAGTGGTGGACGCGCTGCTGCGGTATCTGGACCGAATAACCCCGCTGTCCGCCGTCGAGCGTCGGCATCTGCTCGATCTGGCCGGACTCGGGGTGAGCGAATTCCCGTCCGTGGAACAACTGCGGTCCGAAATCACCGACGACCTGCGCCGCGCGCTCGACCTGCACGAGCCCAATCTGGCCGCCTATGTCGACACCCGCTGGAATGTGCTGGCCTGCAATGGAAGCTACGCGCGCGCTTTCCCGGGGCTGGACCGCGATGTCAATATCCTGCGCTGGCTGCTGGGCAATGGGGCCGCCCGCGATGTCATGGTGGAGTGGGAGGAAGAGGTCCGGTTGACCGTGCACTGGCTGCGCGGTCTGATCGCGAGCTCCGGCGATACGGCCTGGTCGGTCGAGTTTCTCGCAGAACTGGGACGTTTCGGACTATTCCGGGAAATGTGGGACGAGGGCATCGCCGCCTACGGACGGCCCCGGGCCACCATGCGGCTGCGCGAACAGGGCAGCGGCCGCCGCTTCGATATCGCCGTGCAGATGTTCAGCGTCTTCAATGCGGCCTACCCCAGCCAGATTCAGATCTTCCTCGGCATCCCGAGCTGGCACGAGGACGACGAGACCAACCGGCCGTGACCACCGTGGGCACGGCCTGCTGAACGCTCGCGACGTGACCGAGCCGCCGTCACCGGGCGGCTTGGATCTCGCGTCCCTCGCGCCGGTGCTGCCACGGCGCGGCCAGCGCCCGTGACAGCCTGCTCTCGCGCTTGGCGGTGGCCCGCTCGACCAGCCGGACCAGCAGTGGCACAACCACTTCCGGATGCGTCCAGGCCGCGCCGTGCCCGGCCCCGGGAATGGTGACCACGCCGTCCGCGCCGGACAGGCAGGTGGCCAGCGCCTCGGACTTCTGGGCGGTGCTGGTGCCGCCGTGACTGCCGCGCATCACCAGCGCCGGGGCGGTGATCTCCGGTAGTCGATGCAGCACCGAGCGCCGATCCATCAGGCAGCGCGCGGCGGGCATGACGGCCCGGCGGTCCGAGCCGTACCAGCGGCTGGTCCACTCCCGCCACAGCCGTGGATCGGTGCCGCCGATGAGCTGCGGGGCCAGCTCGGCCACCAGCGGCGCCATCGGTTCCGAACCCGTCCAGCGCTCGAAGAATTCGCGATAGAAAGCCAATTCCGACGGTGTGCAGGCGCCCGCCTCGGTATCGATCAGGGCCAGGCCCAGTACGCGTTCGGGTGCGAGTAACGCCATGCGCAAGGCCGCATACCCGCCCTGGCTCATTCCGCCGACGATCGCCTTCTCGATTCCGAGTTCGTCGAGTACCGCCAATCCGTCGGCGGCCAGATCCCAATAGCTGAAGGGTTCGCCATCGGGTGACTGGGTGCGTCCGTGGCACCGCGCATCGACCGTGACGAGGTTGATCCCGGCGGCTGCCAGAGGTTCGCGCATGGGCTCGAACATCGACCCGTCCATGAAGAATCCGTGGGCCAGCAAGAGTGTCGGGCCGCTGTTGTCGCTGGTGGAGAAATGAACCGTGGCTGCACCTGATCGCACATAAGGCATGGTCAGACCCTAAACGGCGGAAGTGGTCGGTCCCGATAAGTTTGCCCGCGTGGTGCCAGGCACCGTGCGGTGAGGTTCCCGACGGGTACCCACACTGGCCGGTGTCAGTACTGCTAGGGGTTTGCCCCAGATTGCCTCAAAACTGGACAACAAGATCAATCGCCATTTTTAATCAGGCCGTGGCACTTTTGGGACAAGCGCAATTTTAAGGGAGGAAACAATGTTCGACGTCACCACCGCAGCTCGCCGCAACGACTTCCGGATCGACCGTGGCGCGGGATTGCGGGAGTCGCTCGAAGGTCTGTTGCTGCACGACGGAGTCGGTTTGGACGCGCGTATGCGCCATGCGATTTCCGCGGTGGTGCACCTCGCGGTCGATGCCCCGCTCGGAGTTCCGGAGGACGCCGAGGAATTTCTGGGCCGGCTGGACGCCTCGTGGCTGTTCGCCGCCTGGGACGACAGCGATCAGGAGCTGTCCCTGCTGAATACCCTCGCCGGCGGTGAAGTGCCCGCATTGAGCTGGTGTGAACTCATGTTCACCACCGCGCTCGCGCCTTGGTCGGGCGCGCCCGCGGCGGTGCACGCGCGCCGCATCTTCGTCAATGGCGAGCAGGCTCGGCTGGCCGCCGTCAGTGGCGATTGCGCTACGGGTCACGCGTAAACATACCGCTCGTTTTCTTTTATTGAACTTTATTGAAGGGACAGAGGAAGTGAAGCTGCTTTTCACCAATTTCGACGCCATGTTCGAATCTCTCGCCCGCCGCGACGGATTCGAGTCCGAATCCTGGCATCAGCAGGCGCTGTGCACGCAAACCGATCCGGAGGCGTTCTTCCCCGACAAGGGCGGCTCCACTCGCGAGGCCAAGCGCATCTGCTCCTCCTGCGAGGTGCGCAAGGAATGCCTCGACTACGCGCTCAGCCACGATCAGCGCTTCGGCATCTGGGGCGGCCTATCGCCGCGCGAGCGCCGTCGCTACGAACGCGGCGCGGCCCTGAGGTTCCGGCCCTCGTCCCGACCGCACGATCCGCCGCGGGGAAGCGGGCCGGATCGGCGGCATTCAATCGACAGTTGCTCGTAATAGACAGAATTCGTTGGTTTCCGGGTCTGCCAGCACCACCACCGGGTCGTTGGCCGGTGGCACGCCCGCATCGAACGCGGTGACCGCGCCCGCGGCCCGCAGCCGGGCTGCCTCCTCGATCGGATCGTCGGCGGGGAAGGTGACCAGATCCAGATGGCGTCGGCCGCATTTGGTCGATGCGTCCGGCCTCCGCAGGAACTCCAGCCACGGGCCCTGCCCGGTGGCCGCGCGAATACCGGCGTAACGCGAATTCTGGTGGGTGAGCGGCCAGCCGGCGGCGGCGGACCAGAACTCGGCCAGCCGCAACGGATCCCGGGTGTCCATCACGATGGCCGCCACCGCGCCGGTGTCCACGTACTCCTCGCGTGGTTCCAGCACGCAGAACTCATTGCCCTCGGGATCGGCCAGCACCGTCCACGGCACCGCGCCCTGGCCGATGTCCACCCGGCGCGCGCCCAGCGCGAACGCGCGGTCGATCTGCAAACCCTGGTGATCCAGTGAGCGGCTGGCCAGATCCAGATGGATGCGGTTGAGTGCGGTCTTGGGCCGGCGGGCGGGCAGGAAGGTGAGCGCCACGTCCGGTGCGTCCGGATCCGGTGCCGCGATCTCGACGCCGTCGGGCCGGTCCACCGCCACCTCCCAGCCCAGCAACTCGGCCCAGAAGCGGGCCACCGACCTGGGTTCGACCGCATCGAACACCACGCTTGCCAGACGGGTGGACATGAATCCACGGTAACCGGCACCCCGGTGTGTCGTACCGGGTTTGGGATCAGGGCTCGTCGAAACGGTGGCGGGCCCGCCGCAGATCCACCCGGCCGTCGGTGACCGGACAGCCCTCGGCGGCCAGCTCGGCCAGCTGCCGGTGCGCCAAATGTGGTGCGGGCGTACCGTTTGCGCGCAGGACCCGATGCCAGGGCAGATCCGCGGCGTCGGTGCGCATGATCCAGCCGACCGTGCGCGGGGTGGACAGGCCCGCCGCGGCCGCGATATCGCCGTAGGTGGCGACCCGGCCGGGCGGAATCGACGCCACCAGTTCGCGCACCCGCTCGATTTCGGCTTCGGTGGTTGACATTTCGTGCCTTCCGGTCAGAGCACGGTGCGGACCAGGGCGGCGGTCTCGGCGGGCCGGGCCTGGGCCACCATGTGGTCGCAATCGAAATCGTGCGGGGTCAGGCGCTCGCCCAGGTGCGCGGTGAGCGCCGCACGGAAGGCCGGGGCCACCAGGGGCGGGTTCACCTTCATCGCCTGCACCAGGACCGTCGGCATATCGCGCGGCGGCAGCACGAAATCGCGGGCGATCTCACCCCAGAAGGCGATGATCGCGGGCATCGTCATGCGCCAGCCCACGCGGCCGTTCGCGGTGGGCACCAGGTGCTCGTCCAGTTCGGCCTCCAGCACCGCGGGGTCCACCTCGCCCCAGGCGGTGTCGAGCTTGTCCGAGCGGGCCTGCTCGCGGCTCGCGTAGTCCGGGTACGCCAGCATGGAATTCGCGATGTCCAGCATGCGAGCGGGCTCCAGGCCGGTGGCAGGGTCCAGCAGCACCAGCGCGCGCACCAGCTCCGGATGGCGGTGCGCCAGGTGCACGGCGACCGCCCCGCCGAACGAATGCCCGAGCGCCACCACCGGTTCGCGGGTCTCGGCCCGCAGCAGCGCGGCGAGATCATCGACCAAAGTTTCGAAATCCCACGGCGGCACGCCGGGCGACCTCCCGTGGCCCCGTAGATCCGGTGCGAGGATCCGGAGATCGGGGAGATGGTCGTCGGCCAATCGCTGCCAGCGCCCGCCGTGGCCCGTCAACCCGTGCAATGCCAGGACGACCGGACCGGTCGAGGGACCGAAACGATGAATATGAAGCTCCGCCACCCCGCCCATTCTGCTGCCTGCGCCCGGCGTGAACAGCCCGCCCGCCGCGACCCGAACTTTCCGTGCACTGTGACCGGCGGCACGGACAACTCATGGCAAACGAAACCTGTCGGGGCGGTCTGTTGAAATAGCCAGCGTGATGCGGTCATATAGCTCGGTGCAACTGGTGCGCCGGGCCGCGGCGGAGACTCCCGGCCGGGAGTGGGACGCCGAGCTCCGGCCGCTCTTCGACGACCCGGGCCCGGACCCCGGCTGGCGGCCCTGGCAGGTGCTCGGCGGACCCGGGACCGGAAAGACCGCACTGCTCGTGGACCTGGCCGCCGCCCGCATCCTGGCCGGGGCCGCACCGGAATCGGTGCTGGTGCTCACCTACACCAAGCGCGCGGCCACCGCCGTCCGCACCGCCGTCACCGCGCGCATCGCCGCGGCCGACCCGGAGCTCGGCGGGGTGCCCGGGGCC
Source organism: Nocardia seriolae NBRC 15557 (assembly GCF_007990715.1). Taxonomy (GTDB): domain Bacteria; phylum Actinomycetota; class Actinomycetes; order Mycobacteriales; family Mycobacteriaceae; genus Nocardia; species Nocardia seriolae. Next base: position 11,007 of record NZ_BJWY01000091.1, on the reverse strand, counting down.
ACCCGGGGGCCGCTGGTGCGGACCGTCCACTCCTACGCGTTCGGGCTGCTGCGCACCTTCGCGGCGCGGCAGGGCAATCCACCGCCGCGCCTGCTGACCGGTTCCGAGCAGGACATCGTGGTTCGCGAGATGCTGCGCGGCGATCTCGACGACGGCGCGGCCGACTGGCCCGAGCGTCTGCATCCCGCCCTGCCCGCCGCCGGGTTCGCTGAACAGTTGCGGGACCTCATGTTGCGGGCCACCGAACGCGGTCTCGGCCCCGAGGATCTGATCGAGCTCGGCCACACCCATCGCCACCCCGAATGGGTCGCCGTCGGCCGCTTCGCACAGCGCTACGAACAGATCATGATGCTGCGCTGGTCCGTCGGCATGGACGTCCCCGAGGCCACCGCCCCCGCCCTGGACGCCGCCGAACTCGTCACCGCCACCCTGGAAGCCTTCCACGCCGACCCGGAACTCCTTGCCGCCGAACGAGATCGCCTCCGCACCATCCTCGCCGACGACGCCCAGCACCTCGACCCGCACGCCGCCACCCTCATCCGCGCCCTCGGCAGCGGCGGCGCCACCACGGTCATAGCCGCCGACCCCGACCAATCCGTCTACACCTTCCGCGGCGCCGACTCCCGCTTCGCCGCCGACCCCGACGCCCCCGACGACCGCCGAATCACCCTGCGCCGCAACCACCGCTCCACCCCCGCTATCCAAGAAGTAGCCGACCGCATAGCCTCCCGCCTCCCCGGCTCCGCCACCCACCGCACCCCGCCCTCCGACCCGCAACGTGGCTCAGCCACCGCCGACTTCCTCCGCCAACTCGCAGACGACCTGGCAAACGGCAACGGCGGACCGACCAACGGCAGCGGACCGACCAACGGCAGCGGACCGGCAAACGGTGGCGGTCGGCCCGCGAGCGCCGACGGACTCGTTGCGAACGGCGACACCCACCCTCGTCATTCCGGCGCGCTTCCGGCCGGAATCCACGACACGGATGTGGATCCCGGCCGGAAGCCTGCCGGGAGTACGGGTGGGGCCTTGGGGGCTCGATCCGCCACGGTTGTCGAGAATCCCTGGGACAGTGCGCAATCCGGTGGCGAGGTGCGGGTGCAGGTGCTGACCACGCCCGCGAAGGAGGCGGCGCTGATCGCCGATCACCTGCGGCGGGCGCACCTCACCCACGGGGTGCCGTGGTCTCGGATGGCGGTGATCGTGCGATCGGTGCCGTTGTCGCTCGCGCCATTGCGGCGGGCGCTGCTGGCGGCCGGGGTGCCGGTGCGGCAGCCTCCGGCGGATGTGCCGCTGGCTCGGCGGCGGGGCGCGGCGTGGATGTTGTTGGCGCTGCGGGCCGTTACGGCGGGGGATCCGACGGCGGTTCGGCATCCGCGGCCGATCGCGTTCACCGCCGACGACGCGCTGGATCTGCTCGCGGGGCCGTTGGGCGGCGCGGATCAGATCAGTCTGCGGCGGCTGCGGCGCGGTATTCGGCGTACCGTGCTGGAACTCGGGTACCCGGAGCACGGCGATGACGTCGAGGGCGCGGTGGCCGAGGGGGCCGAACGCGCTGCGGCCGAGCCGGTTTCGATCGAGGCGAGTCAGCAGGATGCCGCGGCGGATGCGGCGCGGTTCGCCGATCTGGATCGGTCGTCGGCGGAGATTCTGCGGGATCTGCTTGTGGGGGTGGGGAATCGGGCGGTGCTGGAGCGGCTGACCGAGGTGGAGGCCGCGCCGTTGCGGCGGGTGCTGAAGGCGCTGGGTCGAGCCCGGAAGGTGCGGCGGGATGGGGGCGGACTGGAAGACGTGATGTGGGGGGTCTGGACCGCGTCGACGCTGGAGAAGCGGTGGGTGGGGCAGTCCGAGCGCGGGGGAGCGGTCGGCATGCAGGCGGATCGGGATCTGGACGCGGTGGTCGGGCTGTTCGAGGCCGCGGCGTCGTACGTGGATCGGTTGCCGCGGGCGACCATCGAGGGTTTCGTGGAATACCTGGAGCAGCAGGAGATTCCGCAGGACAACGCGCCGGTCACCGATCCGGGCGAGGCGGTGACGATCTGTAGTGCGCACGCGGCGGCCGGGCGCGAGTGGGACACCGTGGCGGTGGCGGCCGTGCAGGAGGGGATCTGGCCCAATCTGCGACCGCGCGGCACCCTGCTCGGCGTCGAGGAACTGGTGGATCTACTTGCGGGAGTGGGCGGTTCGAGGGAGAAGGTGAGCCGGGCCGCGCCGCTGCTGGCCGAGGAGCGGCGGCTGCTGCTGGTGGCGTGCAGCCGGGCGCGGCGCTCGCTGCTGGTGACCGCGGTGGAATCGGTGACCGGCGACCAGGATCTGGTGCCCTCGCGCTTCCTGGCCGAGCTGGACGCGGACGCCGCCGACGGCCACCCGGGCCGGATTCCGCCGCCGGTGGATCCGGGCCGGGCGCTGGCCATGCACGCCCTCATCGCCGAATTGCGTTCCGCCGCCTGCGATCCCGAGGATACGCCGGAACGCCGGATGCGGGCGGCCCGGCAACTGGCCCGGCTGGCGCAGGCGGGGGTGCGGGGCGCGCACCCCGACGACTGGTACGGCACCGCCGAGCTGTCCTCCTCGGATTCGTTGTGGGACAGCGCCGATGGCACCATAACGCTGTCCCCGTCCACCGTGGAGCAGCTCGAGACCTGCCCGCTGCGCTGGGCGCTGGAACGGCACGGCGGCGGGGACGGCGAGAACCCGCACGCGCTCAAGGGCAATCTGGTGCACACCCTGGTGCAGGCGCTGGCCGGGCAGGTCACCGAGGCCCAGGTGAAACAGGCCCTGGTACGGGCCTGGAAGAAGGTCGATCCCAGCGCGCGCGACGGCGAGAACTGGCACTCCCGCGCGGAACTGCGCCGCACCGAGACCATGGTCGACACCTTCCTGGCCTGGCTGCGCAACACCCGCGACGAGCTCACCGCCGTCGGCGTCGAGGTGCCGGTGGACTGCGTGCTGCCCGCGCGCGGCCCGGACGGGCAGCCCGTGCGGATCAGCGGCCGGGTGGACCGCGTCGAACGAGATGCCATGGGGCGCTTCGTCATCGTCGATGTGAAGACCGGCAAGACCCCGATCTCCAAGCAGGCCGCCGAGGAGCACGCCCAGCTGGCCACCTACCAGGTCGCCGCCGCCGAGGGCGCGCTCGGCGAGGGCGAGCCCGGCGGCGCGCGCCTGGTGTACGTGGCCAAGCCCAGCGCCAAGGAGGGTGCCACCCAGCGCATGCAGCCGCCGCTGGACGCCGAGGGCATCGACTCCTGGCGCACCGTCATCCACGACGCCGCCGACGCCTCCAAGGGGCCCAGCTACCTGGCCATGCGCAATGACGGCTGCCGCCACTGCAAGGTCGCGGGCAGCTGCCCCGTACAGGACACGGGCCGCCAGGTGACGGAGTGAATCCGGCATCGCGTAGCGATTCGGTTGGGGGTGGTGGGGCGACGGGTGGGCCCGTCACTCCGCGTCAACTCGCCGACGCGCTCGGCCTGCCGCCACCCACCGACGAGCAGGCCGCCGTCATTGCCGCGCCACCCGGGCCCACCCTGGTGGTGGCGGGCGCGGGCGCGGGCAAGACCGAGACCATGGCCGCCCGCGTGGTCTGGATGGTGGCCAACGGCCTGGTCGAACCCGAACAGGTGCTGGGCCTCACCTTCACCCGAAAAGCCGCCCAGCAGTTGACGACTCGCATCCGCACCCGCCTGGCCCGCCTCGCGGGCGCCCCGGTGATCCGCGATATCGACCCCACCGGCCGTCTGCGCGGCCTGCTCACCGCCTCCGAACCGGAGATCAGCACCTACCACTCCTACGCGGGCCGCCTGCTCACCGAATACGGCCTGCTGCTGCCCGTCGAACCCACCGCCACCCTGCTCACCCAGACCCAGCTGTGGCAGCTCGCCTACCGCGTCGTCTCCACCTGGGACGGCGACCTCGACACCGACCGCAGCCCCGTCGGCGTCACCGAGGCCGTGCTGGCCCTGTCCGGCCAGCTCGCCGAACACCTGGTGGAACCGCGCCAATTGGCCACCGCCCACCTGGAATTGGAACGCCTGATCCACACCCTCCCGGCCGGTCCCCGCCAGAAGGGCGGCCCCAAGCGGGCCCTCCTCGACCTCCTCGAAGCCCAGCACGACCGAGTGGCCCTGCTGCCCTTGGTCGACCGCCTCGCCGAGGAACTCCGCCACCGCGGCGCCCTGGACTTCGGCGCCCAGATGTCACTGTCGGCGCGCCTGGCCGCCACCCACCCGGAAGTCGGTGCCGCCGAACGCGACCGCTTCCGCCTCGTCCTCCTCGACGAATACCAGGACACCGGCTACTCCCAGCGCATTCTGCTGTCGTCCCTATTCGGAGCTGCGGCCACAGCCGCCCCCGAGGCTGCGGCTGGAAACTCTCCCCGTCATTCCGGCGCGCTTTCGGCCGGAATCCACCACGCCGATGTGGATCCCGGCCGGAACCAGGCCGGGATGACGAGTGGGGCCGATGCCGGGGCGACGACCGGGCGGCAGCGGCTGGCGGTCACCGCCGTGGGCGATCCCATGCAGTCCATCTACGGCTGGCGCGGGGCTTCGGCCGCGAACCTGCCGCGTTTCGCCACCGACTTCCCCAGCGCGCCGGGTGTTCCCGCGCCGATACTGCCGCTGCTCACCAGCTGGCGGAATCCGCCCGAGGCGCTGGATCTGGCGAACCTGGTGTCGGATCCGCTGCGGGAGCGGGCGGCCCGGGGCGGGGGAGTGACGGTGGACGCGCTGCGGCCGCGGCCGGACGCGACGGCCGGGATCGTGGCCCTGGCGCTGGCAGAAACCGTTGCGGTGGAAAGGGAATGGCTGGCGAAGCGGATCGCCGCGGAGTGGCGGACGGCCGGTGACGAGGGCGATCCGCCGCCGACCTCGGCCGTGCTGGTGCGGCGCAATGCCGATGCCGCCCCCTTGGCGGAAGCCTTGCGGGAGCAGGGATTACCCGTGGAGATCGTGGGCCTGGGCGGGCTGCTGCACACGCCGGAGGTCGCCGATATCGTTGCCACGCTGCGCTTGATCGCCGATCCGGCGGCGGGCAGCGCGGCGGTGCGGATCCTGACCGGCGCGCGCTGGCGGATCGGCGCCTCCGATATCGCGGCCCTGTCCCGGCGCGCGCGGGAGCTGTCGATCCGGCGGCCCGCCGGGCAGACCGACGCCATCACCGACACGGCCACTTTGGACGAGGCGCTGCGCGAGGTCGCCCCCGAGCCCGCCGAGAAGGCCGGACTCGGCGACGCCATCGCCGATCCCGGTGACCCGGAACAGTATTCGCCGCAGGGCCACGCCCGCATCGTGGCACTCGGCCGGGAGTTGTCCGCGCTGCGCGAGCGGGCCGGGCAGCCGCTGGCCGAACTCGTCGCCGATGTGGAGCGCACCATCGGCGTCGGGGTGGAGACTCAGACCCGCCGCGCCCACGCCGCCGCCAGGCGCGAGCACCTCGACGCCTTCGCCGAGGTGGTGGCCGGCTACTCCGCCGACCACCGCTCCTCGCTGCCCGGCCTCCTCGCCTTCTTCGCCGCCGCCGAGGAAGTCGAAAACGGTTTGGAGCCAGGCGAAGTCGAGGTTGCGCACGACCGCGTCCAGGTGCTCACCGTGCACGCCGCCAAGGGCCTGGAATGGGAGGTGGTCGCGGTCCCGCACGTGGTGGACGGCACCTTCCCCTCCGGCACCGGCACCGCCACCTGGATGGGCGCGCTCGCCGAACTGCCCACCACCCTGCGCGGCGACCGCGAACAGGAGGACGCCACCGACGGCGTCCCCGTCCTCGACCTCGCCGACATCTACGACCGCGCCGACCTCGAACGCGTCCTCGACGCGCACAAGAAGGCTCTCGCCGCCCGCCGCCTCGACGAGGAACGCCGCCTGTTCTACGTGGCCCTCACCCGCACCGAACGCGCCCTGTTCGTCTCGGCCCACCACTGGTCCGAGACGGGCTCGAAACCCAAGGGCCCCTCCGCTTTCCTGCTCGAGCTGAAGCACGAGACCGAGTCCCCGGGCTCGGCCCTGTCCCGCACCGTCCGCATCGACCGCTGGGACGACCCGCCCCTGCCCGACACCCCCAACCCCTTCACCGACAACCCGCAGACCGCCACCTGGCCCCGCGACCCGCTGGGCTCCCGCCGCGAATTCGTCGAGGAGGGTGTCGAACTGGTCAAGTCCGCTCTGCACACCCTGCGCGCCGAAGCCCGACCGCAGCAGACCGAACTCGATTTCGGCCCCGAATTCTGCTTTCCCGCAATCATTCCCGAGTCGGAAGAGGTCGAGGACGGGGATCCGGAGGGTTGGGCCGGGGATGTGTCCGCCCTCATCGCCGAGCATCTCGCCGCCGAGCAGGCCGTGCGCGAGGTCGAACTGCCCGGCCAGCTCGCCGCCACCGCCCTGGTCGGCCTGCGTGCCGATCCCGCCGAACTGGCCGCGCGCCTGCGCCGTCCGCTGCCGTACCCGCCCAGCCCCTACACCCGCCGCGGCACCGCCTTCCACGCCTGGCTGCAACGCTGGTTCGGCGGCGCGCGCCTGCTCGGCTTCGAAGAACTGCCCGGCGCGGCCGATATCACCGACACCGATGCCGACCTGCTGCGCCTGCAGGAGGCGTTCCTGGCCTCCCCGTGGGCCGACCGCAATCCGGTGGAGGTCGAGATCTCCTTCGAAACCACCATCGCGGGCACCGTGATCCGCGGCCGCATGGACGCCGTCTTCCGCCGCCCCGACGGCACCTGGGTGGTCGTCGACTGGAAGACCGGCTCCGAACCCGCACGCGGGGAACAGGAATCGGTCGCCATCCAGCTCGCCGTCTACCGGCTGGCCTGGGCCCGCCTGGAATCCGCGCGCACCGGCAGCCCCGAGGCCGAGGTGCTGGCGAACACCGTCGCCGCCTTCCACTACGTCCGCACCGGCCGCACCATCGCACCCGAACACCTGCCCGGCCCAACCGAACTCGCCGCCATCATCACCACGGCGGCTCCGCGCCGCACACCCCCGCCGCCACCGCGCGCGCCCCACGTGCCCGAACCGGACGACGACGATCCGGGTCCGCCCGAGCCCACCGATGTCGAATTGCTGCGTCCCCCGTCCGAGTTCGACATCCCGCTCGATTTCGACTTCGAGCCGCCGCCCGATCCGGAATCGCTGCCGCCGGATGCCGGATGGTAGTTCTCCGGCCCGGTACGCTGCGGACCTGTGCCGCAGCCAGCAGTTCCCACGGTGTCGATGACGAGAACGACCGGTGATTCCCATGTTCGGTGATTCCTCGCGCGGTCTGGGCAATCTCACCGACCGCCCCGATTTCGCGCTCGTCGGTGTCCTGCGTGTCCCGTCGGCGCAATCCAGCCCGTGGTATTCGCTGGCGCGGCGGCTGGGTCTGGCCATCCTGCTGCTGGTGCTGGCCACCGCCGTGGTCTACCTCGGCCGCGACGGCTACCACGACAATGCCCGCGACCGTATGGGACTGCTCGACGCCGCGTACTACGCCACCGTGTCGCTGTCCACCACCGGCTACGGCGACATCACACCGGTCACGCCGACCGCGCGGCTCATCAATATCCTCGTGGTGACGCCGCTGCGGATCCTGTTCCTCATCGTCCTCGTCGGCACCACCCTCGCCGTGCTCACCGAACGGTCCCGGCAGACACTCAAGATTCAGCGATGGAGGCGCTCCGTGCGTAATCACACCGTGGTCGTCGGCTACGGCACCAAGGGCCGCACCGCCGTGGACGCGATGCTCGCCGACGGTGCGCAGCCCGGTGACATCGTGGTGGTCGACACCGACCCTCAGGTGCTGGAATTCGCCTCCAACGCGGGCCTGGTGACCGTGCAGGGCTCGGCCACCCGTTCGGATGTGTTGCGGCTGGCCGGAGTTCAGCACGCCGCGGCCGTCGTGGTGGCCGCCAACCGCGACGACACCGCGGTCCTGGTCACCCTCACCGCGCGCGAAATCAACCCGCGCGCAAAGATTTCCGCCGCCGTCCGGGAGGCCGAGAACACCCACCTGCTGCGCCAGTCCGGCGCGGACTCGGTGGTGGTGTCCTCCGAGACCGCGGGCCGGCTGCTCGGCATCGCCACCACCACCCCCGCCGTGGTGGACATGATCGAGGATCTGCTCACCCCCGAGGCGGGCTTCGCCATCGCCGAACGCGAGGTGGAGCCCGAGGAGGTCGGCGGCTCCCCGCGCCACCTGCGCGACATCGCACTCGGCGTGGTCCGCGACGGCCGACTCTTCCGCGTCGGCGATCCGGAGACCGACGCCCTCGAAACCGGCGATCGGCTGCTGTATCTGCGCCGCGTCCAAGGCGGATAACCAAGTACGACTACTCTCGAACCGTGTCAGGTTTTCAGCTGAATGCGGTTCCGGTGCTGTCCCGTACCAGTCTCGATCGGGCGGAACACCTCCGCGCCGACGAGCAGGCCCTCAAAGAGGGCTGGGCGCAGGCGAAACTCCTACGAATGAACAGGCGCGGCCAGGTTCGCGTCGAGGGCCGGGCCGTGGTGCTGGAAGCGGCCGTCACCCTCGCCGCCGATCCCGCGCCCGAAGCGGTGTTCCTGGGCGTGGAGGGCGGCACCCACCTGTGGGCGGTGCGCGACAACGGGATCGAGGGCGAGCTCGCCGATCTGCGCGCCTACGGCACCACCCTGGACCTCGACGATTTCGGCACCGGTCTGCTCGCCACCGCCATCGCCCTGCTGAACTGGCACGACAAGGCGGGCTTCAGCGCCGTCGACGGCAGCCCCACCACCTCCACCAACGGGGGCTGGTCGCGCACCAGTACAGCCGGGCACGAGGACTTCCCGCGCACCGACCCGGCCGTCATCTGCCTCATCCATGACGGCGGCGACCGGGTGCTGCTGGCGCGGCAGAACTCCTGGCCCGAGGGGCTGTTCTCGCTGCTGGCCGGATTCGTGGAGGCCGGGGAATCGCTGGAACGCTGCGTGGAACGCGAGATCAAGGAGGAGGTCGGCGTCGACGTCCGCGAGATCCGCTACCTGGGCAGCCAGCCGTGGCCGTTCCCGCGCTCGCTCATGCTGGGCTTCACGGCGCAGGCGGATCCGGAGCAGCCCTTGGCCTTCCACGACGGGGAGATCGTCGAGGCGTACTGGTTCACCCGCGAAGAGGTGAAGCAGGCGCTGGCCGCGGGGGCGTGGGGCCGCAAGAGCGACGACGAGCTGGTGGCCAGCGAGCGCAAACTGCTACTGCCGGGCTCGATTTCGATCGCCCGGACGATTGTCGAATCCTGGGCCGCCGACGCCTAGCCGGTACAACATGAAGCCGCACACCGATCGGTGTGCGGCTTCGTTTTCTGCCCGCGGGATCAGACGATGGCGGCCAGCGCGGCTTTGACCTGAACCAGGGTCGGGTTGGTGGCCGTCGACCCGTCGCGGTACTTCACCGTCGGTACCACGTGGTTGCCGTTGTTGACGCTGCCGACGAACTCCGCGGCGTCGGGGTGGTCTTCGATGTCGATCACCTCGTAGGTGATCCCGGCCTCGTCCAGCTGCTTCTTCAGCCGGCGGCAGTAGCCGCACCAGGTGGTCGAGTACATGGTCAGATCAGTGGCAGTCACGAGTCGTGCAACATACCCGCCACCGATGGTGTTCCCCCGGCCGGGGCGACTGTGAGCCGATCGACGGGCGGGGGTTGACGGCAGAATAGTAAGCGCGCATAGTATTGTCATGACGCAGATCGCAGCAGCCACCGCCACCTCGACCGCCACCCCCGCCGCCTTCTTCACCAAGTGGGCCGACATGGGCACCTGGCACGAATGGAACTCCGACACCGAATGGGCGCGGCTCGACGGCAAGTTCGAGCAGGGCGTCACGGGCGTCATCAAGCCCAAGGGCGGCCCCAAGACCAAGTTCGTGGTCACCAAGGTCACCGACAGCGAGTTCATCGACTCGTCCAAGCTCATCGGCGCGCGGCTGATCTTCGCCCACGAGGTCACCACCGACGGGCGGACCACCACGGTCACCGTCCGCGTCTCCATGGAGGGTCCGCTGCGCGGGCTGTGGACCAAGATCATGGGCGCGGGTCTGGCCGAGTCGCTCCCGGGCGATGTCGACGCGCTGGTCGCCGCCGCCGAGGCGGTGCTGGTGTGAGCGCCCGGTACTGGCTGGGCGTGGTCTCCCGGGACCACGTCCGGCGGGGAGTGGAACTCGGCTTCGCGCAGGCCAATCACGGCAAGCGCGCCGCGGTGGCACGCATGCGGGCCGGGGACGGGCTGGTCTACTACTCGCCCCGCACCGGCATGCACGAGGGCGAACCGATCAAGTCCTTCACCGCCCTCGGCACCATCGCCGACGGCCCGGCCTGGCAGGTCGAAGAGCAGGGCGGCTGCTTCCGTCCCTGGCGGCGCGCGGTCGACTACGACCGTGACGCCCGGCAGGTTCCCATCGACGACCTGCGCGCCGAACTCGACCTGACCAGCGTCCCCAACTGGGGAATCGTGCTGCGGCGCGGCCTGATCGAACTCACCGCCCACGATTTCGAGGTCATCGCCCACGCTATGGTCGGACAGTGATGGCGAATGACGGATTGCACACCGAATTCGAGCACGCCGACGAAAGCCCCGGTCTCTTGCTCTGGCAGGTGACCAATCGCTGGCAGGCCGCCCAGCGCGCGGCCCTGGCCCCTTTCGATCTCACCCACGTCCAATTCGTCCTGCTCGCCGCCCTGACCTGGCTCACCGGCCGGTCCGGCGGCGACCCCGTCACTCAACGCGATGTCGCCGACCAGGCCGCCACCGACCCCATGATGACCTCCCAGGTCCTACGCGCCCTGGAACAGAAGGGCCTCCTGGAACGCCGCGACCACCCCTCCGACAAACGCGCCAAATCCCTCGTCCCCACCGAATCCGGTGTGGCCCTGGTCAACCGCGCCATCGTCGCCGTCGAATCCTGCGACCGCGACTTCTTCGGCCCGCTGGGCGCCCGCACCGCCCGCTTCACCGCCGCCCTACGCCAACTCCGCGACCGCGACCATGGCTGACTGGGTTCTGTGACTGCCGGGTAGCTAGTGTCG
>NZ_BJWY01000090.1 GCF_007990715.1 Nocardia seriolae NBRC 15557 | reverse complement strand
GTCCTAGGGTCGGATCATGAGCGAAACCGAGGACGTGCGCTTCACCCGGGCCGCCTACGACGACGTGGCGCAGCTCTACACCGATCTGGTCCGCGAACAGTTGCGCGACAATCCCTTCGACCGGGGCATGCTGGACGCCTTCGCGCATTCGGTGCGGGAGAGCGGAACCGGCCCGGTGGCCGAGATCGGTTGCGGCCCGGGCCGGATCGCCGCGCACCTGGCCGCGAACGGGCTGGAGATGTCGGGCATCGATCTGTCCCCGGAGATGATCCGGCTGGCTCGCGCCGCCCATCCGGACATCCCGTTCGAGGTCGGCTCGATGGATCGGCTGCCGTTCGGGGACGCCGCGCTGGCCGGAATCGTGGCCTGGTACTCCATCATTCACACCCCGCCGCAGCGGTTGCCCGCGGTGCTGACCGAGTTCGCGCGGGTGCTGCTTCCGGGCGGCCACGCCCTGTTCGGTTTCCAGGCCACCGATGAGCCGACGGGCACGCGCGACTACGCCCACAGGGTCGCCCCCGCCTATCGCTGGGCCCCGGACACTTTCGCGGAGGTCCTGGCCGACAACGGTTTCCGCGCCACCACCAAATTCTGGCGCGAGGCCCGCCCCGACGAGCGCACCCCGCAGGGCACCGTTTTCGCGATCAGACTCTGACCGGCACATCCGGCCATCGGGACACTTGCTGCGCGAACCGCTCCCGGCGCATACCGTCGCGGAGAGACCGCGTTTTCGGGAGCGGACCCCGTTTTTCAGGGAGCAATGGTGACGGACTGGAACGAAGAAGTCGATGTCCTGGTGGCAGGGTCCGGCGGCGGCCTGGCCGGGGCCTATACGGCGGCCCGGGAGGGACTGACCGTCGCGGTGGTCGAGGCCACCGACAAATTCGGCGGGACCACCTCGTATTCGGGCGGCGGCGGGGTCTGGTTCCCGTGCAATCCGGTGCTGGTGCGGGCGGGCGTGGACGACACCGTCGAGGACGCGCTCACCTACTTCAAGGCCGTTGTCGGCGATCGCACCCCGGCGGAGTTACAGGAGACCTACGTCCGCAATGGCGCGAAGGTCATCGAATACCTGGAAGCGGACGAGGCTTTCAAGTTCCAGATGTTCCCGTGGCCCGACTACTTCGGTAAGGCTCCCGAGGCGCGCACCGATGGCAAGCGGCACATCATCCCCGCGCCGCTGCGTGCCGCGAAGCTCGGCGAGCTGAGCGAATCGGTGCGCGGCCCGCTGGGCACCGACCGGCACGGCGATCCGCAGCCGGACCATCTGATCGGCGGGCGTGCCCTCGTCGGCCGGTTCCTGCTGGGATTGTCCGACTACCCCAACGCTTCCCTGTACCTGAACTCCCCGCTGGTCGAGCTGGTCACCGAGGACGGCGCGGTCACCGGCGCCATCGTGGAGCGAGACGGACAGCGGGTGGCCATTCGCGCCCGCAAGGGTGTGCTGCTGGCCGCGGGCGGCTTCGAGGGCAACGGCGAGCTGCGGCAGCGCTACGGCGTGCCCGGCGCGGCCCGGGACACTATGGGGCCGTGGGGAAATCAGGGCAGGGCGCACGAGGCGGGCATCGCCGTGGGCGCGGACACCGATCTGATGGATCAGGCGTGGTGGTCGCCGGGCCTGGTGCATCCGGACGGCCGGGCGGCCTTCGCGCTGTGGTTCACCGGCGGCATCTTCGTCAATCAGGCCGGTGAGCGTTTCGTCAACGAGTCCGCGCCCTACGACCGGCTCGGCCGCGACATCATCGCGCACCTGAACGACGGCTCGGCCACCCTCCCGTTCTGGATGATCTACGACGACACCGAGGGCCTCGTGCCACCCATCAAGGCCAGCAATGTGCCGATGGTCGCCGCGGAGCGCTTCGTCGAGGCGGGCCTGTGGAAGACCGCCGACACCCTCGAGGGCCTGGCCGCCGAAATCGGTGTGCCCGCCGAGTCTTTGGTCGCGACCGTGGCCCGCTTCAACAAGATCGCCGCCGATGGCGTGGACCCGGACTTCGGCCGCGGCGACGAGGCCTACGACCGCGCCTTCAGCAATGGCGAGCCGCCGCTGACCCCGATCGTGAAGGGCCCGTTCCACGCCGCCGCCTTCGGCATCTCGGATCTGGGCACCAAGGGCGGGCTGCGCACCGATTCGGCCGCGCGCGTGCTGAACCGAGCGGGCGAACCGATTCCGGGCCTGTACGCCGCGGGCAACACCATGGCCGCGGTCAGCGGCACGGTCTACCCCGGCGGCGGCAACCCGATCGGCGCGTCGGTCCTGTTCAGCCACCTGGCCGCCCTCGACATGACCACCCGTTAGTCTCTTCACAGAGTTGGAACGGCCCCCAGGTTCGCGGCGCGTCTCGTTATGGACCGAGCGGTGCCGGGGGAGCGAAGCGGAGGAGGCGGAGGGAGGGAGGGAGGGAGGGAGGGAAGAACGAGACTCCCAGCGCCGCGAACCCGCCCGGAGCGAAGCGGAGGGCAAATTGGACACAGACGTGATCGTGGTGGGCGGCGGTCACAACGGGCTGGTGGCCGCCGCCTATCTCGCCCGGGCCGGGCGCTCGGTGCTGGTGCTGGAGCGCCAGCATCACCCCGGGGGCGCGGCGGTGTCGGAGCGGGTGTTCCCTGGTTTCGACGCGCGGCTGTCGCGCTACTCGTATCTGGTGAGCCTGCTGCCCGAGCGGATCGTGCGGGACCTGGACCTGAGTTTCGAGACCCGCAAGCGGCGCATCTCGTCCTACACGCCGATCGGGGACACCGGGCTGCTGGTGGACAATGGCTCCGAGGCGGCCACCCGCGCCAGTTTCGCGCAGGTCACCGGGTCGGACAAGGATTACGCCGCCTGGGGCGAGTTCTATGCCATGACCGGGCAATTGGCCCAGCGGGTCTTCCCGACCCTCACCCAGCCGCTGCCCACCCGCGCCGAATTGCAGCGCACCGTGGGCGATTCCGCGGCCTGGGAGGCGATTTTCGAACGGCCGCTGGGTGAAACGGTGGAGGCGCGGTTCGCGGACGACACCGTGCGCGGCGTGGTGCTCACCGACGCGCTGATCGGCACCTTCGCCCACGCCCACGATCCGTCACTGCTCCAGAACCGCTGCTTCCTCTATCACGTGATCGGCGGCGGCACCGGCGACTGGAATGTCCCGGTCGGCGGCATGGGCGCGCTCACCGACGCGCTCGCGACCGCGGCCAAGGCGGCCGGGGCCGAGATCCGCACCGGCTGCACGGTGACCGGCATCGAAACCGACGGTGTCACAGCGGAAGTCCACTTCGCGACCCGCGATCGCGAGGGCACCGTGTCGGCCCGCCACGTCCTGGTGAATGCCGCCCCGTACGTGCTGTCACACCTGCTCGGCGAGTCCGCCGACAAACCCGAAGGCGCGCAACTGAAAATCAATATGCTGCTCCGGCGTCTCCCGAAACTCCGTGACCCGCAGGTGGATCCGCGCACCGCCTTCGCGGGCACCTTCCACATCGCCGAATCGGCCGGACAGCTGGAACACGCCTACCGGGAGGCCGCCGCCGGGCAGCTGCCCTCGGCCCCGCCCTCGGAGATCTACTGCCACACCCTGACCGACCCGTCGATCCTGGCACCGGAGTTGATCGCACAGGGCTTCCACACCCTCACCCTGTGAGGTTTACACACGCCCGCAAGGCTTTTCGCCGACAATCCACGCGGCGTCAAAGACCGTCTCGTGGATTCCACACTGGCGCAACTGGATGCGGTGCTGGCCGAGCCCATCCGTGACTGCCTGGGCCTCGACGGCGAGGGCAATCCGTGTGTGGAGGCTCGGACACCGGTCGAACTGGAACGCGAGATCGGCCTGCCGGGCGGTCATATCTTCCACGCGGACTTGGCTTTTCCGTATCGCCTCGGCGACGACGACAGCCCGGCCGCGCGCTGGGGCGTAGCGACCGGGCACGCCAATATCCTGCTGTGCGGTGCGGGCGCGGTGCGCGGCGGCGGGGTCAGCGGCATCGGCGGCCACAATGCCGCCATGGCCGTGCTGGAGCGGGGCTGAGCGTCCGTGCCGAAGCGGGGCTGAGCGTCCGGTTCAGTCCAGCCCGCCGTGCTCGGCGTCCCAGCGGGCCCGGGCCGCGGCCACCCCGGCCATGTGTGCGCGCGACCAATCGGCCAGATAGAAGGCGACCTCCGCGAGACTCTCACCGCTCTCGCTGAGCCGGTATTCCACCTGCGGCGGAATCGTGGGATAGGCGGTGCGTTCGAGAAACCCGTCGCGCAGCAGCCTTTTGGTGGTGATGGTCAGCATGCGCTGGGAGATGCCGGGCAGGGCGCGGTGCAGTTCGCCGAAGCGGCGCACGCCCTTGCGCAGTTCGACGAGCACCTGCACGGTCCATTTGTCGCCGATCCGGTCCAGGGTGTCGCGGATGCCGCAGTGGTCATCGCCACACGGCCCGGTGGGAACAGCGCCGGCTGCCTGTTCGGTATCAGCGGTGTTCGTGACCGACGGCAAAGTGCCTTCTTCCCCGGTCGTCGCCGTGCCCGGATGCTCGGTCGTGTCGAAATCCACGACTGACACAACGCAAGGAGCAACGCAATGATTCTGGTGACCGGCGTTTCGGGCGCACTGGGCGGGTTGGTGCTGGCGGGGCTGCGCGCTCAGCCGGATCTGGAGGTGCTCGCGGGCAGCAGTTCCGGCGACGGGGAGACCGTGCGGCGCGTCGACTTCGACGATCCCGCCACGCTCGAATCCGGCTTCCGCGGCGTGGACGTGCTGGTGTTCGTCTCGGCCGGATTCGCCGAGGACGATGTGGTGACCGCCCGGCACGGCGCGGTGGTCGACGCCGCCGCCCGGGCGGGCGTGCGGCACGTGATCTACACCAGCCTGTCGGCCTCGGCCCGGCACTCCACCATCGCCGTCCCGCACCTGTGGACCGAATCCCGCTTGGCGGCCGCGCCTTTCGCGAGCACCGTGCTGCGCAACGGCCTGTACTCGGAGTTCACGGCCGGTCTGGCCGTGCAGGGCGCGGCCGCGGCCGCCGAGACGGGCGTCTTCGCCGCGCCCTTCGGCACCGGCAGCATCTCCGGGGTGGCGCGGGCGGATCTGGCCGATGTCGCGGTGCGGGTCGCCGCCGAGACCGAGCGCGCGCTGCGAGCCGGTGACGCCGGACCGCACGCGGGGCGCACCTACGAACTGGAGGGCCTGACGGCGGTGTCCGGCGCGGACCTCGCGGCACTGCTGAGCGAATCCCTCGGCCGCCCGGTCGAATACCAGGACGTGCCGCTGACCGCCGTGCGGGAGAGCCTGGCCGGGGCCCCGGCCTATCAGATCGGGCACGGGATCTCGCTGTTCTCCAACCTCAAGGCCGGGTTCCTGCACGCCGACGGCGGCGATCTGCCCGCCCTGCTCCCGAATGCGCCGCGCTCGCTGCGCGACGATATCGCCGGTGCCCTCGGCGATGCGGTATCGGCCTCAGTGGTTCGGCAGTAACTGGGTGATCCGCCACAGCCGGCGCGGGAGTTCGCCTTCTTCGAACGCATGCTGTTCTTGCAGTTCCCATCCGGTGGCCAGGGTGTCGACGAGTTCGCGGGAGAAGAAGTGGACCGCGAACCCGCCGTGCTCGTAGATGTCGTCACCGAGGGCCAGACCGGTGCCGTAGTGCGCGTCATCGGTATTGCGAACCGTGTAGACGAAGACCCCGCCGGGCTTGAGCACCCGGCGGATCTCGGCGACCAGATCCCGGATCTCCTGGGTGCTGAGGTTCATGCACAGCAGCATGTGCGCGTAGACGGCGTCCACGCTGCGGTAGGGCAGCGGAATCGGCTGGCGCGCATCGTGTTCCAGGGGGGTGACCTGATCGCCCAGCCCGGCCGCGTCCGCCGCCTCCCGCAGCTGTGCCAGCCCGACGGCACTGAAATCCGAGGCCGTCACCCGGAATCCCCGGCGCGCCAGATAGATCGCGTCGCGTCCGTGGCCCGCGCCCAGTTCCAGTACCTCCAGCGCCCCGTGCTCCCGGAACACCTGCGCCGCGTACATCGCGGGCTCCGACGGCTCCTCGCCGTACATGCCCGGATGGGCCCGGTAGGTGCGCTGCCAGTGCTCGTGCTGGTCGCTCATGAGCCCATCATGTCCGACCCGGCCCTCACGAGGTGCGGCGGCCGTCCGCCGCGTGGTGACCGTGCTGCCCCATGATGTCCGAGCAGCAGCGAATGAAGTAGCGCAGCACCGGATCCGCCTCCGAGGCGTCCGGCCACACCACCGCCACCCGGGTCGGACCGATGCCGTGCACCGGCCGGAACACCACGCCCGGGTAGTCGGTGCGGGCGGTGGAGGCGGGGGTGAAGCTCACCCCGAACCCATTGGCGATGGCGCGCAGCCATTCGTCGGTATTGCGGGCGATGGCCCCGATGATGGCGGTGTCCGCGGGCCGCGCGTCCAGGCCCATCCAATAGTCGCGCCACCAGCCGGTTTCCGCGGGCGAGGCGACATAGGGCTCGTCCCACAGCTCCCGGAAGGCGATGTCGTCACGGGTGGCGAGGGGATGGTCCCCGGGCAGCGCGATCCAGCGCGGCTCGGCGAACAGCTCCCGCACGTGGTACTCCTCCTGGCCGGGAAAAGGCAGGCGCAGCAGGGCCACATCGACATCGCCCTCGTCGAGCCCGGCGGTCGGATCGGTCCAGCCGCCCTGGTGGATATCGACCTGCCAGTCCGGGTGCAGGCGGTGGAAGACCTGGATGATCTCCGGAATGTGCGCGTCGGCGGCGCTGTTGACGCAGCCCAGCCGCAGCACCCGGGCGGCGCGGCTGGCATCGCTCTTGGTATCGCGCAGCACCCGGTCCCACGATGCCAGCAGCGGCGGGATCTGTTCGGCCAGCACTTTTCCCGCGGAGGTCAGGGTCCAGCCCGCGCGGGACCGGATGAACAGCTCCACGCCCAGCTGCTGTTCCAGCTGCTTGATCTGGGTCGCCAGCGCGGGCTGCGCGACGTGCAGTCGCGCCGCCGCCCGCGGCAGGTTCTCCGCATCCGCGACTGCCAGGAAGTAACGCAGCAGTCGCGTGTCGATATCCATGCCACCAGATTAGAAACAGGGGCAACCGGTAGGCATACCGTCGCACGAGTTTCAGCTTTCCCAGCGCTGAAGCTCTTCCTGCGTCATCGACTGTCAACCGGCTTCGCGCGATCTGCGTCGTAACGGAACCGGCTGCAGTGCTTTCGTTTCCGCCACTTCGGGAACCGCAGCCGCGCACCCTTGCGTTTGCCGGAGCGGGAGGCCAATCAGTTCGCGAATCCGGCCGCCCGCACCCGGCAGGCTTCCTTGGGCACCCGCGAGGACAACTTGTCCTCGCCGAACCACGGGAACCGAGTGGGATGGGTGTCCCACCAACCCTCCCCGCCAACGCCCATCGCGGCATCGAATCGAACAGAAGGACGATACGTGATAAGCATCGACCGCACAGAGAAAACTGGCGAACAGACATATCCGAACGGCTTGCACGTCATTGTGAATGCCGTGCTCACGGTGCTGGCCATCGCGATGGGCGTGCTGGTCGGGTCCGGCGTGGTGGCCTCGACCCGACGGCCGGCGAAACTCAGCGCACGACAGGCAGTTCCGAGCCGGGATCGGCGAGCCAGAGCAGCCAGTGAGGGGCGAGCAGAGCGGCGAACTCGTCATAGCCCGCCGCACCCGGGTGGGAGCCGTCGCCGGCGGCGATATCGCGCATCCAGATCTGGTTCTCGCGCAACGGCTGATGCGCGCGCAGGTACGGCACCTTGGTTTCCTCGCACAGGTCGGCGTAGCGGCCGTCCAGGGCGACGATGCGGGCATTGTGCTCGTCGTCGACATTCGGCGGCGGCGCGACCACCATTGCCTGCCAGCCCCTTTCCCGCACCTCGCGCAGGATGGCGGCCATATTCCGCAGCGAGTCGTCGGGATCGACTCGGGGAGAACCGTTCTCGAACTGGGTATCATTGACGCCGGTGGAGATCACCACCCGGCAGTCCGCACCTTCCGGTAGCCGCGGCGCGCACTCGCCCGCCCACCGCTCCCGCAACTCGGTGCTGTTCTCGCGCCGGATCCCGAGGTTGTAGTAGGTCAGCGGCTGCCCCGCCCCAATGGCTCTGGACGCCAGCCGCCCGGCCCACCCCAGGCATTTCTGATCACCGACCCCCGCGACGAACGACTCACCGATAAAGCAGACACGAAGATCGAGCACCACGATCCGATCCTTGCACGCTCGTGCGCCACCCATCAAAGGCTCAGATTAAGCAGGAAAAACCGCACAGGTTCGCGGCGCGTCTCGTTCTGGACTGAGTGGAGCGGGGGAGCGAAGCGGAGGAGCGGAGGGAGGGAAGCGGAGGAGCGGAGGGAGGGAAGAACGAGACCTCCAGCGCCACGAACCCGCCCGGAGCGAAGCGGAGGGCAAATAAGCACTGTTACGGTTACCGGCGTGTTGGGAGGCGGGTAAGCCTGTCGCCTGCCGCATACTCACCTGAGCCGACCATGGGACCAGAGGCGTTCCCACGATCCGAAAGCGCGAATAGGACATGCGAGTCGACGGGCGGGAGATTCCTGTCTCCGGCAGCCTGCTGCAGCCGCGGATCCGCCGGACCAGTGACATTCTGCGCGTCGTGCTGTCCGCGCTGTCGGTGGCCATTGTCATCGCCGGATCGCTGATCACCCGGCCGCAGTGGGAGCAGTTGGAGCGGTCGGTATCCGGCATTGTCGGCTTCCTGACCCCGGAACAGTCCAACCTCGTCTACATCGTCTACGGCATCGCGATTCTGGCCCTGCCCTTCGCCATCCTGGTCCGGCTGGTGCTGCGCGGGCAGTGGAAGCTGCTGGCGGGCTTCCTTTCCGCGGGCCTGATCGCACTGGGGCTGTTCTCCATCACCGGCACCGGCTTCTCCGCGCCGCGCTGGCATCTGTCGGAACCGCAGCAGGTCAATACCTTCCTGTCGCAGTTCCTCGACGACCCGCGCTGGATCGCCATGCTGGCCGCGGTGCTCACGGTGGCCAGCCCGTGGCTGCCCAAGCGCTGGCGGCGCTGGTGGTGGACGCTGCTGCTGGCCTTCGTGCCCATCCACCTGTTCGTGTCCCTGGTGGTGCCCGCCCGGGCCGCGCTGGGGCTGGTGGTGGGCTGGCTGGTGGGCTCGGTGATCGTGCTGGTGGTCGGCACGCCCGCGCTGGAGGTGCCCCTGGACGCGGTGGTGCGGGTGCTGGCCCGGCGCGGATTCCGGGTGACCGCGTTCAAGGTGGTGCGCCCGGCCGCCCGTGGGCCGCTGGTGCTTTCGGCGAGCACCGTGCCGCAACCGGGGCTGAGCGCCTCGCCCAACGGTGGTGCGGCGCCGAAGCCGACCGGCGCGACGGCGGGCGCGAACGGTTCGCCGGACAATGAACTGATCATCGAGATGTACGGCGCGAACCAGCGCAGCCGCGGCATGCTGCAGCAGTTCCGGCGCTGGCTCACCATTCGCAGCGGCGAATACCCGGCCTCCTTCGCGTCCATGCGGCGCGCGGTCGAGCATCGCGCGCTGATGGGTTTCGCCATCGCGGATCTGGGGCTGGCCAGCAACAAGCCGCTCACGGTCGCGGCGCTGGACCGCAGCTGGATGATGTACGCGCACACCGTCGCCCAGGGCCGCCCGCTCACCGCCGCCGACGGGGAGAAGACGCTGACCCGGGTGTGGCAGGCGCTGCACAGCATGCACCAGGCCCAGATCTCGCACGGCGATCTGCGCACCGACGAGATCCGCGTGCTGGACGACGACACCGTGCTGTTCGAGGGCTTCGTGCAGTCCGAATTCGGCGCCTACAAGGTGCGTTTCGACTCCGACGTAGCGCAGCTGCTGCTGTCCTCCTCCGCACTGTTCGGCACCGAACCGGCGGTGCGCACCGCGCTCGAGGTGCTGGACAAGCAGGCGGTGCTGGACGCCTCGGCCCGGCTCACCCGCACCGCCATGCCCGCGCACCTACGCAAGGCGGTGCCCGAGGCGGGCGACCTCATGAAGGAACTGCGCACCGAGGTGGTCGAGCAGACCGGGCAGGACAAGATCGCGGCCGCGCAGGTCACCCGTTTCTCCCGCAATCAGATCATCCAGCTGGTGCTGCTCATCGGCCTGGTCTACGTGGCCTACCCGTACATCAGCCAGGTGCCGACCTTCTTCACCGAACTGCACAACCTGCACTGGGGCTGGGCGCTGCTCGGGCTGACCGTCTCGGCCCTGACCTACGTGGGCGCGGCAATGGCGTTGTGGGCGTGCGCCTCCGAGGCCGTCAAGTTCCGCAACCTGCTGCTCATGCAGATCGCCAATACCTTCGCCGCCACCACGACCCCGGCCGGTGTCGGCGGCCTGGCGCTGAGCGTGCGGTTTCTGCAGAAGGGCGGCCTGGGCGCGGTGCGGGCCACCGCGGCGGTGGCGCTACAGCAGACCGTGCAGGTCGTGACCCACGTGATCCTGCTGATGATCTTCGGCGCGCTCGCCGGAACCTCCACGAACCTCTCGCATTTCGTGCCCAGCGCGACGGTGCTGTACTTCGTCGCGGGCGCGCTGCTGGGCCTGCTGGGCGCGACCATGTTCATTCCCAAGATCCGCCGCTGGCTGCTCGACGAGGTGCGCCCACAGCTGGCGGAGGTGGTGGGTCAGCTGAAGGACCTGGGCCGCAAGCCCGGCCGCATGGCCATGATCATCGGCGGTTGCGCCACCACCACCCTCGGCATGGCGCTGGCCCTGTGGGCCAGCATCGAAGCCTTCGGCGGCAATACGACTTTCGTGACCGTCACCATCGTCACCATGATCGGCGGCACCCTGGCCTCGGCCGCCCCGACCCCGGGCGGCGTGGGCGCGGTGGAGGCCGCCCTCATCGGTGGCCTGGCCGCGTTCGGAGTATCGGCGGCGATCGCCGTCCCCGCCGTCCTCCTCTACCGCGTCCTCACCTGCTGGCTGCCGGTCTTCTGCGGCTGGCCGATCATGCGCTGGCTCACCGCCAAGGACATGATCTAGGCCGAATACTGCTTGCGCAGTTCGACCTTCACGACCTTGCCGCTGGCATTGCGGGGCAGTTCGGGGACGATGACCAGGTGCTTGGGGTGCTTGTAGCGGGCCAGGGAGTCGTTGAGGAACGGTGTCAGCTCCTCGAGGGTGAGGTCCTCGCCGGGAACCAGGGCGACCACGGCGACCGGGACCTCGCCCCACTTCTCGTGCGGGCGGGCCACCACGGCGGCCTCGTGGATCTTGGGGTGGGCGAACAGGACGTTCTCCACCTCGGCGCAGTAGATGTTCTCGCCACCGGAGATGATCATGTCCTTCTTGCGGTCCACCACGTAGATGAAGCCCTCCTCGTCCTGGCGGACCAGGTCGCCGGAGTGGAACCAGCCGCCGTGGAAGGCCTCCGCGGTGGCCTCGGGGCGATTCCAGTAGCCCTGCATGAGAGTCGGTCCGCGGTAGACGATTTCGCCTATCTCGCCGGGGGCGACGTCGTTCATCTCGTCGTCGACCACGCGGGCCTGGATGGTGGGGATGGGGTGGCCGACCGAGCCGATCTTGCGCAGCGCGTCCTTGCCCTCCAGCACGCAGGTGATGGGTGACATCTCGGTCTGCCCGAAGACGGCCACGTTGAAGGCGTTCGGGAAGCAGTCGGCCATGGCGCGCAGCACGGTGTCCGAGGCCGGGGCCGCGCCCCAGCACAGCGCCTGGAGCGCGAGTTTGCGCTGCTTGACCGTCGGCTCCTCGCAGATGAGCTGCCATTGCACCGGCACGCAGAAGGCGGCGGTGGCCTGTTCCTTCTCGACCTGGTCGAGGAATTCGGTGGCATCGAACGCGCCCAGCGGGTGCAGCACGGTCTTGCCGCCGAGCATGAAATACGGCGTGAGACTGCCCAATCCGGCGATGTGGAACAGCGGCGAGGTGCAGAAGCCGATGGAATCCGGGGTGATCTCCATGGCCCGGATACAGGTCAGGGCCTGCGCGCTCATGTTCGCGTGGGTCAGCACCGCGCCCTTGGGGCTGCCGGTGGTGCCCGAGGTGTACATGATCAGGCAGGGCGTCTCCTCCGGAATGTCCAGCGGCGCACGGGGTTCGCCCGTCTCGGCCAGGAATTCCTCGTAGCCGAGCACACCCTCCCCGGTCTGCCCGTTGATCACGACGACGGTGCCGAGCTCCGGGGCCTGCCCCGCCACGCCCACGGCCAGCGGCCGCAGGATCGAGTCGGTGACAATGGCTTTCGCGCCCGAGTCGGCCACGATGTAGGCCACCTCGGGCGGGGTGAGCCGGAAATTCACCGGCACCGCGATCGCGCCCAGGGCATTGATGCCCATGACGGCCTCGATGTACTCGGTGTAGTTCAACGCCAGGATGAGCACACGATCGCCGAACCCGACCCCTCGACGGGACAGCGCGTCGGCGAAACGCTCCGACCGCTCGTGCAGCTGCTTCCAGGTGGTGTCCACGCCCTTGAACTTGAAGGCGACGCGATCGGGCCGCATCGCCGCGTGGGTCGCGATCTGGTTCACCCAGTGATTGCGACGCGACCGAATCGGCTCGTCTAGCGGCTGGAAGGTCATGCGGTGTCCTTTCACGCTGATCGACCGTGAGAATACCGCTTAACTTTCTAGCGTGACAAGGGTTACAGAGAAGGTCTCGCCGGGAAGTTCTCATTCATTCAATAAGCAGATCAGAGCAGGTATTCAGGGGCAAGAGAGGCCGGTCGGACCTGTCGCCTATCCACGGGCATGTCACCAACAGGCCACCAAGACTGCAAACTCCGACTCACATCGGGGTTGTCGCCCCATATGCAACTATGCGCGTATCAGGGCAGTCGTGAGAGGCAGGGAGAGGACAGCGTCAATGGCACTGAAGACCAGGTTCACCGAGACCTTCGGGGTCGAGCACCCCATCGTGCAGGGCGGCATGATGTGGGTCGGCCGCGCCGAACTGGCGGCGGCCGTCTCCGAGGCGGGCGGCCTCGGCATCATCACCGCGCTCACCCAGCCGACCCCGGATGACCTGCGTCGCGAGATCGACCGCGCGCGCGAGCTGACCGACAAGCCCTTCGGCGTGAACGTCACCATCCTGCCGTCGATCAACCCGCCGCCGTACCAGGACTACGTCAAGGCGATCATCGAGTCCGGCGTGAAGATCGTGGCGACCGCCGGGTCCAATCCGGAGCCCTTCCTGCCGTACTACAAGGAAGCCGGAATCAAGGTGCTGCACAAGTGCACCAGCGTCCGGCACGCGCTCAAGGCGCAGAAGATCGGCGTGGACGGCGTGTCCATCGACGGCTTCGAGTGCGCGGGCCACCCGGGCGAGGACGACGTGCCGGGCCTGATCCTGATTCCGGCGGCCACCAAGGCCCTCGACATCCCGGTCATCGCCTCCGGCGGCATCGCCGACGCGCGCGGCCTGGTCGCGGCACTGGCGCTGGGCGCGGACGGCGTCAATATGGGCACCCGCTTCATGTGCACCCAGGAGTCGGCGATCCACCAGACGGTCAAGGATCAGATCGTCGCCAATTCCGAGCGCGCCACCCAGCTCATCTTCCGCACCATGCACAACACCGCGCGGGTGGCGGACAATGAGATCAGCCGCAAGGTCGTCGAAATCGAGAAGGCGGGCGGCAAGTTCGAGTACGTGCGGGATCTGGTCGCCGGTGCGCGCGGCCGTCGCGTCTTCGAGGAGGGCGATCTGGACGCCGGCATCTGGTCGGCCGGTCAGGTGCAGGGCCTCATCGACGACATCCCGACCTGCGGTGAGCTGGTGTCGCGGATGGTTTCCGAGGCGGAGGCGCTGATCCGGGAACGACTCGCGGGCATGCTCGGATAATTCCGGCGAAAGTCCGTACGTCCCAGACAATTACGACAAAGAGCCCTTGGTTTCGCGCCAAGGGCTCTGGTCATTTCGAGTATCGGCGCCCGCCGCATCCGTCATGCTTTCAGTACACGACGGATGCGGCGGAGGTGCCTGAAATGGCAATCACTCGAATCTATCTCGACGACGACGCGCTGCGCCGGACCATGGCCATCTCGGGTGTGTACACCGAACAGGACGCGGTGAATCTAGCATTGCGGTTCTTCAGTGCGCATGCCACGGCCGAGGAGTTCGACCGTCCCTTTCCGACGCGCACGGCCACGGCCTCATAACCGCGGGCAGCGGTAATCTGACCCCACACCCGAAAGCCCTTCTGGCGACGGCGAAATCTTGGCAGAATCGCCGGAGGTACCTCGACGGCCGACAGCGCGATCTCCGGCAGCTTGGGCGCGGACACGGGAGGGCTTCCCTGTGCGGCAGAGTACGAGAGCATCGACCGATCCCACCCCCTTCCCACGGGTGTCGATCGTCGGTGTCGGCTGCCGGGCGACAGGTACGGACTTCGACCACGAGTGGTTCGGCCTGGACCGCCTCGCGGCCGCAGGTCTGACCCCGCGCCAGCGCACCAATCTCGAGGTGGCCGTGGAGGCCCTCGACGACTCCGGATTGGGCTGCCTGGCACCGGGATCCCACGCCGCCGTGGTCTTCGGTGCGGCCGGTGGCACCCATACCGCCAATCACCTCTCGCGCGCGCTGGAGCTGCACGGCCCCAGCCTCACCGTGGACAGTCAGCGCGCCTCGCCGCTGGTCGCGGTGGATATGGGCGTGCGCCTGCTGGCCGACGAGGCGGTGCCGTTCGTCATCGCGGGCGGCGTGGATCTGGCTCTCCTACCGGACATTTCAGACCTCCGCATGCCGGGCCACCGCACCGGTTCCGGTGTCTGCACCGTCCTGATCCTCCAGCGCACCGCCGACGCCGCCCGCACCCGCACCCGCCGCTACGCCGACATCACCGGCCCCGGCCTGGGCTTCCAGGACGCGAGCGGCCTGGATCCGCACATCGCCCTCGACGAACCCGTACGCGGCGAGCCCGGCACCCTCCCCGACCGCGGCGACGAACCCCCCATCCTAATCCCCGTCACCGGCCGCGACCCCGCCACCATCCACGACCTCGCCCTGCGCTGGGCGGTGGCCGCGGGCTCCTACCGCTCGGTGCGCGAATTCGCCGCCGCCACCGCCCGACTGATCCCGGAAGGCACCCGCGCCGCAATCCTGGCCCGCGACGGCTCCGAAGCCGCGGCCCGATTGCGCGCCCTGTCCCGCCGCATCGCGGCCACAGCGGCGAATGCACCTGCGCCCCAAATGATCACGGCGAACCCCGGGCCGCACGATCCGGTCGAGGTGTTCGCCCCGGTCCGTGAACAACGCACCGGAGAAATCCTGTTCCTGTTCCCGGGCTCCGGCGACCACCCGCGCATGGGACGCGCACTCGCCGCCCGCTACCCGGTCTTCGCCACCGCGCTCACCGCCGCCACGGACGCCGTAGTCGAATCGGGCGGCCCGCGAGTATGGACGCCGCGCAACGGATTCCGACGAACCTCCCATCCCGGCGGCGGTTCGACCGGAGAGTCAGCGTGCAGCGCGGGACATGGTGCGATGGACCCCGGTGGTGAGACCGGCTTCGGTGGCGACGAGGGCTGGGGTGAGATGGTTTTCGCGCACGCGTCGCTGTTCGTGTTTCAGGTGGCGTTGGCCGAGTTGGTGGAATCCTGGGGGATTCGGGCGGATGGCGTCGCCGGGCACGGGGTGGGAGAGGTCGCGGCGGCGGTGTCGAGTGGTGCGCTGGAGTTGGGGGCCGGGGCGCGGGTTGTGTTGGCGCGGGCGCGGTTGATCGAGCGGGCGGGGGCGGCCGGAGCCGCCGCCGTGCTGGAGGCGACGCCGGCGGAGGTGATGCGCCTGGTCGAACCCATGCGGGCCGATGTCGCGGTGGCGGCGGTGGACGGGCCGACCACCGTCACCGTGTCCGGCGAGCCGCGCTATGTGGACGCGCTGGTGCGGCGCGCGCACCGGCGCGCCATCTTCGCCCAGCGCATCCCGGCCGAGGCCGTGCCCGCGCCTGTCCATCTGCCGAAGGTCCGCGCCCGCGCCGCCGAACTGCGCAGTGAGCTGGACGATCTCGCGCCGAGTTCGCCCCGGCGACCGTTGTATTCGACCACCCACCGTGGCCTGGTGCTTCACACGGCCGAGGACCTCACCCCACGGGCCGACCGGCTCGCCCCGAATTCGGCCGGTGGCCCCGGCGCAGCGGCCTCCGCCCCACCCGGCCCATCCGGAGTGACCGCCGCGGCCGTCAGCGGTGGACAGCGCCCGGACGTCCGGCTCGATGCTGAGTACTGGGCGGACAATGCATGCGGCACCGTCGAATTGGCGGCGGCATTGGAACGTGCTGTCACGGAGGGGATCTCGACCGTGCTGGAGATCGGTCCCGGTCCCGTGCTGACCAATGCGGTCCGGGAGCGGGCCGCGTTGCGCGATGGCGCGCATGCGGTACTGGCGCGGGAGGACGAGGCGGGCAGCTTCCTACGCACCGTCGCGCGGCTGTATCTGGAGGGGCGGGCCGTGGACTGGACGGCGCTCGGGCCGCACACCACCGCGCCACCGCAGCGGCAGTGGCGCAGAAAGGATTTCGACGGCGAGCGGCTGTGGGCCGGGGGCTCCTCGACGGCCCCGGCCTTCCCGTCGGTCGAAATCCGGCCGGAGGGGGCGTACGTGGTCGCGGGTGGGCTGGGGGCGCAGGGGGAGGCGGCGGTGCGGTGGCTGCTGGAGGCCGGGGCGCGGGACGTGGTGGTGCTGACCCGGACTCCGCGGCCGCTGCCGGAGAGCCTCGCGGGGATGGAGGACCGGATCGTGGTGATGCGCTGCGACGGCGCGGATCGGACGGATCTGGCGACCGCGCTGCAGGACATTCGCGAGTGCGGGTCGGCGATTCGGGGTGTGGTGCACGCGTCGGGGGAGGCCCGCCTGGCGGCCGCCGCGAATCTGCTGGAGCTGACGGCGGCGGATCCGGCGGATTTCACCGTGGTGCTGACCCCGGTTCCCGGCCCGGCCGAGTCGGAGGCGGTGCGGAAACTGGCGGCGGCGCAGGCGGATCGGCGCGTCATTTGCGTGGAATGGGAGGTCGGGCCCGCCGCCTAGGGCAGGATTGCTCCATGGCGGACCCAGTGATCACGGTGAAGTGGAAGAAGGTGCCGGACGAGCACGACTATCCGGCCGCCGCGGACTACCTCGAGATGCTGGCGGAGCCCGCGGTCATCGACGCGGTGATCCAGGAATTGCGCGACGCGCCGGTGGTGCACAAGAAGGCCAAGGATCTGCTGCGCGCCTCGCAGCTGGACGCCCTGCCCACCTCGAACCCGTACGTGCGGCGCGATCTGCAGAAGATCGTGGCGGGCAAGGCGCTCTCGCCGATCCTGGTGGTGCGCGGCGACTTCCGCAAGAACGCGCCCATGGTGATCGCGGACGGCTATCACCGGGTGTGCGCCATCTACTACACCGACGAGAACATCGCCATCCCGGTGAAGATCGCCTCGCTACCGTGAGCGCGTGACACCGTGACCTTCCAGACCCTCACCCTCATCACCCTGCTCGGCCTGGCCGGACCCTGGCTGGCCTGGCGGCAGTCCTGGCACCTGCCGGTCATCCTGGGCGAACTGCTGGCCGGAATCGTGTTCGGCGCCACCGGCGTCGGCCTGCTGCACCCGACCGATCCGACCTTCACCTTCCTGGCCGACGTCGGCTTCGGGGTGGTCATGTTCGTGGCCGGGACCCATGTGCCGGTGGGCGACGCGTCCATTCGCTCGGCGCTGGGCCAGGGCGCGCTGCGCGCGGCGATGGTGGGCGTGCTGGCGGTGCTCGCCGGGCAGGGCATAGCGGCCTGGTTCGGCACCGGCCACGGTCTGCTCTACGCCGTGCTCATCGCCTCCTCCTCGGCGGCCATCGTGCTGCCCATCATCGATTCGCAGGGGCTGGGCGGAAAACCCGTGCTGGAGTTGACCGCCCAGGTGGCCATTGCCGACGCGACCGCGGTGGTGGCGCTGCCACTGGTGATCGATCCGGGCAATGCGAGCCGGGCCGCGCTGGGTGCGCTGCTGGTGGCCGGGGCGGCGGTGCTGGTCTACTTCTTCCTGCGCTGGGCAGAGAACTCCGGCATCCGGCATCGGCTGCACAAGGTCTCCGAGGACCGGCAGTTCGCGCTCGAACTGCGGGTCAGCCTGGGGCTGCTGTTCGCGCTGGGCGCGCTCGCCACCCGCAGCCATGTCTCGATCATGCTGGCGGGCTTCGCCCTCGGGCTGGCGGTGGCCGCGGTCGGGGAGCCGCGCCGGGTCGCCAAGCAGCTGTTCGCCCTCAGCGACGGTTTCCTGGCGCCGCTGTTCTTCGTCTGGCTGGGCGCGCGGCTGAACCTGCGCGAGTTCGGCGACCACCCGTACCTGATCCTGCTCGGGCTGGCGCTCGGGCTGGGCGCGGTGCTCGCCCACGCGCTCATGCGCTTTCTGGGGCAGCCGATTCCACTGGGGTCCATCGCCTCCGCGCAGATCGGCGTCCCGGTCGCGGCGGTCACCGTCGGCACCCAGCTGCACGTGCTGAAGCCCGGCGAACCGGCCGCGCTCATGCTCGGCGCGCTGGTCACCATTGCCGCCGCGGCCTGGGGTGCGCGCACCGCGGCGGCCGCCAAGCCCGGGAATCCGAGTCCGCAACAGGGCGATTCGAAGCCTTAGGGGTCGGGGACCGTCCCGGTCAGTCGCCTTCGCGTCCCAGCAACCGATCGGTTTCGCGGCGTTCGCGCTTGGTCGGGCGGCCCGCGCCGCGGTCTCGCCGGGGCATGAGGGCGGCCACCTGCGGATCGGGCGGGGGCGGGCTCTTGTCGATCATGCATTGCACGGCCACGGCCGCGCCGACGCGCTTGGTGATGAGCTGTTCGACGATGACGATGCGTTCGGAACCATTGACCCGCGTCCGGATCTCGTCACCCGGCTCGAGCGGGTGCGCGGGTTTCACAGGTACGCCATTGACCTTTACATGCCCCGCGCGACACGCCGCGGCGGCGGCCGAACGGGTTTTGAAAATGCGGACGGCTCAGGTCCAAGAATCAACTCGGGCCTGGGCCGTGGTGCTCAGTGGAGCCGGGGTCACGCGTCCGACGATACTGCCTGACGCGGTGACGCCGGTCTGCTAGGTGGCGATGCGCCGGGCGGTGACGACCTGGCTGGGGTGCAGGTTGGTGTAGGAGACCGGGGTGCCGGACTGCACGGCGTTCAGCAGCTTGCCGTCACCGGCGTAGATGCCGACGTGGCCGCCGCCGTTGGTGACGACGATGTCGCCGGGCTGCAGGTCCTCGAAGGCGACCGGGGCGCCGACATTGGACTGCTCGAAGCTGGTGCGGGGCAACTCGACTCCGGCCTGCTTGTAGGCCCACTGCACGAGGCCGGAGCAGTCGAAGGAGTAGGGGCCGGTCGCGCCCCAGGAGTACTGGGCGCCGACCTTGGTCTCGGCGGCGTGCAGGGCGATGTCGCCGACGCTGCTGGACTTGTTGAACAGGGAGGGCAGCTGGAACTGCGGCGCGGGCGCGGGGGCCGCGGGGGCCGGAGCCGCCTGCAGGGCCGTCGCGGCGTCCTTGGCCGCCTGGTTGAACTGCTGCACCTGGGGTGCGAATTGGTCCGGCACGTCGAAGTTTCCGATGCCGGGGATGTCGAGGGTGGCAGCGCTGGCGGTGATCGCCGGGAACGCGCCGGTAGTCGTAGCCGCCATCGCACCCATCACGATGGCACCCTTGACGGAATTCGGAAGCCGAGATTCCCGCTGCAAGCTGTGCTTACCCACTGAGCCGCATCTCCGATCTTGCTGCTGTCACAAAGCGGGCTGCCTCTCCGATGAAGCACCAGACTCCGCTAAGTCACGAGAAGATTACGACTCGGCCGTGCCGTTGTCCACCCGGCGCGATAGGTGTGTCGCACCTTTTCCAGAACGCCCCGCTGGAAGCGTAATTCGGTGTATAGGGCCCCTGATCACAAGACGGTATAGCTGATCGACACCGTCGTTATGAACCGTTCGCCGCCGTGATCAACCCTGCCCGTCGAGCACCCGCTCGAGCTCGGCGATCCGCCGGCGCGCGTCCGCGAGATCCACCTCGAGTTGCCCGAGCGCCATCACCAGCGGACCCACCGCGAGGTCCGCGACCAACTGCGGATCGTCGTACCCGCGCTCGATGGCCACCAGAATGTTGTTGCGGATGCGCGCGGCGACAATCGCCTCGGCGGGCACGTTCCAGGATTCGACCACCTCCGCGACGGTGGGTACGGCTTCTTCCGACATGAACCCTCCTGCGCTGGATCCCAACGAATCAGGCATAAGGGTAGATACCGCATCGGACAGTGCGGGCGCGAACTCGATCGGTCGCGTATGCCGATCGATAGCTGTGTCTAGGACCCTCCATAGATGCCCGGATAATCCGTGATTCTTGCGCTGCGCCGGGGCCGATCCCCGCGCTACGGTTGGGCCGCATGGACCCCGTCAGGAATCCCTACGCGCCCGGCGCGGGGCAGCGCCCGCCCGAACTCGCGGGCCGGGATCGGCAGCTCGACGCCTTCGACATCGTGCTGGAGCGGGTGGCGCGCGGGCGGCCGGAGCGCAGCGTCATGCTCACCGGGCTGCGCGGGGTCGGAAAGACGGTGCTGCTCAATCAGCTTCGCTCGGCCGCCCGCTCGCGCGGCTGGGGCACCGGCAAGCTGGAGGCGCGCCCGGAGCAGGAGCTGCGGCGGCCGCTGGCGTCGGCGCTGCACATGGCGGTGCGCTCGATCGCTGTCGCACACCGCAATCCGGAGCAGGTGGACGATTTCCTGGGGATTCTCAAGGCGTTCGCGCTGCGCTCCACCGCGGACAAGGGCATGCGCGAGCGCTGGAACCCGGGCATCGACGTACCGGCGGTGACCGGGCGGGCCGACTCCGGCGATATCGAGATCGATCTGGTGGAGCTGCTCATGGAGGCGGCGGCGCTGGTGCGGGATGCCGGGATCGGGATCGCGGTGTTCATCGACGAGATGCAGGACCTCGGGCCCGCCGATATCTCGGCCATCTGCGGGGCCTGCCACGAATTGAGCCAGGACGCCGCGCCTTTGATCGTGGTCGGGGCGGGGCTGCCGCATCTGCCCGCGGTACTGTCGGCGTCCAAGAGCTACTCGGAGCGCTTGTTCTCCTATCACCGCATCGATCGGCTCGATCGCGAGTCGGCGGATCAGGCGCTCATCGCCCCCGCCGAGCGGGAGAGCGTGAAGTACAGCGAGGAGGCCCTGGACGCGCTGTACCGCAAGGCCGACGGCTACCCGTATTTCGTGCAGGCGTACGGCAAGGCGACCTGGGACGCGGCCGCGCAGAGCCCGATCTCGGCGGAGGACGTCGCGGTGGCGGCTCCGGCCGCCGAAGAAGAGTTGGCGGTCGGTTTCTTTGGTTCTCGCTACGAACGAGCTACCCCGGCGGAGCGAGAATATATGCGCGCCATGGCCGATTTGTCGGGCGACGACGGTCCGGTCGCCACCTCGGCGGTCGCCAGCGAGCTCGGACGCAAGCCCGCCTCGTTGTCCCCGGCACGAGACGGATTGATCAAGAAGGGCCTCATCTACTCGGCCGAGCGCGGCAGCATCGGTTTCACCGTCCCGCATTTCGGCCGGTACCTCCGCAGCGTGCAGTAACCGAATGGTTGCACACCGATCAAGATCACTGCGTAACAAGGCTTTTCGATCTTTGCCAGCCCCTACCGGTGGGTAACAAAGGCTCCTACACTCGAATGTGATTCTCATCACGGTCGAGGAGGACATCATGGCGACTGCCGCCAAAGTGAACGCCACCGAAGAACAGGCCCGAGCACTGGTAGAGGAATCCCGCGAAACCACCTGGGCCAAGCCGTCCTTCGCCAAGGAGATGTTCCTCGGCCGATTCCGGCTCGACCTCATCCACCCGTTCCCGCACCCGGACGCCGCGGACGCCGCCAAGACCGAGGCCTACCTGAAGCGGCTGCGCGCCTTCTGCGAGACCATCGACGGCCAGCGCATCGAGGCCGAGGGCCGGATTCCCGACGAATACGTGCGCGGGCTGGCCGAACTCGGCTGCTTCGGGCTCAAGATTCCCGAGGAGTACGGCGGCGTCGGGCTCTCCCAGGTCGGCTACAACCGGTCCCTCATGCTGGTCGGATCCGCGCACGCCAGCCTCGGCGTGCTGCTCTCGGCACACCAGTCCATCGGCGTGCCCGAGCCGCTCAAGCTGGCCGGGACCCCCGAGCAGAAGCGAGAGTTCCTGCCGCGCTGCGCCAAAGGCGCGGTGAGCGCCTTCCTGCTCACCGAGCCGGACGTGGGTTCGGATCCCGCGCGCATGGCCTCCACCGCCACCCCGACCGCCGACGGCGAGGCGTACGAGATCAATGGCGTGAAGCTGTGGACCACCAATGGCGTTGTCGCCGAGCTGCTCGTGGTGATGGCGCGGGTGCCCAAGAGCGAGGGCCACCGCGGCGGCATCTCGGCCTTCATCGTGGAGGCCGACAGCCCGGGCATCACCGTGGAGCGCCGCAATGCCTTCATGGGCCTGCGCGGCATCGAGAACGGCGTCACCCGCATGCACAATGTCCGCGTCCCCAAGCGGAATCTGGTGGGGCGCGAGGGCGATGGCCTCAAGATCGCGCTCACCACCCTGAACGCGGGCCGCCTCGCGATTCCGGCCATGTGCACCGCCGCGGCCAAGTGGTCGCTCAAGATCGCGCGGGAATGGTCCGGCACCCGCGTGCAGTGGGGCCGCCCGGTCGGCGAGCACGCGGCGGTGGGCGCGAAGATCTCCTTCATCGCCGCAACCACTTTCGCGCTGGAATCGGTGCTCGACCTGTCGGCCACCATGTGCGACGAGAACCGCAACGACATCCGCATCGAGGCCGCCCTGGCCAAGCTGTGGGCCTCGGAGATGGCCTGCGAGATCGCCGACGAGCTGGTGCAGATTCGCGGCGGCCGCGGCTACGAGACCGCCGCCTCGCTGGCGGCACGCGGCGAAAGGGCGGTCGGGGCCGAGCAATTGGTGCGCGATCTGCGCATCAACCGCATCTTCGAGGGCTCCAGCGAGATCATGCGCCTGCTCATCGCGCGTGAGATGGCCGATGCCCACATGGCCGCCGCGGGTGCGCTGGTCGACCGCAATGCCGAACTCAAGGACAAGGCCAAGGCCGCCGTCGGCGCGAGCGGGTTCTACGCCAAGTGGTTCCCGCAGCTGACCGTGGGCGCGGGCACCACCCCGGTCACCTACGGCGAATTCGGCCCGCTGGCAAGGCATATGCGCTTCGTCGAGCGGATGTCGCGCAAGCAGGCCCGCGCCCTCATGTACGGCATGGCCCGCTGGCAGGCCAAGCTCGAATACAAGCAGGGCTTCCTGGGCCGCATCGTCGACATCGGCGCGGAACTGTTCGCCATGGCCGCCGCCTGCGTCCGCGCCCAATCCCTGCGCGTGGCAGGCGGTCCCGACGGTCCCGCCGCCGAGGAACTGGCCGAGGTCTTCTGCCGCCAGGCCCGGCTGCGCGTCGAGAAGCTCTTCGCCGATCTGTGGTCCAACACCGACGACGCCGATACCGACCTCACCCGCGGCGTCCTCGACGGCCGCTACCGCTTCCTCGAGGTCGGCGCGCTCGACCCGAGCGAGGGCACCGGCCCGTGGATCTCCGAATGGCAGTTCGGCCCGTCCACCGAACCGAACCAGCTCCGGCCGTTCCTGCCGTCCACGAAGACGGGGGCGGCGACCTAGCGGACGGGAGACAACAGAAATCTGCCGCTATCTAGCTAATTAGCTAGATAGCGGCAGATTCATATGACGGCTACCGCGGCCGCATCGATCAACCTCTCTACAGATGTCTAGGTTATTTCGTAGACAGCTGTAGAGAGTGCTGAGCCGGCTCGATGGCCGGGGATCTCTACGTCGGTCTTGCAAGTTGCCGAG
The DNA here is from genome assembly GCF_007990715.1 of Nocardia seriolae NBRC 15557. Classification (GTDB taxonomy): domain Bacteria; phylum Actinomycetota; class Actinomycetes; order Mycobacteriales; family Mycobacteriaceae; genus Nocardia; species Nocardia seriolae. The sequence goes on along the minus strand of NZ_BJWY01000090.1, from coordinate 8,520 downwards.
AGTCGGGTAGATACGCCGACAGTGCTGCATAGATCGGCGGCTTCAGTTGGACAACTTGTGCATAACGCCTGGTGTAGGGGGTTAACGCGGGGGTTATCTCTATCGACAACCGGGCAAGAAGGCGAACTCTTCGGGAGGACGTCATGTCCACTATCGAGCCCCGGGCCGCCGATTTCGACGGCCGCCACCTCACCGTGTCCGCCGATGACGGCGTGCCACTCGCGGTGCGGGAATTCGGTGCGACCGACGCGCCGGTCGCCGTCGTATTCGTGCACGGGCACTGCCTGCGGGCCGAATCCTGGGCGTTCATGCGCGGGCACCTGCTGCGGACCTGGGGCGACGACACCCACATGGTGTTCTACGACCATCGCGGACACGGGGATTCGGGCGACGCCGATCCCTCGACCTACACCATCGAGCAGCTGGCCCGGGACCTCGACGCGGTGCTGCGGGCCGTGGTCCCGGCCGGACCGGTTGTGCTGGTGGGACATTCGATGGGGGCCATGACCGTGCTGGCCTACGCGCGGCTGTACCCGGAGACCATCGGCACCCGGATCGTGGCGGTCGGGCTGATCTCCAGCGCCGCCAGCGGGGTGACCCGGGTCGGGCTGGGGCGGCTGCTGAGCGCACCCGCGGTGAGCTCGCTGCGGGCCGCCGTGCGCAAGGCCCCGCGCGCCATGCAGGCCTCGAAGCACCTGAGCCGCCGCGTCTTCGAGCCGATCATGCGCGACGCCACCCTGGGCACCCGCAAGGTGAGCCCGCGCATGCTGGCGGTGGCCACGGCCATGCTCAACGACACCTCGCTGCTGACCATGGCCAGCTTCCTGGAGTCGCTCATGCGCTTCGACGAGTCCGCGACCCTGCACCGGCTGGGCATGATTCCGGTGCTGGTGCTGGCCGGTTCGGCCGACATCATGATCCCGTTCGCGCATTCGGTGGTGCTGGCCTCGCAGGTCGACGACGCCGAACTGGTGCGGCTGGACGGGGCCGGGCACAGCGTGATCCTGGAGCGCGCCGAGGAGGTGGCCGCGGCGGTGGTGGCGCTGGTGGCCCGGGCCATCGGAGCCGCCCGCGGCCAGGACCCGGACTGCGGGCCGGATTGCGGCCCCGAGTACGCCATCGCAGGGTAGCGGCGGCGGCTCCGAGAGGCACTCGGCGGCGGGCGAATTCAGCGATTTGAAACGCCTGCCGCCATCATTCCGGCTCCCGCGACAGGCCCCTGAGCTGCGAATATCCCCGGCGGACGAGACGTATCCAACATGATCACGTACTGTGTTGTAGATCACTATGTGTGGTCTGTCACACGGCTCGAGGAGGGTTTCGATGACACGCAGCGAAATTGCTGAACTCCGCTACGCGGTCGGCCAGCTCCGGCAGTGCGTCAGCGCTCTGCGTTCGCACTACGGAGACGCGGGCACGGTCCGCCGCTTGGAGAACGATCTGGAAAGGCTCGTCATCGACACCGACGAGTTCGAGCAGGCGCCACCCCCGGAATCACCGCAGGGGAAGCAGGAGACCATCTACGTCCCCGACGCCAAGCACGATGAGGCGGCTTGGATGGGCGCACAGGACGAGGGCCTCGGCTTCCACTCCCGCCCCCGCACCAAGTAACCGACTCTTCAGAACACCTGCGGAGCCACCTCGACAATGACGTCGAGGCGTGGCCGATGCTCAGTGCCGGTGGCGGCCGCGCACCGAACGCCTGCTGCCCGCGCCGCGGAAGCGCGCGCCCAGGGGCGCCTGCGACACCGGCTCCAGGTCGGGGGATTCGAAGACCGCCGCCAGGGCGCGGCCCGGTCCGGCGGGGGAGACCGCCAGCCCCAGACCGCCGTCGCGGCGGGACAATTCGTGCAGCATGGTGGTGACCATGCGCAGGCCCGCGGCACCGCCCGGCTCACCGAGGGCGATGGCGCCGCCGTGCACGTTGAGGCGCTCGCCGTGGCGGTCGTCGAGGCCGAGGGTGCGGGCCAGGGCCAGCACCTCCACCGCGGAGGTCTCCTCCACCTCCAGCAGTTCCAGATCCGGCAGTTCGAAGCCGCTGCGCCACAGGGCCTTCGCGATGGCGGAGGTGGTGGCGGGCACCGGGCCGCCGCCCGGGCCCGCGGCGCTCACCCAGTGGACCAGGTAGCCCATGGGGTCCAGGCCCAGATCCACCAGCCGCTCCTCGGCCACCACCAGGCAGGCCGAGGCGGCCAGGGTGCGGGTGGCGCTGTTGCCCGCGGTGGTCACGCCGTCGGCCAGGAAGGGTGCCAGCGCGGCGAAGGCGCGGGGTGAGACATCGTCGCGCAAACCCTCGTCGCGGTCGACCAGCCGCACCACTCCGGAGTTCGGATCGTCGGGTTCGGCGCACACCACGACCGGCGCGATCTCCACCCCGAAGACGCCCTGGCGATGCGCGCGGGCGGCGCGGCGGTGGCTGGCCGCGGCGTAGACGTCGACGTCGGCGCGGGTCAGGCCGTGGTCACCGGCCAGGTCCTCGATGCGCAGCGAATCCGCCTGTCCCAGTATGGGTTCGGCCGCGGCCCAGAGGGCGATCTGCTCATCGGTACTGGGGCCGCCCTCGGGCTCGGAGCCGGGGCGGGCGGGCCGCCGGGGCGCGACGCTGGGCGATTGCTTGGCGAATCCCTTTGTGGCGCGGTCGTATTCGGCGCCGACGGCCAGTACCACGTCGGCCGCGCCGGTCTGCACCATCATGGCGGCGGTGACCAGGGCGCGCAGGCCGCTGCCGGGACCGCCGCCGACGGCGAAATCGCCGAGTTCGGGCGAGAGCCCGCAGTTGGGGAGCGCGGGCCGCAGGGCCTCGGGGTCGGGGACGGCGGTGACGAGTTGTTCCACCCGCTGCGGGTCGATCCCGGATCGGCCGAGCACCGCCGCGATCACCGTGCCCACCAGGCGATGCGGCGGAACCGCGGCCATCACCCCGTCGGGCATCCCCACTGGTGTGCGCATCGGCATCACGATGGCCACTCGTCTCATCACCGGCTCCCTTCGAACCTCATCACCGGCTCCCCCGGAGGGGGTTGTCTAGCTCAGGGGACAGGCCACCACAGAGTTGTTGCTGCCGTGTGACGGTGTGTAACCGGGAGAAACGACCGGCCGAGCTGCGCAATGTCCGAAATCCCAATCTTTCTGACAGCGTGCCGCATTCACGAGATTGCCGTTTGTTCACCGAGCAAACGAAACGCTGGTGAGCACCGGAAATGTGGCGCAAATCACGGGATCACGAAATAGCTGTTGCGAGCTCGAGTGATAGCGCCACTGTCGTAAGGTGCTCACCATCACCTTCGATGCCGGAGGTAACGATGACGTTCCACGGGGTAGAGCAGCGAGGCATCCAGCAGTGAGCGCCGCACCAGTCAGGGCTTCTGAATCGGACAGCACAGGGGTTTTCAGCCGGGGCCGGGCCGCCATCGCGGCCCGGACGCTCCGCACCGACCGCTGGTGGGTACCACCGGCCATGACGGTGCTCGGCCTGGGCGCGTTCGTCATTTACGCGACCGTCAGATCCTTTGTGCGCGCTGCGTATTGGGTGAACGACTACCACTATCTGACACCGTTCTATTCGCCGTGCCTGAGCACCGTCTGCGAAAAGGGCTCGAGTCATTTCGGCACGCCGATCGGCGACCTGCCCATGTGGATCCCGCTGGGCTTCCTGGTGCTGCCGTTCCTGCTGATGTTCCGGCTCACCTGCTACTACTACCGCAAGGCGTATTACCGGTCGGTGTGGATGTCGCCGCCCGCCTGCGCGGTGGCCGAGCCGCACGCGAAATACACGGGGGAGACGCGGCTTCCGCTGATCATCCAGAACGCGCACCGCTACTTCTTCTACGTCGCGGTCATCATCTCGGTGATCAACACCTATGACGCGGTCATCTCCTTCCACGGCAAGGACGGCGGCTTCGGCATCGGGCTGGGTACCGCCATCATCACCGGGAACGCCCTGCTGCTGTGGGCGTACACGCTCTCGTGCCACTCCTGCCGCCACATCGCGGGCGGGCGGCTCAAGCACTTCTCGCAGCATCCGGTGCGGTACCGCTTCTGGACCGTGGTGTCCAAGCTGAACACCCGCCACATGCAGCTGGCGTGGACCACGCTGGGCACGCTGGTCCTGACCGATTTCTACGTGATGCTGGTGGCCAGCGGGACGATTTCCGACCCGCGCCTCATCGGCTGATCGTCACAGCTTCCTATTCCTCTGTCTCCCAGGAGTGTTCGGTTCCATGCCTGAAGTCGAACGGCACAAGTACGACGTGTTCGTGATCGGCGCCGGCGGCGCCGGTCTGCGTGCGGTCATCGAGGCCCGTGAGCACGGGCTGTCGGTGGCGGTGGTCTGCAAATCCCTGTTCGGCAAGGCGCACACCGTCATGGCCGAGGGCGGCTGCGCGGCCGCCATGGGCAATGCCGACGACAAGGACAGCTGGCAGGCCCATTTCAAGGACACCATGCGCGGGGGCAAGTTCCTCAACAACTGGCGCATGGCCGAACTGCACGCCCAGGAGGCCCCCGACCGGGTGTGGGAGCTGGAAACCTATGGGGCGCTGTTCGATCGGACCAAGGACGGCCGGATCAGCCAGCGCAACTTCGGCGGCCACACCTATCCGCGGCTGGCGCACGTCGGCGACCGCACCGGGCTCGAGCTCATCCGCACCTTCCAGCAGAAGATCGTCTCGCTGCAGCAGGAGGACTTCGCGCAGACCGGCGACTACGAGGCGCGCATCAAGGTCTTCGCCGAATGCACCATCACCGAACTGCTCAAGGACGGCGACCGGATCGCCGGGGCCTTCGGGTACTGGCGTGAATCCGGGCGTTTCGTCGTCTTCGAGGCCCCCGCGATCGTGATCGCCACCGGTGGCGTCGGCAAGTCCTACAAGGTGACATCGAACTCCTGGGAGTACACCGGCGACGGGCACGCGCTGGCGCTGCGCGCCGGGGCGTCGCTGATCAATATGGAGTTCCTGCAATTCCATCCGACCGGCATGGTCTGGCCGCCGTCGGTGAAGGGCATCCTGGTCACCGAGGCGGTGCGCGGTGACGGCGGCGTGCTCAAGAACTCCGAGGGCGAACGATTCATGTTCGGCTACATCCCGCCGGTGTTCAAGGGCCAGTACGCCGAGACCATCGAAGAGGCGGACCAGTGGCTGAAGGACAACGACTCCGCCCGGCGCACACCGGATCTGCTGCCCCGTGACGAAGTCGCCCGCGCCATCAATGAGGAAGTGAAGTCCGGGCGCGGGACGCCGCATGGCGGCGTGTACCTGGATATCGCCTCGCGCCTGCCCGCCGATCAGATCGTCAAGCGGCTGCCGTCCATGCACCACCAGTTCAAGGAGCTGGCGGATGTGGACATTACGAAGGAACCCATGGAGGTCGGCCCGACCTGTCACTACGTCATGGGTGGCATCGAGGTCGATCCGGACACCCAGGCGGCCACCGTGCCCGGCCTGTTCGCGGCCGGCGAATGCGCGGGCGGTCTGCACGGGTCCAACCGCCTGGGCGGCAACTCGCTCTCGGATCTGCTGGTGTTCGGACGCCGCGCCGGGCTCGGCGCGGCCACCTATGTGGAGCAGCTGGCCGCCCGGCCCAAGATCTCCGATGCCGATCTGGCCGCGGCCGCGAAAGCGGCTGTGACACCGTTCGATCCGCCCAGTGAGGGCGGCCCGGGGGAGAACCCGTACACGCTGCACATGGACCTGCAGCAGACCATGAACGATCTGGTCGGCATCATCCGCAAGGAACACGAGCTGAAGCAGGCCGTCGAGAAGCTCGCCGAACTGCGCGACCGCTACGACCACGTGACCGTGGAGGGGCACCGGCAGTTCAATCCGGGCTGGCACCTGGCCATCGACCTGCGCAATATGCTGCTGATCAGCGAATGTGTGGCCCAGGCGGCGCTGCTGCGCACCGAGAGCCGCGGCGGCCACACCCGCGACGACCATCCCGGCATGGATCCGGTGTGGCGCAACAAGCTGCTGGTCTGCACCGTCGACCCGGACGAGGTCGGGTTCTCGGTGCCGTCGGTGACCGTCACCCCCGAGGCCCAGGTGCCCATGCGGGAGGATCTGCTGCGCTTGTTCGACCCGGCCGAGCTCGAAAAGTACTACACCTCCGCGGATCTCGCAGTGCTGCGGGACACGGAGCTGCCTAACGAGGCAGGAAAGGCGGAATAGCCATGGGTTACGAGGCGAAGTTCAAGGTGTGGCGCGGCGACACCGAGGGCGGCGGCCTGCACGACTTCACCGTGGAGGTGAACGAGGGCGAGGTGGTGCTCGACATCATCCACCGGCTGCAGGCCACCCAGGCGCCGGACCTGGCGGTGCGCTGGAACTGCAAGGCGGGCAAGTGCGGTTCCTGCTCGGCGGAGGTGAACGGGCGGCCGCGGCTGCTGTGCATGACGCGCATGTCGACCTTCACCCAGGACGAAGTGGTGACGGTGACGCCCATGCGCACCTTCCCGGTAATTCGGGATCTGGTGACCGATGTGTCGTTCAACTACGAAAAGGCGCGCGAGGTGCCGTCTTTCACCCCGCCGGTGGATCTGAAGCCGGGCGAGTACCGGATGCAGCAGGCCGATGTGGAGCGGTCGCAGGAATTCCGCAAGTGCATCGAATGCTTCCTGTGCCAGAACACCTGCCACGTGGTGCGCGATCACGAGGACAACAAGCACGCATTCTCCGGCCCGCGATACCTGATGCGCATTGCCGAACTCGAAATGCATCCCCTCGATGTGGCCGATCGGCGCGAGCTGGCACAGGAGGAAGCGGGCCTGGGCCTGTGCAACATCACCAAGTGCTGCACAGAGGTTTGCCCGGAACACATCAAGATCACCGACAATGCTCTGATCCCGCTCAAGGAACGCGTGGTCGACCGCAAATACGACCCCATCGTCTGGCTCGGCAACAAGCTTTTCCGGCGGTAGCTGGGAAGATCACGACACCGCGACGATTGTGCAACGGAAGCACGTTTGCCCCGGCTAAGCATGGGTATCCAACTATTCGTGGACCGAGGACTGAAGAATGCGCGTCCCCGGTACCGGAAAATGGGTCCCGATGACTGGGTCGAACGGCTGATCGTAGGGATGCTCTTCGCGGTATCGGCGATGGGCGTATATGTACTGACCGGCGCATTGATGCCCGCGATCGCGATCGGCGTGCTGGTGGCCGCCGTCGCGATCGGCGTGGTCGCAATCCTATGAAGCTGCTTCCACAGAGCGGCGAGGGTTCACGGAAGCGAGGTCCGTGAACCCTCGATCAGCGAATCAGCCCTCGAGCGCACCGTTTTCGATGGCAGCGGTGCACGACCGCCACTCCGCGGCGCCGAACACCAGCGCCGGGCCCTGCGGATTCTTGCTGTCCCGCACGCCGACCCGGCCGGTGGCCAGGAACGCCACCTCGACGCACTCCTTACCGGCCCCGCTGCGGCTGCTCTTGAACCAGCGGGCCCCGGAAAGCTCCACACTCATGCCGAATACTCCTTCGCCACCTGTCTAAGCAGGTTTCTGCTGTCCTGGACGTCCAACGCGCAGCGTTCCAGGCCGTCCTGGGCCCGGCGATAGCGCTGAACGTCGCCCTGTCTCTCGAGATACAGATCGCCGGTGAAACCCTCCACGTAGACCACCGGGGGCTCGACCGGCTGCCCTTTGCTGTCGGTTCCGAACTCCAGAATCACGAACGGGCCGGTCGAAAGTCCCAGCGGGACACCGGCGGCGAAGGGCAGGATACGCAGGCAGACATTGGGCCGAGTGCTCAGTTCCGCCAAGTGCCGGACCTGCGCCGCCATCACCCTTGCACCTCCCACCAGGCGGCGCAATACCGATTCGTGCAACACCATGGCCAGATTCGCCGGCCGGGTGCGGCGGGTCAGCATGGCCTGGCGCTGCAGGCGCAGCTGAACGCGCCGATCCACCTCCGCCGCCGACTCTTCCGGATAGCCGAGGCGGTTCAGGGCCCTTGCGTATTCGGCGATCTGGAGCAGCCCGGGCACCAATTCCGATTGGTAGCACGACAACTGCTGCGCGGATGCCTCCAGGCCCACGTAGACGTCGAAGTTCTCCGGGATCAGGTCGCCGTAGGAGTGCCACCAGCTCTTGACGGCCGCCTGCTGCGCCAAACCCTTGAGCCCCTCGGCGATTTCGGCCGGTATCCCGTAGATCCGGCACAGCTCCTGGATGTCGATGGTTCGGATGCGGTCCGCATTGCCCTTTTCCAGCCGCTGTAGGGTGCTCGCGCCCCACTCCATGAGTTTGGCGGCTTCGGCGATGGTCAATCCCGCCTGGATACGCCAGTCGCGCAGATAACGGCCGAGCTGGCGGCGCGGCAGGGTCGATGACGCGGGACCTTCGGACACAACACGCTCCATTCGCGGCGGCGGACATGGATCGGGGTCGGTGAGCGGGCGAGTGTCTCGTCCACTATGGAGAATCGTCCTCCCCCAGGTGGATTCGCTGCTGGGAATTCGCGCAATTTTGCGTTCTCCTGCTCGAAATTCGCCCGCTTGGCGTCTGCTCGTGGTGTGCTAGTGTCG
>NZ_BJWY01000089.1 GCF_007990715.1 Nocardia seriolae NBRC 15557 | reverse complement strand
CGACACTAGCGGTCCATATCCGGCGAACAAAATCGGACTCAGTTCAATTTTGAGCCTTCCTCGCTCGAGATGTATCGACCATGAGCAGATATTCTGACTGTGGGTGCCATGGATGCTCGCCGGTAATCTTATTGCCACAACCACATTTGAGGAGGTGCCCGACCTCATGGCCCTCGAATTCACGCCCTGGACGATCCGAAGCGACAAGACGCCCGAGATGGCGGTTCGCACAGCCCTTTCCATGGATAGCTGGGTGCTCACCTGGCTCCCGAACCGGTTGCTCACCCTCGAGCAGGCCTGCGATGGCATGACGCTCGATGAGACCCTGAGCGATCCGGCGCCCGCGAATCCCGAGGAAGCGCTCGAGATGGCCGCGCTGCTGGCCGCCGAGATCGGACTGATGCTGCCGGAAGTCGTTGTGCTGCTGTGGGATCGGTCCGTCGAGCGGGAACGGCGGCGGGCGAACAGAGGTTTCGAGCTGCCGGGGGCGGGTCTCGATGACGGCAGATGCCGCCGAACGATTTCCGCGCTGCGGACCGATAGATAAGCAGCGCGGGGAGGCTGCCGCTGTCGCGGGCGGCCATGGCGGTGACGGCCGGAGGGGTGCCGTCACCGCCTTTACCGTTCGGGACCGATGGCGGAGGGGTCGGAAAGGATTGCGCGGCGGGCGAAGCCGAGGGCGCCGAGCAGGATGGCGTCGTCGCCGAGGGTGGCCGGGGTGATGCGGAGGGCGAGGCCGGGAGCCAGGGCGCGACGGCCGGAGAGGCGGTCTTCGATGGTCGGAGCCAACCAGGGGGTCCAGTCGCCGAGTAGGCCGCCCAAGACCACCTGGTCGGCGTCGAGCAGGGCGGTGATGGACAGGATCGCCGCGCTCAGTGCGCGGGCCGCCTGTTCGAGGGCGGCGGTGGCCCGGGGATCCGCTCGGTGCAGGCGGGCCAGTAGTTCGGTCTGTGCGGTGTGCAATCCCTTGTCGTGCAATAGGTCAGCGAGACCGGACGCGGTGAAGACGGCTTCGGGGCCCGCGTATGCGACCAGGCAGCCGCGGGCACCGCAGACGCAGTCGGGGCCGTCCATCGCGACCGGGACATGTCCGGGTTCGCCCGTGATGCCGTGGCTGCCGGTGTGGATACGACCGTCCAGCACCACGCCGCCACCGATGCCGGTGCCGGCCTCGATGAGGACCAGTCCGCGCGAATCCCGCTTCAGAGCATGAAATTCGGCCAGCGCCGCCGCGTTCGCGTCGTTGACCACGTCGATCGCGACCGGTGGGCCGGACCGGCGCTCGGCGATCAGGTCGCGCAGCCGGACGGGCCGCATCCAGCCGAAATCCGGTGCCACCGTGACCGTTTGGTACGCATCCTCCTGCACCGGCCCGGCCATCGCCACGACCACCCGGGCGAGCACGGCGCGGCACCGGGTGGCGTCCGCCGCACCGATGCTCGTGATCGCGGCCGCGATGGCGTCCGCCATCACCTCGGGCCAGCACGGAGCGAGCTGGTGCGGGATCGTCTCGCGCCACACCACCTCGCCCGCGAGGTCGGCGACCGCGACGCGGAGGTGTTCGGAGGTGATCTGGATGGCGGCCACGCAGGCGCGGTCGGGGATCAGTCGCAGCGGGCGGCCGCGGGTGCCGGAGCGGAGGGCGTCGTCCTCGCGGATCAGGCCGCGGTCGGTGAGGTCGGAGACGAGGGCGGTGACCGAGCCGTGGGCGAGGCCGGTGGCGGCGCGGTGTGGGCGCCGATGAACACCCCGGCCGCGAAAGGAGTGTTCCGCGCGGGCATTTCGGAGTCCGGCGCGGTCACCCAGCCGAACGACCGGGCCACCGCGCCGGCCGTGTCGCAGCTGTTCACCAAGCGGAACGGCCTGCCCGCCACCGCCGCCGCGCTGCGGGACGTGAGCAAAATGCGACTCCGGGACATGGAGGACAAGCTGCGCGCGCCCGGCCCGGACGGCTCGGCGGCGAGCCTGCTCGGCCTGGCCCCGTTCGCGGACGGCACGCTCATCCCGGCGACCAGCGGCGAGGTCCTGAAATCCGGTGCGGACCAGGGTATTCCGCTGCTGATCGGCTTCACCGCGCACGAATTCGCCGCCGCCTCGTTGAGCGGTGAGCAGCCGGAGGTCACCGACGCGACACTGCCCGCGGCACTGGGCGCGCTCGGTTTCGCCCCGGCCGCCACCGCCGCCTTCCGTGCCGCCTACCCGGGCCTGACCGCGAATCAGCTTGCGGGGCAGGCGCAGAGCGACGCCGTCATCCGCATGCCCTCGTTCCGGGTGGCCGAGATGCGGGCCGGGCGCGATCAGCCCACCTGGCTCTACGAGTTCACCTGGGCCTCGAACGCGACCGAGTTCCGGGGCCGGTCCTTCCACTGCCTGGACGTCCCCTTCGCCTTCGACCTGCTGAAGGCGACCGGCGTGACCGCGGTGGCGGGCGACAATCCGCCGCAGCCGCTGGCCGACGCCGTGCACCGGGCGTGGGTGGCCTTCGTCAGCAACACGGACCCGGGCCCGACCTGGCCCCGCTACACTCTCGACCGACGCGAGACCATGATCTGGTCCGATGTACCGCACGTCCAGTCCGATCCATTCGCCGCACAGCGTCCGATCTGGCTGCAATGAACCAGGAAGCTACCGTGTAGCTATAGGTGTCGAGTCGGATGGATGGTTGGGCATGCAGGTGTCGCCACACTGGATCGCAACGGCTGCGGTGGTCGTGGCCTGCGGGCTGGCCGCCGCACCGGCCGCCCACGCCGATCCGGGCGACGCCACCGAGTCGGGCAACACCGTGGCAGACCTCGATCCCGTGGCAGACGTCAGCACAGTGGCAGACGTCGACACCGTGGCGGCCCTGGGCGGCGGATCCGGGATCGTGCTGGGCCGATCCACCAAGTGCAGCCTGACCACCATCGGCTACGACGCCGCGGGCCGTCTGGTCGGTTTCACCGCGGGGCACTGCGCCGAGGCCGGGACCCCGGTGCGCGGGGAGCAGTTCCCGGACGCCGGAGTGCTCGGTGTGGTCCGCGACTCCGACGCCCAACTCGATTACGCCGTCATCGAATTCGATCCGAGCGTGGTGACGCCGCTGCGCACGGTCAATGGCAGCACCATCGCCGGATTCGCGCCCGCGCCGCCCGCGTGGAGCATCGTCTGTCAGAACGGCCGGACCAGCGGCCATGCCTGCGGCGTGGTGTGGGCCTCGAGCCCGGTCGGTTTCATGGAGCAGGCGTGCTCCAGCTACGGCGACTCCGGCGCGCCGGTCACCATCGGTGACCAACTGGTCGGGTTGATCTCCGCTCCGCTCTTCAGCGACACGAAGGCCTACCGCTTCAGCTGCACCGACCCCGGCAACCCGATCCACACCCCGGTCATCGCCATCGCCTTCGACACCGTCCGCGCGGCCGTCGACGCGGGCAAGGGCGTGGGCAGCGGCTTCCAGCCCATCTAGCTTCAGCCCGCGAGCACGTCGAGGACGCGGTCGATATCGTCCTCGGTGTTGTAGAGGTGGCAGGCCAACCGGAGTCGTCCGGCCCGCATGGCACCCACGATGCGCGCCGAATTCACCCGCGCGAGCGCGTCCTCGGACACCTCCAGCGACACCACGGCCGAATTCCCCTCGGGCAGACCGAGTCCCTTGCGCAGGCGATCCGCGAGCGCGACATCGTGGCGGTGGATGGTCTCCACACCGATCCGCTCGATCAGTTCGAAGGCGGGTCGCTGCCCGATCCAGGCGGGCCACACCGGAGCGACATCGAAGCGCCGGGCGTCCTCGACCAGGCGCAGCGGACCGTCGTAGCAGGTCTCCCACGGGCTGTACCCGGCATACCAGCCCGCGGCCGCGGGCGTCAGATCATCCAGTGCCGCAGGCGTTCCCGCGAGGAAGGCGCTGCCCTTCGGGCCGAGCAGCCACTTGTAGCCGACGCTGACGATCCAGTCGGCCCCGGTGTCGCGCACCGGCAGCCAGCCGGCCGCCTGGCTCACGTCCAAGAGCACGCGCGCCCCGTGCGCCCGCGCGGCGGCGACGGTCGCGGCCACATCCAGCACCGCGCCGTCGGCGGACTGCACCACGGCAGCGGCCACCACATCGTCCCCGGCCCGGATCGCGCCGGGCAGCTCGGCCAGCGGCACGACCCGCACCTCCAGATCCGCGCGCACCAGGAAAGGCCAGAGCACGGAATTGAATTCATGCTCTGGCACCACCACCTGCGCGCCGGGCCGCAGACTCTGCGCCACCAGCCCGACCAGCTGCGACACCTGCGACCCGACCGCCACCTGGCCCGCCTCGAAGCCGGTGAGCCGTCCGAAAGCAGCCCGGCACTCATCGATGATCGGATCCACGCCGGGAATGTCGAACTCCCCGCGCATCCGCTGCTCCTCGGCCGTATTCACCGCCGCCAGCACGGATTTCGGCAGCAGACCGTAGCTCGCCGAGTTCAGATAGACGGTGCTGGGCGCGAATTCATCGCGCACAACGGACGCGAACACGGGCTGGGTACTGGTCATCCCTCCATCCTGCGACCGCGCCCGGCCCCCGGGAAAGGTCCACCCCACCGAATTCTGGCCTGATCATGGCCCCTGCGGATCGGGTCCGGAGCTGATGGTGCTGATCAGTACCCAGGGCACGGTCGGGTTCGCGAGGGAAAACCGTCAGGCCGAACGGGATTCGGCGGTGGGCGATTCGGTCTTGCGGGTGGTGCGGCGGAAGCGGAGGACGCCGTCCTCGAGGGGGGCCTTGCGGAGCATGGCGCGGTCGCGGAAGTAGTTGTTGATGACCTGCCACGGGCCGCGGGTGCCCTGGCGGGGCATGACGCCGTCGCCGCGCTGGATGTAGCCGGAGGTGAGCGCGCCGCCCATGAGTGACGCCTCGGAGCGGTCGCCTTCCTCGGGGACTGCGACGACCTCGTTGTATCCGTTGTCGCGCATGTGGTTCAGCAGGCGGCAGAAGTACTCGGCGGCCAGGTCGGCCTTGAGGGTCCAGGAGGCGTTGGTGTAGCCGAGGATCACCATCATGTTGGGGACGGTGCCGAGCAGTGCGCCCTTGTAGGCCACCAGGTCCCGGGTGGCGAGGGTCTGCCCGTCCACCTCGAGGGTCGCGCCGCCCAGCATCTGGACGCTGAGACCCGTTGCGCTGACGATGATGTCGGCCTCGATCTCCTCGCCCGAGGAGACCCGGATGCCCTTCTCGGTGAAGGTCTCGATGGTGTCGGTGACGATGGACGCCTCGCCCTTGCGCAGCACCCGGAACAGGTCGCCATTGGGCACCACGCACAGGCGCTGATCCCACGGGTTGTAGCTCGGGGTGAAGTGCCGCATATCGATATTCGGCCCGACCTGCGCGCGCACCGCGGCCAGCATGAGCTTGGCCGACAGCTTCGGATTGGTGCGCGAGAGCTGGTAGCTGGCCCGCTGCAAGGCGATATTGCGCGCCCGGCCCGCCTTGTAGGCCAGGGCGGCAGGCACTTTCGCGAGCTTGAAGCCGACCGCGACCGGGTCGTCGGCGGGCAGCGCGGCGATGTAGGTGGGCGAGCGCTGCAGCATGGTGACGTGCGCGGCGTCGCCGCTCATGGCCGGGACGAGCGTGATGGCCGTGGCGCCACTGCCGATCACGACGACCTTCTTGCCCCGGTAGTCGAGATCCTCGGGCCAGTGCTGCGGGTGCACGATCCGCCCGGCGAAGTTCTCCTCGCCGGGGAACGCGGGCCGATAGCCGTTGTCGTAGTCGTAGTAGCCGGTGCAGCCGATCATGAAATCGCTGGTGTAGGTCTCGGTCTTGCCGGTGCGCTCGTCGAGCACCTCGACCGTCCACCTGCCCTCGTCGCTGGACCACGAGGTCTTGGTGACCTTGCGGCCGAAGCGGATGTGGTCGGTGACGCCGTACTCGGCGGCGGTGTCCTCGATGTACTGACGGATGTGCGGCCCGTCGGCGAGCACCTTGGTGCCGTGCCAGGGCCGGAAGCCGTAGCCGAAGGTGTACATGTCGGAGTCGGACCGGATGCCGGGGTACTTGAACAGATCCCAGGTGCCGCCGATGGCGGTCCGGCGTTCCAGGATCAGGTAGCTACGCCCGGTCTTCTCCCTGGTCAGGTGGCAGGCCATGCCGATACCGGACAGGCCCGCGCCGATGATCAGTACGTCGACATGCCGCGTCATCGAGGTTCTCGCTTCTGGTCGCGCCCGGACCTCGGCGTCCGGGCGCTCCGAGTATTATATGTTATTTAGGGTAACGTCTACCGGCGCGGCCGAGTCACGGACCGAGGTCCCCGGCCGCGCCGACGCTCCCGGATCAGGCCGCGCGGACCTGCCCCGGCCGATCCGGCTCCGACCGATAGCGGGTGGTCGGGCCGTCGATGCCCAGCACCTTCCAGACCCGCTTGGACACCGGGTTCATCAGCCCGATCCGCTTGGCCAGCGTGCGGACGTCACCGAAGAAGCCCGCGAACGTCTCCTGGGACTCCGCCGAGCCGAAGAAGACCTCCTTGCGCACCTCGCGCGGAATCTCGAACTCCCGGAAGAACGCGCGCGGCGGAATCACGATGGCCCGCCCGCCGATCCACATGACGATCGGGAACGCCAGCGAGAGCACGAACTTGTTGATCGGGTTCGCCCGCGGCACATGGTGTTCGAGGAACTCGTGGGCGAAGGAGATGTGCCGCGCCTCCTCGGCGATGTGAATCGCCATGACGCCGCGCATGATCGGATGCACGTCCTCGTCGGCGCGCAGGATCGCCTTCTGCACGTGGTCGATCGGCTCCTCGCCCGACAGCACCGCGATGAAGAACAGATTCGGGAACAGCGAGGCCAGCGCCGGAATGACATAGGTGAGCTGCTTGAGGATCGGCCCCATGCCGGGCACGTCGATCCCGATGCGGTTCACCATCTCCTGGAACATCAGCGTGTGGTTGCACTCCTCGATGACCTCGTGGGTGCAGTAGCGGAATTCGGGCGAGCCGTTGCGCAGCTTGAAGGTGTGCTGCACCATGCCGCCGATGAGCAGGGTCTCGAACTGCAGGCCCACCTTGGCGATATTGGCCTGCCGCCACAGCCCGATGGCGATCTTGCGGGCCTCGGACTGCGCTTGATACCAGGGATGACGGGCGAAAATGTCACCGGAGACGGGCAGAATCCAGCGCCTGTCGTTCGGGGTGACCGCGAAATCGGGGTTGTCCCAATCGATATCGGTGAAAGGATCGAAGTGCTTGTCGACCGAGCCCTGCGACAGCAGCAGGAGTTGCTCGGCATACTGCCGTGCGATCTCGACCGTGGGTTCGGCCTTGACGGGTGCTGACGTCATTGTCAGAGCCTCTCGGGAAGTGACATAAGTTACTGTACCCAATGGTTACACCTACACTGGCAAGGCGTCAATAAAAGATCAGGACCAGAATCGCGGTCGCAATCCCCAGGACTCGAACTCGTCGATGACGTAGTCGCGCAACGCGGCCCGGGTCGGGAAGCGGTCCGGGTCGGCTCCGGTGATGGCGAGGGTAACGGTCTCGCCGTCGCTGGACCAGGAGAGATTGAGGCCGATCTCGACGCGGCGGAACAGCTCGGTCTCGCCGGTGCAGACCACCGGGCGCATGAGAACCGAACGGGCGCGCACCCCCGCGAGGGTCGCCACGCCCTGGCCGGTCTCACCGAGATTGGTGCACAGGCACTCCGGGGCCTTGGCGGTGCGGGAGAAATAGCCGAGGACGAACTTCGGCAGCATCTGCTGGACCGGTTGCAGGTGTTGCAGCGCGGGCGTGGTGGCCGGGTCGGCATAGGCGCGGGCGGCCTGTTTGATGGCGCTGCGGACCTGGCGCAGGTCGGTGTGCTCGCCCTTGCGGTACGAAACCGCGATGGGCAGGCCGGTGGTGGCATTGCCGCGCGGGTCGTCGTGCCCGCGCATGGAGTGTGGGATATCGACGCGGACGGCCGCGCCGTCGGCAATTCGGCCGCTGCGCCCGAGAATGCCGACCGCGACGCCGACCATGAGCCCGTTGGCGGTGCCGTTGTGGGCGGCGGCGACGGAATTCCATTCGGCGGCATCGACTTCCACGACCAGATCGGCGGCGGAATAGGTGGCGGGCAACAGGCGGCGGGGCTCGGTCGGCCGCGGATTGCGTTCGGGCTCGGTCACATTGCGCGCCGCCAGCGCGGCACGCAGGCTCAGCGCCACGGCGCGCAGCTGGCCGAGACCGTCCGCGAGATGGGCGCGCAGCAGGCCGGTGCCGGGGTTCGAGCCCACCAGCCGCCCCGAACTCGTTGCGATATCCGGGGTGTCGCCGAGGTCCAGCCGCCGCAGCGCGTCACCCACCGCGTAGAGCACCGCGCCCCCGTCCGAGCCGACATGCGAGGTGACCAGGGACAGCAGCGTGCCGCCGCCGGTGGTGGGCGCGGCCGACAACCGCCACACCCGGCCGGTCACCGGATCGAACTCGACCCGGCTCTGGTCGAAGAACCAATCCAGGACGCCGTTCTCGGGTACCGGCTCCTCCTGATATGCGAGCGGCTCCGCGTCGCCCGCCGTCACCCACCACGGCCGGGCGAACGGCACGGCGGTGGTCATCACCCGGCGCGACAGGAAGCCGTGCGCCAGGTGGGCGTGGAAGCGTTGCAGCAC
This sequence comes from Nocardia seriolae NBRC 15557, assembly GCF_007990715.1. GTDB lineage: Bacteria > Actinomycetota > Actinomycetes > Mycobacteriales > Mycobacteriaceae > Nocardia > Nocardia seriolae. Next base: position 23,817 of record NZ_BJWY01000089.1, on the reverse strand, counting down.
AGCCGGATCCAGTGGCTCGTCGAACCGCCAGGCCAGCTGGTTGACCAGGGCGTTGCCGTAGAGGTCGTGCAGCTTCAGGAACAGGTCGTCGTCGGCGGTGAGCCGGTTCAGGACTGCGGTCATGGCGGTCTCCGTATCGATGAGCAGTCAGAGATGCGAGATCGATGAGCAGGCGAGCTGCCGGATCAGCGGGCGCGCAGGGTACGAACGGTCAAGGGCGCGAACACGATCGCGACGACCAGGGCCGCGCCCACCGACCAGGCGAAGTCGGAGCCGACCGAACCGGATTCGGCGAGGGTGCGCACGGCCACCACCAGATGCGAGACGGGGTTGTAGTCGGAGACATGGCGCAGCCAGGCCGGCATGGCCGCCACCGGCACCAGGGCGTTGGAGGCGAAGCTGACGAAGGTCAGCACCAGCATCGACATGCCCTGCACCGCGGCCGGTTTGGCCACCGTCACGCCGATGAAGGCGAACAGCCAGCTCATGGCGGTGGTGGCGAAGACCACCAGGGCCGCGCCCAGGATCAGGCCGAAGGGATGGTCGGGCCGGTAACCCATGCCGAAGCCGACCAGCAGCACCATGAGCGCCGCGATCACGTAGCGGGTCGCGCCCGCCACCAGTCCCCCGGCCACCGGGGCGAAGCGGGCGATGGGCATGGAGACGAAGCGGTCGAAGACGCCGGAGCGGATGTCCTCGGAGAGTTGGACTCCCATGGCGACCGAGGAGGTCAGCACGATCTGCACCAGCACGCCGGGAATGAGGGTCGGCAGATAGGCGTCCAGGCTGCCCGCGATGGCCTTGCCGAAGACGCTGCCGAACAGCAGCGGGCCGACGATGGGCAACAGGACGGCGTCGTAGAGCAATTGGGGGCTGTGCCGGAAGGTCAGCATGCCGCGCTGGGCCATGTACAGCGACTGCGCCAGTCCCGCGCGCAGGCCGACATGGGTGATGCGCGGCTCGCGCGCGATGCGCGCGGTGGGGTGCACCAGGATGGTGTCGGCGACGACGGTCATGCGCTCGCCCTTTCTGCCGGAAGCGAGGGACGGGCCGGGCGCTGGGTGAGCGCCAGGAACACCGAATTGAGGTCGGGGCGGTCGACCCCGAAGCCGCGCAGGCGGATTCCGCTGTCGCGGCAGGCGGTGATGACATCGGCGGCGGTGCCGATATCGCCGAGTGGCACCGCCAGGGTGGCGGGATTGTCGCCGTGCAGGGGCGTGGCGCCGGTGAGCCGTTCGACCGCGGCGTCGGCCAGCGGGCGCTGCGCCGGGTCGACCAGGTCGATCCGCAGCATCTCCTCGCCGATGGACGCCTTCAGCTCCCCCGCCGTGCCCTCGGCCACGACGGTGCCGTGATCGATGACGGCGATCCGATCCGCCAGCGCGTCGGCCTCCTCGAGGTACGGGGTGGTCAGCAGGATGGTCGCGCCGCGCCCGACCAGCCCGCGCACCACCGACCACATGCGCTCGCGGGTGTGCGGGTCCAGCCCGGTGGTCGGCTCGTCCAGGAAGATCAAGGGCGGCACCGTGATCAGGGTCGCGGCCAGATCCAGCCGTCGCCGCATGCCGCCGGAGAACGAACTCACCCGCCGTTGCGCGGCCCCGGTCAGCTCGAATTCCTCCAGCAGTTCAGCGGCCCGGTCCTGGGCGGCGCGCCGGCTCAATCCGAGCAGCCGTCCGAACAGCCGCAAGTTCTCCCACGCGGTGAGGTTCTCGTCGACGGCGGCGTACTGCCCGGTGAGCCCGATCATCGACCGCACCGCCGTGGCCTGCCCGACCACGTCGTAGTCGAAAACCGTTGCCGTGCCGCGCGAGGGCCGCAGCAGCGTGGCCAGCATGCGCACGGTCGTGGTCTTGCCCGCTCCGTTCGGGCCGAGCAGCGCGAACACCGTCCCGGCCGCGACGCTCAGATCCACCGCCTCCACGGCGGCCATGGATCCGAAACTCTTGCCCAGCCCCCGGGTTTCGATTGCGATCTCCGTGCTCATCGCACACCTCCGATCATGGTCGGCACCTCGCGAACGCCGCTGTCCTCGGTGATGGATTCGTCTCGAGTGATGGATTCGATGACATCGGCGGCCCGCCGGACCCCATCGTCGCGGAAGCCCGCTCCGAAGGCGGCCGCCCAGGCCACCACCTCGGGTTCGGTGGCCCGAATCAGCAGCCGCTCCAGCCGATTCGCGGTCAATCCGGCGAACGGCGCGGTCGCGCCCAATCCGAGCGCCTCGATCTGCCTGCCCCAGTAGGGCTGATCGGCCTGAACCGCGCAGATCACCGACGGCACGCCCGCCCGCAGGGCCGCGGCGGTGGTGCCCGCCCCGCCGTGGTGCACGGCGACGGCGCACAGCGGCAGCACGCTCGGGTGATCCACCTGATCGACGACTGCCAGGCCGTCACCGATCCGGGGCCGGAACATGGATCCCACCAGCAAGACTCGCCGTCCCAGTCGCCGGCCCACCTCCCGGACCATCGATTCGATCGCCACCGGATCGGTGACCGGCATCGATCCGAAACCGGCGTATATCGGAGCCGGTCCCGCGCACAGCCATTCGGACAGTTCGGCGCCGATGGCCGGCGATTCATCGGCGGGAACCGGGAACCCGGTGAACAGCGGCTCCCGCAGCTCGTCCTCGAGGCCGGGGAACAATGCCGGGTCGTACGCCTGGATCGCGGTGTACGACCGTCCGGAATCGGCGTCCCCACCGGGCGTCGCGGCCCGGCGGAAGGCAGCGATCTCGGGGGCCAGCGCCCAGGCGCGCGCCTTGGCCAGGGCGCGCCAGCCGAGCCGATTGAGTTCCGCAGGCAGATACCGCGCCCAGTCCGTCGGCACGACCGGGACCGTGCGGTTGGGCTGGATGGGGAAGAAGTGCATCGCCGCGAGCGGGATGGCGTGGTGGCGGGCGACTTCGGCGGCGACCTCCTCGCACGCCATCCCGGTGACCAGGACCACGCTGTCCCCGGCCAAGCTGAGCAGATCTCGCGCCGCCTCGCCGAATCCGCGGCGTTGCAGGTCCACGACGGCCTGAACGCGGCGAACGGGATTGGGGTGCCGGAAGCGCGCGTCGTCGCGCTGGGCCCGCAGCAGCTCGCCGCTGTCCAGCCCGAACGGCACGGCCGAAACCCCGTAGCGTGCGGCGAATTCCACCAGATTCGGGGACACGGCCACGGTGACATCGTGCCCACGCCCCGCCAGCTCCCGACCGAGCAGCACACCGGGCTGTGCGTCACCGCGACTGCCCGCGAAGGCCAGCAGCACCTTCATCGAGCGGCCCCTGGCGGGGCCAGGGGCGCGGGGGCGGCCTCGGGTGGCGGGGTCGCGGCCGTGCGGTCGGCGGCCGGGACCCCGAAAGGAGCCAGGGCGGCAGCGGTTCGCTCGCCGCCGACGGAGCCGCGTTCCGCCGCGCGCACCTCGCCTTCGAGCACCTGCGAGGCGCTGGGCGCCGCCGGTCCGGTCGCGACCTCGGGCCCGACTCCGTGCGCGAATTCAGCCATGGCGCGGGTGAATTCGGCCAGGAAGCGGTCCATTTCGACGGCGGGGAAGGAGGCGGGGAAGCGGGTGGACAGGCGAAGGCCGTCGGTGGAGCGGACGATCCAGAAGAAGACCTCGTCGGCGGAGTAGGACTCGGCGCGGAGGGTGTGGCCGCGCAGGGATTCGACGAGCTGATGGTCGGGGAGGACGCGGATGTCGAGGAAGGAGATGCCGAAGCGGGGTCGGTCGGTGCAGTCCAGGAGTTCCAGGACCCGGGTCCAGGTGGCGTCGTTGGCGACTCGCGAGCGGCGCAGCACGGTGCGGGTGGATTCCAGGGCGCTGTCGGTGTCCACGTCGGGGGCGAGGGTGATGTCGATGGGCACGACATTCACGAACCAGCCCATGGATTCCAGCCAGCGCAGGTCGGGGCGGGTGGCGATGGGCATGATGGCGCGCAGCGAGATATAGCCGAAGGCGCGGCGGTAGGCGAGCGCCAGGGCGGTGAAGACGGCGACCGAGAGGCGGTGGCCGCGCTCGGTGACCGCCTGCTCGACCAGCTCGAGATCGCTGAGCGACATGAGCTTCCGCGACAGGCTGGCCTGCGCGCGGTCCGACACGGCGCCGCTGGTGGCGGTGATGGCCGGTTCGAAGCGCGGCAGCATGCCGCCGGAGCCGTCCAGGAAGCGCCGCCAGTAGCGCACCGGTTCGCAGTCGGTGGTGAGCGAGGCCGCCGCGGTGCGCTCCCAGTCCGCGAAGTCGGCGGAACTGCCGAAGGTGGGCGATTCCCGCACCGGCTCACCCTGGGTCACGCAGCGATACAGGGTGCGCAGCTCCAGAATGACGATGGCCTGCGAGTAGGCGTCCATGACCGAGTGGTCGGCGGCGACCAGCACGGTGAAGTCGCCGGTGTCGGCGTGCTCGACGGTGGCCAGCAGGCAGTGCGGCCACTGTAGCGGGGAGAGCCGCAATTCCAGTGCGTCGGTGAGGTATTCGTTGATGGGCCCGGATCCGGTGATGCCGGGCACCGGTTCGGCGGTGACCGTGACGTCGGCGGCCGCGCAGATCAGCCGCTCGGGTTCGATCGCCGCGCCGACGGCGAGGGTGGTGCGCAGGCCCTCGTGGCGGGCGTGCCACAGCCGCACGGTCTCGCGCCAGTGATCGCCGTCGAACGGCGCGTCCATTTCGAAAATGGTTCCGATCCAACGGCCCCGGCCCGGACGCGGGTCGGCGGCATCGGCGTCCCGGCAGTGCCGCACGTGCACGCTGGTGAAGGGTCGCTCGTCGGTGGCCCAGCCGGACCCGGCGGCCAGTTCGGCGCGCCAGAGCGTGAGTGCGCCGGAGCGCACGGTGAATTCGGACAGATGGGTGTAATCCATGACCGTCTCCCTCATCTAATTCCGCCGCCACGGCAACCGTTCGGAATCCGTAAATAATCACGGTGCGCGAAAGCATTGCTCCTGAAACGGTTTATATTCCGCCGGGCGAATTGGAAGCTATTGCTCTACTTGCTCGACGATCCAGCGCCCGCGGCGGCGCTGCCGGAACCCAATGCCTGTGCGGCCGTCCCACCGGCCTGCGCCGAACCGCTGGCGGCGCCACTGCCGGTGCCCAACAGTCCGAGTACCGAGCCGGGCCCGGGGAAGAGCCCGGCGAAACTGCCGGCCGCGGCACTGCCGGTGCCGAGCGCCCCGGCCAGTCCGGCGGCGGTCGAACTGCCGGTGCCGAGCGCGGAGCTACCCGTTCCCAGCTGCGGCAATATCGACGGTTGCGCGGGTGCGGGCGCCGTGGCGACCGGGTCGGCGGGGGCGGTGGCATCGCCTCCCGCCGACGCGGCGGTAGCCAGGGCAGGCGCGAGAATCGGCGCGGCGAGGCCCGCGAGAACAATGGCGCTACGGGCGAGAACACTGGCCGCACGGGCCAATCCGGGTGCGTTCATGGCCTGTATTTCCTTTCACCTTCATCAGGTCGAGCGCCGAGCGGCGGCTCGGTGGCGGCAGGTCTGTGATGTGCGGCGGCGACACTGCCGAGAATGGCACCCGGCGGGTAAACACTCATCTTCCACCGGTGGGTCCGAATCGACCTGCGAACTTAGAAAAACACCAACGTTCCAAGCGCGCAACCCATAGATACGCAAACAATTGGTTAACGAACTGTTCCAATATTCTTCCATTGTGCTTCAGGCCACTGTGGGGGAGAAATTGGTCTCCACTTCACTTTCGACCCGCCGCACCCCGCCGACCGAGATCGAAATCGAGTTGCTCGCCGGTGCCCGGTTTCTGGGATCCTGGGCTGGTGAACGCAGGGGAAATCACCGTCGAGGTCGCACCCGAGCTGCGCGTGTTCGTCGGGCAGCACGACGGCACGCCGGTCCGCGTCGACGGCACCTCGACGCTGGGGCACGTGGTGGAGTCGCTGGGCGTGCCGCTGACCGAGGTGGGCACGCTCACGGTGAACGGCGAATCGGTTGCGCCCGGCCATATTCCGGCGGGCGGGGAAACGATCACGGTGGCCGCGGTGGCCCGCCCGCAACCCAGTTCGGAACCGCTGCGCTTCCTGCTCGACATCCATCTGGGCACCCTCGCCCGCCGACTGCGGCTACTGGGAATCGATGCGGCATACGAGAATCCGGACATCGGTGACGCCGCACTGGCCGCCCGGTCGGCCGCCGAGCGGCGGGTGCTGCTCTCGCGCGATCGCGGCCTGCTACGCCGCCGCGAAATCTATTCCGGCGCTTACGTTTACAGCCATCAGCCCGCCGAGCAGCTGGACGACGTGCTGTCCCGCTTCGCCCCGCGCCTGGATCCCTGGACCCGCTGCACCTCCTGCAACGGCTCGCTGCGCGCCGCCGACCGCGAGACCGTGCGCGCGCAGCTGCCCGACAACACCGGCCAGAGCTACGACTCCTTCGCCCAGTGCGTGGACTGCGGCCAGACCTATTGGAAGGGCGCACACCACGCCCGCCTCGACGCCATCGTGGCGGACGCCCTCGCCACGTTCGCCTGACCCGGCCGGGTTCGCCCGCCCGGCCGACTTCGCCCGGATCCGGATCAGCGCCGGATCCGGATCAGCGGGCGCGGGCGGCCTCAGCTGCCGCGTCGAGGCGGGCGCCGAGCGCCTTGACCTGATCGCGCAGAGCCTCGATGTCCTCGACCGGGACGCCGACCAGACCCAGCACGGTGCGGATCATCTCCTGGGCCCCGTGCTGGAGTTCGCGACTGGATTCGCTGGCGTGCAGCACCACGGCGCGGCCGTCGGTCGCGCTGCGGACGCTGTCCACCAGGCCGCGCGACTGTAGTCGCTGGACCAGGGGCGAGAGCGTGCCGTAGTCGAGGTGAACCTGCTCGCCCAGGTCCTTCATGGTGATGCCGGGACGCTCCCACAGCGCCAGCAGCACCAGGTACTGCGGGTAGGTGAGGTTCATATCGTCCAGGAACGGCCGGTAGGCGGCGGTCATGGATCGCGACGTGGAGTACAGCGCGAAGCACAGCTGCGCATTGAGCGACAGCAGTGCGTAGTCGATCTCCTCGTCCGCTCCGGCCCGGTGCCCGCCGGGTGCGGAAGGCGGATGTTCGTGCATTACTGCACTGTACTGCGGACGGCGTCGAGTACCGCGTCGGTGGCCACCCGATCGCCGACCGTAATGCGGATACCAGTGGGATAGGCCTTGACGTGGATGTCCGCGCCCGCAAGCGCGGTTGCCACCCGATCGGCGTCGGGGCCGGGCAGGGTGAGGTAGGAGAAATTGGCGTAGCTGTCGGGCACGCACAGGCCGAGCTCGCGCAGGCCGAAGGTGAGCCGATCGCGATGTTCGCCCAGCACCGTGATGCGAGCCCGGATCTCGGCCTCCGCCTCGTAGCAGGCGCGCACCGCGACCTCGGCGAGCGCGGTCATCCCGAAGGGCAGCTGCCAGCGGGCGATTCGCTCGATGAGCTCCGGCGCGCCGACGGCGTAGCCGACCCGCAGCGCGGCCAGCCCGTACGCCTTCGAAAAAGTCCGCAGGACAAGCAGATTCGGATGTCGGTCCAACAGGTCGAAGATGTCGACGCGGTCGGCCTCGGGGACGAAGTCCACGTAGGCCTCGTCCAGGACGACCGGGACCGCGGCGGGGATCTCCCACAGGAAGGACTCGAATTCCGCGGGCGGGACCAGGGTTCCGGTGGGATTGTGCGGGCTGCACACCACCACCAGCCGGGTTCGCTCGGTCACCGCGGCGGCCAGCGCCGCCAGGTCCTGGCGGCCGGTACCGGTGAGCGGCACCGCGACCGGCCGCCCGCCCGCCATGCCGGTGAGGATCGGGAAACCGTCGAAGGTCGGCGTCGCCATCACGACTTCCGCATCGCCGGAACCGAATTCCTGCACGATGTGCATGATCACGCCGGTCGCGCCCGCGCCCACCACGATCCGATCGGGTGCGCAGCCGAGCCGCCCGGCGATGAGCCGGGGCAGCCGCTCCGGCAGGAACTCGGGATACCGGTTGGCCGAGGCCAGCGCGTGGCTCAGCGCGGCCCGCACCGAGGGCGGCGGGCCGAAGGGAATCTCGTTGAGCTGCAATCGATGTCCGGCCGATATCAGCGGGGTCACGGCACGCGCCCCCTCAGCGCCCGCCCCACCGGAGGGCGGCGGCCCCGGCGAAATCGCCCGCGTGCGCGAAGCCCGCCAGCATCACCAGCGAGCCCGCCGGCACCCGGCCCTCGTCGACGGCCCGGTCGAAGGTGACGGGAATGCCCGCGCCGAACAGGTTTCCGCAGTCGTCGAAGGTGTCGGGATGCCGTTCGGCGGGCAGTTGCAGGGCGTCGCGCCAGTTGCGCAGGAAGGCGCGGTTGGGCTGGTTGGTGACCAGCAGATCCAATTCCGTTGGCTCGACGCCGATCCGGCCGCACACCGCGTGTGCCACCTCCGGCACCAGCCGGTTGCCGCGCTGGAGCACCTTGGCGATCTTGGATTCGGTGAAGCCGACGTGCATCTGCCCGCTGCCGGCCTCCCAGTAGCGGCGCGGCGGTTCGGCGATCACCGTCATCTGCCCGGCGAACTGCGGCAGATGCCGGGTCTCGATGCCCAGGATCGGCGAATCACCGGATTTCACCAGCAATCCCGCGCCCGCGCCGTCGCCGGGGATGGCGGCCTGCGCCTTGCCGCGCACCTGCTCCTGGGTGAAGACCTGACCGGCCACGTTCTGCACGGTCACCACGAGGGCGGAGCGGGCATCGGAGGAGAGCAGGATCTGGCGGGCCAGCTTCATGCCGTAGACGAACGAGGCGCAGCCGCCGTTGTGCAGATCGATCAGCCATTCCGGCGAAATACCCAGGCGGGCGGCGACTTCGCCGCCGCTGCCGACGATGCCGAGTTCGGGCAGCTGGGTGTGGACGATGAGAATGTCCACCTCGCGCAGCGCTTCCCGGCCCTGGCGGGCCAGGATCGGGGCCACCGCACGCTCGGCCATGTCGGCGGGGGTCTCGCCCGGTGCGATGTGGTGGCGGAACTTGGGGGCCTTGAACATGAGGTTCGAGGTGACCTCGTCGGGGTCCGCGTACTGCGCGAAATAGTCTGCGGGGACGATGTTCTCGGGCAGATACCCCGCGACGTCGATCAGGCTGACGGTGTCTATGCTCATGTTCAGTCCATCCATTCCGGCTTGATCGGCTGTCGGGCGGCGTGGCGGTGTTCGCAGATCGCCTTGAGGTTGCGCAGTTCCAGGAGATGTCCGGCGGCGAAGAGGTGCCAGAAGTCGCCGACCCAGACCGGGCGGCCCTCGGGTGCGGTCTGCGGGTAGGCGTTGTCCTCGTAGAACGGGTGGTGGCAATTGGTCCAGGTGACAACGGATCCCGGCTGGTTCAACACCAGCTGCGCGTCCACGACCCGCATGAGGTAGATCATCCACAGGTGGTCGGCCTGGTCCCAGGCGCAGTGGTAGTCCACCGTGCGGGCCTGGGCATTGGCGACGGTGCGGGTGTAGATGCGGGTGTGCGAGCCGATGCGGTCGTCCGAGACCCAGATCTCGGGATCGGCGGTCCGTTCGAAACCGCGCATGCTGTAGGTCCATTCGCACAGACTGCGGGTGTCGGCCAGGTATTCGAACACCTCGTCCGGCGGTGCGGCGATGAATTCGGTGACGGTGCAGTACTGCCCGAAGATCTCGTCGTGCGGGTAGACGGCCCGGGTCATGTCCAGCACCAGCGGCATGCCCTCTTTCAGGGCCATGGTCTCGATGCGGTACACACCCGGGATATCCAGCTCCGGCACCTCGATCGGCGCGGTCTCGATGGACTCGGTCATGGGAGGGGCTCCTTCAGAAACGGTGCGAACGGTGGGAATTCGTCCGGGTCACACTGCAGTTCGATGAACGCGGGCCCCGGTATTGCCCGCGTCTTCTCCAAGGCGTTCTCGAATTCGGTGACGGTGCGCGCGGTCCAGGCGGGCAGCTCCGGGAACATGGCCGCCACCCCCGCCCCGATCTCGGCGGCCCGAAACCGGTTGAAACTGTAGGCGCCGGAGTAGAAGACCTGCTCCCGCGTCACACACATGGCGTGCGCGTTGTTGTTGAACACGACGAACGTCACGTCCACCCCGTACTCCACGGCCGTATGCACCTCGTGCCCGTGCATGAAGTAGGCCCCGTCCCCGGCGATCACGACGGCCCGCCGCCCCCGCCCCAGCGCACATCCGATGCCCGCCCCGAACGAATAACCCATCCCGCCCATCCCGAGCGCGATGAGAAACCTCCCCTCCTCCGGAACCCGCAGATGGTGCACGACCGCCGCCCCGGTGTTCCCCGCATCGACGATCACGTCGGTCCCCGGCTCCAGCGCCGCCTCGAGCGCGCCGACCGCAGCGCGGTACCGCACTCCCGGCCCGGCGGAGGGCGGCACCGGCAATTCGGTTATGCGCGAGCCGATTTCGGCCGATTCGGTCCACGGCGGAGCGAGGCGATCGCGCGCACCCGCGAGGTCCGCGACGGCCCGCAAGGTGGTGGCCAACGGCCCACGCGCCACCGCGCCGACCGGCACGAAGGGGTCTTCCGATCCCAGATACGCGACTCGGGGACATGCGGCCAGCGCGCCATCCAGCCCGGCCCGCGCGGTCATCGACATCGGCGCGCCTACCAGCAGGCACAGCTCCGACCCCGCGACGAGTTCCGGTGCGTGCGGATGCCCCATGACACCCACGACCCCGGCGAAGCGCGAATCCCGGTTCGGGAAGGCGTCTTTGGCGTCCGGGGTGACCAGCACCGCGGCGTGCCAGGACCGGACGACCGCCGCGAGTGCGGCCCGTGCATCCGATGCGGCCACCTCCGGCCCGGCGATGACCACCACGCGACCGCTCGCGGGCACCTCGGCGAGCAAGTCCGCCAGTTGGACCGGCAATTCCGTCGATTCCGCCGTGCCGGTGTCGTGGCTCGGCGTCGCCACCGCGGAACTCGGCGTAGCCACCGTGGCAGCGGGTGCCGCCTGAATGTCTTTGGGCAGCAGCAGGATGGCCGGGCCGCCGGTCAGGGCGGCATCGATCGCCCGGGTCAGTTCGGCGGAGATGTCCTGGGGGCGAGTGACCTTGGCGCAGTGGCGGGAGACCGCGCCGAAGATGGCCTCGGCGTCGAGGCGGCCGGGGAGGCCGCTGGTGTCCTGGAAGGCGCCGCGGCCTTCGAGGGCGGTGGGGGGCTGGCCCACGAGGGCCAGGATGGGGGTTCGGGAGTCGAAGGATTCGGTCAGGGCGGCAAAGAGATTCATGGCGCCGCCGCCGGAGGTGGCGGCCACGACCCCGAGGCGGTTGGTGGCGCGGGCGTAGCCGTCGGCCATGGTGGCCGCGCCGAACTCGTGTTTGGCGATGATGCCGATGAGGGCGGGGTGGCGGTGCACGGCGTCGTAGAGATCTTCGATATTGGCGCCGCCGACGCCGAAGAGGTGGTCGGTGTGGGCCGCGACGCGGTCGACGATGAGATCGGCCACGGTGCGGGTACCGGGTTCGCTGTCGGTCACGATCCTCCGTTTCGCATTGCTTGTCCGCGATACATCGCACACAAGGTATCCATGGGGAGCGAGCTCGATCAACGTGTCTCAGATCACACCGTAGCTCGAAAAGTGCTGTTAGCCAGGGCAATTAGGTATGCGAAGACCCCGCCGCGGGACGACCTCGGCGGGGCCCGGGTCCGGGTGCAGGGTGAAACCGGACCGCATCTGGACGGTTACCGGCCGCACCGCCGGTTCACCCGTATCAACGAATCGCGGCCCGCCGGGGTTCATCGCGGCGCGGCGCACCAGCTCATTGACGAACAGCCCGATGCTGACCGGGTGATAGCCCTGACGGGTGCCCGTGCCAGTCATCGGGAGCGACCCTGACGAAGCGGGCGGTCGGGATCGCGGCCCCAGACGTCGAACGGGACATACCCCACCGCGCGCCCGCGCGGGCTGAGGATTCGGCCCATGCGTTTGAGCGTGCGCAGGGTGAGCTGGCGCTCGATGATCCGCAGCTGCGGAAACTCGCGCTGCAGGCGGGTTTCCAGCAGTACGCCCTCGCGGGGGCCGCGCAGCCAGCCGATGAGCATGACATTGCTGTCGTCGGCGGTGGCGGCGCACAGGCGGATCTCCGGCCAGGACGCCAGGGCGGCGCCCACGGTGTCGATGGCGGACGCGGGCAGATCGGCCCAGTAGTTCGCGGTGACGTTCCAGCCCGCGGCCTGCTCGGCGAAATCACAGCGGAACACCAGCCGCCCCGAGCTCGTCATGTCGGAAATGCGGCGGCGGACCGTGGTTTCGGTGAGGCCGGTGTCGCGGGCCAGGTCGGCGATGGTGCGACGGCCGTCCGCGGACAGGGCGAGGACCAGGGCCGCGTCGCCGGGCCGCGGGCGGGAGTGCGCGGGGGCTCTCCTGTGCGGACGAGCCGGACCGCGCGGTTCGGTCAGCAGCGTGCGCTGACCGGGGTCCAGGGCCTGCGGCCGCCAATGGCTGCCCTCGACATAGACGTGCTGGTTGACCGCGGTGCGGATCTCCTCGACGCCGGGCAGGGCGGCCAGCTCCCCCGCGGTGAAATCGTCGAGCGCGGCCAGGTTTTCGACCGCCACCGACAGTTGCAGCGGGAAACCGCCGGTGACGCGCTCCACGCTGAAGACCCACGGCATGGCGGTCACCCGTTCCGATATCTCGGCCAGTCGCTCGGCGCGGCAGCGCAGCCGCAGGTAGGCGATGGTGGCGAATTCCGGCGCGTAGGCGGTGATCCAGGCCAGCCCGGATCCGGTGAGCTGCCCCCAGCGCCGGGCCGCGGTGGTGGCGTCCATGCCGAGCGACTCGCCGATCCGCGTCCAGGAGGCCCGCGGATTGATTTGCAGCGCATTAACCAGATCCAGGTCACGCTCATCGAAGGCGGCCAGCACGGCGGATTCCGGCAGCTGGCTCTCCGGGATGGCGGTATCCGGCGATTTCGCCGTATCCTCGGGCATCGGGCCAGTGTGGCACCCTAGCCACTCCTCCCGCTTATGAAGGGGCTTGGATGCCACGCACCACCCGCATCACCGTCATGCTGCTGTTCGCGGCGTGGGTGGTGGATTACATCGATCGGACCGTCATCAATTTCGCGCTGCCCGCGATCGGCGGCGACCTGGGTCTCGATCACACCCAACAGGGTCTGCTGGTGTCGGTGTTCTTCATCGCGTACGCGATCGTCCAGGTTCCAGGTGGTTTGCTGGCCGACCGCTACGGTGCGCTGCGGGTCGGCATGGTGGGGTTGACCGCCTGGTCGGTCTTCACCGGATTGACCGCCCTCGCCTGGTCCTTCACGGCGCTGCTCGCCGTCCGCTTCCTGTTCGGCCTGGTGCAGGGCGTCTTCCCGGCGGCCGCCATCAAGGCGCTGGCCGAACGCACCCGGCCCGAACAGCGCACCACCGCCGCGGGCTGGACCAATTCCTCCAATGCCGCCGGGCTGCTGCTGGCCGCGGTGCTCGCGGGCGTGCTGCTGCCCACCGTGGGCTGGCGGGTCATGTTCGCGGTCATCTCGGTGCTCGGGGTGGCGGTCATTCTCGCGTGGCGGCGGTGGATGCCGGAACCGTTGGCGCAGGACGAGATTCCGGTGGCGGACGTCGGCACCCGAGCCGAACGCCGGGCCGTGCTCTTCTCGCCGTCACTGCTCGGTTTCGCGGTCATCTTCTTCGGATACGACGTGCTGGTGTGGGGCGTCACCGCGTGGACGCCGACCTTTCTGAAAGAGCAGCACGGAATCTCCCAGGGCGGCATCGCCTTCGCGGCGGTGCCGACCACGCTGGCCGCGGCGGTCGGGGTGGTGCTCGGCGCGCGACTGTCGGATCGGATCGGCGGGCGGCCGCGGGTGATCGTGGCGCCCGCCATGGCATTCACCGCCGCCATGCTGTTCGTGCTGCCGCGGGCCGAACCGTTCGCCCTGTTCGTGCTGGTGGGCACGGTGATGAGCCTGGTGGCGGGGCTGGCGTACATGCCCGCGTTCGCGGTGCCGCTACGGTCGCTGCCCAGCGCCTATATCGGCGCGGCCACCGGGGTGATCGTCTTCGGCGGGCAGCTCGCCGGTGTGTTGAGCCCGCTGACCTTCGGTGTCGTCACCGATCATGTTTCGTACACAACGGCTTTCGAAACAATGGCGCTGGGGCCGCTGCTGGCCCTGGCGGCCGCCGTCGCGGTACCGCAAACCGCGGACGCGTTCCGGGCGCGGCTGGCGCGCCGCGCGGGCGCGACCGTCCCTACGAAGGAGGTTCTCCCATGACCGCATCCCCCGAGCACTGGCAGCAGGTCTACCGGCACCTGCACGCGCATCCGGAGCTGTCGGGCCAGGAGCACGCCACCGCCCGCCTGGTCGCCGAGGAACTGCGCGCCATGCCCGGCTGGGAGGTGACCGAAAACGTCGGCGGCACCGGTGTTGTCGGCGTTCTGCACGGCGGTCCCGGTCCGGTGGTGTGGCTGCGCGCCGACATGGACGCGCTGCCGGTACAGGAGGAGACCGGTCTCGACTACGCCTCCACCGTTCCCGGCGTCATGCACGCGTGCGGCCATGACGTCCATGTCACCGCGCTGCTCGGCGCCTGCGCCGAACTGGCCGCGAACCCGGTGCCCGGCACCGTGGTCGCGCTGTTCCAGCCCGCCGAGGAGACCGGCGCGGGCGCGCAGAGCATGATCAACGACGGTCTGCTGGAACGATTCCCGCACCCGCGCATCGTGCTCGGGCAGCACGTCAGCCCGCTGCCCGCGGGCATCATCCTGAGCAAGCCGGGCACCCTCATGGCCGCCTCCGATTCGGTCCGGGTCACCTTCCTCGGCAAGGGCGGCCACGCCTCCCAGCCCCACACCACCATCGATCCGCTGCTCATGGCGGCCTCGCTGGTGGTGCGCCTGCAAGCGCTGACCGCCCGCCAAACCGCCACCGCCGCATCGCCGGTCCTCACCGCGGGCGCACTGCACGCGGGCACCCGGCCGAACATCGTCGCCGAATCCTCCGAGCTCCTGCTCAGCCTGCGCACCTTCACCGACGGCTCGCGCAACCGCATGATCGAGGGCATCGTGCGCATGGCCGAGACCGAGGCCGCCGCCGCGGGCGCACCCCAGGAGCCGAAGGTCGAGTTCTACGACCACTTCCCGGTCACCGAGAACCCCCCCCCCCGGCGACACCGAGCGCGTGCTGTCCGCCCTCACCGCCGCCGGTCTCCCCGTCATGCCGATGGATCACCCCATCACCGGCAGCGAGGACTTCGGCGCCTTCGGCACCGCCGCCCAGGCCCCCTCCGTCTTCTGGCACATCGGCGGCATCGACCCGGCCCGCTTCACCCCCGAAGACCAGACCTACATGCTCACCGAGGGCGCGCTTCCACCCCACTTCGCCTCCAACCACTCCCCCCGCTTCGCCCCCGACCCCGTCCAGGCCCTCCCCACCGCCATCACGGCGATGCTCACCGCCACCCAGGCCGAACTCGTTCGCCCCTGACCGCGATTCGGACAGTGATCCGCGACTGGCGGATCACTGATCGAAGGCGATGTGGAGGGTGTCGGATTCGGGGAGGGTTTGGCAGGCGAGGGTCAGATTCTGGGCCAGTTCCTCTTCTATGAGGGATTCGTTCATGAGCATGCGGGTGCGGCCCTGTTTGACGGTGCAGATGCAGGTGCCGCAGGCGGATTCTCGGCAGACGTAGGGGGCGTCGATGCCATGGTCGAGGAGGACGTCCAGGAGCTTCTTGGATCTGGGCCAAGGGAGGGTGTGGGTTTCGCCGTCGATGTCTACGCGGACGGTGGCGGCGTCGGCGGACGGAGCTGACACCGCGCTCGGGGGTTCGACGGCTACGGGCGTGTGGTGTTCGAAGGGGTTGTCGGTCAGGGAGCGGTATTCCTCCTGGTGGATCGCCCGGTCGGGGATTCGGAGCTGGGACAGACCCTGTTTGACGGTGGCGGCGAATCCGGCCGGGCCGCAGAGGTAGACGTCGTGGCGGCGGTAGGGGCGGGCCCAGCCGGCGATGGCGTGCGGGGTGGGGAGGCCGCGGTCGGATTCGAGCCAGTGGTGGACGGTCAGGCGGCGGGGGTGGCGCGCGACCAGTTGTTGGAGTCGGGCGGAGAAGATGATCGAGGCGGGGTCCCGGTTGGCGTAGAGCAGGGCGATATTCGCGCGGCCCAGGGGCAACGCCGATTTGAGGATCGACATGACGGGCGTGATGCCGCTGCCCGCGGCGCACAACAGCAGGTCGCGGTTCCAGGTGCGGGGGACGAAGTTTCCGGCCGGTTCCCCGACGGTGAGGACGTCGCCCGCGGAGATGTTGTCGCACAACCAGTTCGAGGCGTAGCCGCCGGGGGTGCGCTTGACGGTGATGGTCGGGCGGTCGCCGCAGTGCGGGCTGCTGGACAGCGAATAGCAGCGAGCCACGGAACCCGTTCGGTCACTGGGGATTCGGAGGGTCAGGTACTGGCCCGGGGAATAGGTGAAGCGGCGGGTCAGGTCGGTGGGGATATCGAAGATCAGCGAGACCGCGTCGGCGGTCTCGCTGATTACTTCGCGCACCTTCAGTTCGTGGGCGCGAGCATTCAACGGGGGCCTCCTCCCCTGCCCACGACGAGCTCGCCGAGCGACTGGATGCGCTCCATGGAAAGGGGCTGGGTGATACGGCGATTCACCCCGGGGGCGATCCGCAGCATGAAGTAGCCGAGCCAGGCCTCGGCCCGGACCGGGACGACGGCCAGGTCGAAGCGGATGGCGCGGACCACGGCGCGGGCCACCAGATCGGGACTCAGCGGCGAGAACGGGAGACGCTCGGCCAGTTCCTGGATCTGCGCGGTGATCTGCTTGCCGCGCTCCACCAGGACGGGATCGACGCCGACCGCGATGGCGTGCTCGCCGATATCGGTATTGATCACCCCCGGGCAAATCGCGCTCACGCCGACGCCTTTGGGCGCGAGCTCGAGGCGCAGGCATTCGGTGAGCATCTTCACCCCGGCCTTGGACACCGAGTACGCCGACATCACCGGGGTCGGCGTGAAGGCCGCCGCCGAGGCGATGTTCACGATGTGCCCGCGCTTGCCCTCGTCGATCATGAGCCGCCCGAAGGCCCGGCAGCCGTACACGACCCCGAGCAGGTTCACGCTCAGCTGCCGCTCCCAATCCTCGGGCTCGAGATCCAGAAACGCCCCGCTGACCAGGATTCCGGCATTGTTGACCAGCACATCCGGCACCCCGTGATCGGCATGGACGTCACGGGCGAAGCCCGCCCAGGCGTGCGGATCGGTGACGTCGAGCGCCGTGGCGACCGCCCGCTGCCCCCGGGACCGGATGATCGCCACCGTGGCCAGCGCCGCGTCCTTGTCGATATCGGAGACGATGACCTGAGCGCCCATGCGCGCGAACCGAAACGCCGTCGCCCGCCCGATGCCGCTGCCCGCACCGGTGACGACCACCAGCCGCGGATCGATGCCGTTGAGTTTCACGAGACCTCCTCGGAGAGCGCGACCGGCGCGGGCCGGACCGGAGCGCCGACCGTGTAGCGGTAGACGTCCAGATCGAAATGCCGGTTCTGCCAGTACATCTCGCCGTGCGTGGACGGACGGAACGGCGAATCGCCGTGATTGTCGAGGTAGTAGGTGTTGGACCCGTCGCAGACCGAGGTGAACAGGAAGTTCTTCTCCTGCCGCTTCAGGCACCGCCGGAAGTACTCGTCGTGCACCTCCTGCCGGATCTCCACCTCGTCGGTACCGCGCGCCTTGGATTCCGCGATCACCCGCGCCAGATGCGCCGAGGTGGCCTCGATCATCGAGATGTAGGAGCCGAGCACGAACCCGTAGGGCCCGGTGATGGTGAAGGCATTGGGGAACCCCGGCACCGAAACCCCCTGGTAGGACTGATACCGCTGCTCGTCCCAGAACCTCTCCAGGTCCTTGCCGCCGCGACCGCGCACCGGAAACGGTGGAATCGCGCCCTTATCCCAGAGCTTGAATCCGGTGGCGCAGACGAGCACATCGATCTCGTGCTCGGTCCCGTCCACGGTGACCACGCCGCGCTCGGTGATCCGCGCGATGGAATCGGTGATCAGGCTGACGTCGGAGCGGTTGAACGTCTTCAGGTAATCGTTGGACATGGACGGCCGCTTGCAGCCCAATCCGTAACGCGGCGTGAGCTTTTCCCGCAGCTCGGGATCGCGCACCTGGGACCGCATCCAGCGCCGGATCGGCGCCTCCGCCAGTCGCCGCCCGGCATCGGTGAGCCAGGTCGGCCCCACCACCATGCCGCTCATGGCCACCTCGGTGCCGACATTGCCGACCAGTCGCAGTGCCGACCGGATCCGGGTGTTGCCCAGCACCAGCCGGCCGATCCGGCCGACCTCGGCGTCGTTCTTGGGGAACACCCAGATGGGCGTGCGCTGGAACACCGTCAGGTGCTCGGTCTCGTCGACAATGGCCGGAATCAGTTGCAGCGCCGTGGCTCCCGTACCGATCACCGCCACCCGCTTCCCGGCGAGCGACACATCGTGATCCCCCATGGCCGTGTGCATCAACGTTCCGCCGAAGCTGTCCAACCCCTCGATGTCCGGCATCTTGGGCCGCTCCAGCCCGCCGATGGCCAGCACCACGTAGCGCGCGGTGAGTGTCTTGCCGCCGTCGGTGGTCAAGCGCCACAGGCTGTTCCGGTCGTCGAACTCGGCCGCCACGATGGTGGTGTTCAGCCGCAGCTTGTCGCGCAGCCCGTACTTGTCGACCATGCTCTCGGCGTAGTCGCGCAATTCGGTGCCCGGCGCGAAGATTCGTGACCAGTCCCCGCGCTGCTCGTAGGAGAAGCTGTAGATGAACGATGGAATGTCCACCGCCACCCCGGGATAGGTATTGGCGTGCCAGGTGCCGCCCACCCGATCCCACTTGTCCACGAGCACGAAGTCGTGAATGCCCTTGCGTTGCAGTGCGATACCGGTGCCGATGCCGCCGAACCCGGCCCCGACCACGATGACCTCGTGGTCGGGACGGGCCTCGATGGGCACACCACTGCCACCGTTGCTCCCCATTGTTCATACCCTCCGGCTCAGCCGATGCGATCCAGCAGTTCGCCGTCCGCGCCGAACAGCTCCTGCCGCCACTGCTCGAGCAGTGCGTTGGTGTCGATGTCGTCGGGATGGAAACCCGGCCGCATATAGGGCCGCATCTCCTTCAGCAGCCCCCTGACGATGGGCCCGCGATACAGCCGAATCGACTGCCGCGCCACTTTCAGCGGCCGCCAGCTGCGCGGATCGCTGAGGATCGAGGCGAGCACGCCCGCCGACACGATCGGGATGGTCACGAAGTACATCCCCGCCATCACTCCGATGCGCACCAGCTCCGGCCCGCCGGTGGCGCGGTACACGTCGAAGGCCACCGACTTGTGCTCGAGTTCCTCGAAAGCGTGCCAGTTCAACAGGTTCCACACCTCGGCGTCGCCCGGGATGTCCTGGATCTCCTTGGTCCCGAGCACCCGGTTGGCCAGCGTCGCGGTGTAGTGCTCGGCCGCCGCGGTGAACGCCAGATGCACCTGCCGGGGCACCAGATTCTCGACCGCCATCACGCCCCGCTCGCGCAGCGCGCCATGACCGAAGGTGAACAGCCGCACGATGGGGAACCCATTGGCGATGAGCTGCTCGTTCAACCGCCGATGCTGCTGCCCGTGCACTGCTTCCTGCCCGATGAATCCGGCCACCCGCTTCTTGAGCACGGGATCGGTGACCTCGTCGGAGAATTTGCGCACCGAGCGGATGAAGGACTCCTCGCCCGGTGGGAACGCGCCCGAGAGCACCGCGATCAAATGGGTGAGGGGGATGTCGCCCTGGACGAACTGATGCGCCATCGGCTCGGGCTCGCCGAACCGGAATCGCATGCGCCGCACCTTGGGATAGGGCATGAGGGACGTGTTTTCCTGCCGACCGATCGCCATTGGTCGGTCCTTTCTTGCGATGGAATTGTGATTACTTCAGGTGATCGACGAGCTGTCCGTCTTTCCCGAAAAGCTCCTGTTGCCAACGGGAAAGCAACCGTGAGGTGTCGATGTCGTCCGGGTGGAAACCGGGCCGCAGGTACTTGGCCAGCTCCGGCATCAGCCCCCGGAAGACGGGCCCGGTGAACAGCCGGTAGGTCTCGCGCGCCACGCGGACGGGCTGCCGCCGCGCATTCTCGTCGCGGCCGACCGCGACGGCCAGACCGACGTAGGTCAGCGGCAGCGTCAGCGCGTACATGGCGAGCATGACCCCGATGCGGGTGCGCTCGGAGCCGCCGACCGCGCGGAACACGTCGAAGGCCACCGACTTGTGCT
Organism: Nocardia seriolae NBRC 15557; assembly: GCF_007990715.1. Taxonomy (GTDB): domain Bacteria; phylum Actinomycetota; class Actinomycetes; order Mycobacteriales; family Mycobacteriaceae; genus Nocardia; species Nocardia seriolae. The sequence continues at coordinate 3,600 of NZ_BJWY01000089.1, read as the reverse complement.
CGAGTTCTTCCAGCGCATGCCAATTCAGCAGGTTCCACACCTCCGGGTCGCCCGGAATGGCCTGGATCTCGTCGCTGGCCAGCACCCGCTGCGCCAGCACCGCCGTGTAGTGCTCGGCCGCCGCGGTCATGGCCAGGTGCACCTCGGGCGGCACCCGCTCCTCGATCCACAGCATGCGCTCCTTGGCCTTCTCCGAGTCCAGCCAGGCGATGGAATAGCCGAGTTCCACCAGCTTTTCATTGAGTTTGCGGTGCTCGTGGCCGTGCATGGCCTCCTGCCCGACGAACCCGGTGACCCGCTTCTTGAGCACCGGATCGGTGACCCGGTCGGCCACCCGGCGCACCGAGCGGATGAACGATTCCTCTCCGGCCGGGAAGCCGCCGGACATGCCGGCCACGAAATGGCTGTAGACCATGTCGTTTGCGACGAAGTACCGGCCGTCGGACACACGCGGATCGAAGCGGAAATTGATACGGCGGGCCTTCGGATAGGTCTGCGCCGGAAGGGTATTCACCATCTTGACCGTCCTTGGTGCAACACTAAGTACCTAGTACTACGTGTTCGATGTAAGGCCAAGTGTAAGATTGTCCCAGACACCGCACAAGGGGTGTGCCCCGACGAATCGAATTCCAATCTGCCGCATGGCCTCCCACCCGCCTCGCGACCGCCCGGCCGAGCCGCAGGGCGCGGAGCCGAAGAGGGACGCCCGCTACGACCGCTGGCACACGCACCGCGCCTCGGTCCGCGCCGAACTCATCGAGGCCACCATCCGCGCCATCGATACCCACGGGGCCGATCTCTCCATCGACGACGTGGTGAAAACCGCTGGTATACCGCGTCCCAAGCTGTATCGCTTCTTCGGCGACAAGGTGGAGTTGCTCGCCGCGGTGAGCGGGCGCGTGCAAGAACTCATCGTCGAGCGCGTCACCCCGCACCTGGACCCGACCGGGCCCGTGCGCGACGCCGTCCACACGGCCCTGTCCGCCTACATCGATCTGGTGGCCGAGCGCCCCAACCTGTTCCACTTCATCGTCAGCTCACAGGTCGTCACAGCCTTCGGGGCGGCCCGGTTATTGGAGGACGGCCGCCCACTGTCCGATACAGTTGCCGACTTCTTCTCCGGCGTGCTGCGCCTGCACGGCGCGAACGGCGATCACACCCAGTTCGCGGTGGACGCCATGCTCGGCGCGATCGGCCTGGGCGTGCTGCGCTGGCTCAACGAACCGGTCATTACCGCAAAGGAACTCACCGACGAGCTGACCGCCTTCGCCTGGGGCGCCCTCGCCGCCACCGCCGAGGCCCGCGGCCTGGTCCTCGACCCCGAGGAGCCGCTGGTCCCGCTCTCCCGGCTCAGCGAATGAACCGCTCCACCATCCGCCGCTCGCTGGCGGCATCGGCCAGCGGCCAGGTCAGCAGTGTCAAGACCATCCGCACAATCCATTGCGCCGCTTCGTCATCCGGCGCTATCCCGGTGAGCAGCGTCGCGATCCGCCCCAGTTCCGGCGACGACGCGAACGCCCCGTCACTCCCGCCCGCCCGGCTCCCCGCGAACCCCTTGGCCAGCACCGGATCCGACCGCACCGCCGCCACCGACGCCAGGATCGCCTCCACGATCCGCCGCGACCCGTCGTAGCGCCGCACCGCCGCCGTCACCCGCTCGGCCACCCGCATGGCCGATTTCGCCATGACCGCATCGAACAGCGCGGCCTTCCCCGGAAAGTGCCGATACAGCGTGGCCCGCGAACACCCCACCGCACCGGCCACCTCATCCATCCCCACGTGGTCGAACCCGCGCGCCTGGAACAGCTCGGTCGCCACCCCGACGATGCGGTCCGAGGCGACCGACCGCCGCACCCCGCCCGCCAGCCAATCCACGCGCTGCTCGACCATATTCACTCCTCACCGGCCAAGATCAGCTCTCATCTTGAGACGAGCATCCGCGTTCGTCCAGGGAAAGTGCGCGGTTGCACGAAGGTCAGGGTGCGGTCAGCAGCGGCTGCAGATAGCGGACGGCGTAGTCGTGCAACTGATCCTCGGAATCCAGCCGGGGCGGAGCATCCGGCGTCAAGACCAGTGAATGTATGAGCCGCACGATGGTCGAGGCGTAGAACTGCGCCTGATCAGAGCTCGCCAGCCCGAGTTGCGCGCGGCCGTCCTCGACCTGCGCGGTCACGAAAGCGGTCGCGATACGCAGAATCTCCCCCGCTTCGACGGTGAGCCAGCTGAGCACCTCGTCCTTGTCCACCTCGAAGAGCCGGCGCAGCAGCGGATGGTCGCGCAGGATGGTGACGGTGACGACGAATCCGCGGTTGTGCCGTTCCAGCGGGTCGGCGATATCGCCGATGCGCTGCTCGATCTCGGCCAGGGTGCGGCGTACCTCGTGCGCGAGCGCGGCGCGGGTGATCTCCCCGCGGCCGCCCATGCGCCGGTACAGAGTGGCCCGGTTGATCCCGGCCCGTCTGGCGATGTCGTCGGCGCTGGTCCGGCGGATACCGACCAACGCGAACTGTTCCAGCGCGGCCTCTTTGATACGCGTGTCCACAGCATCGTCGGGCCCGGCGACCGTGAGCAGGGCCTGCAGCGACAAGGGTGATTCCACCGACCGCACCTCCCGACCGGAGTCTAGCCGGATGCGACAGGGCGACACAATTTGTCGCAGAGTCTTGCGACAAAGAGAGACAATATGTTGTACTGTTCGGGCAGGAGTTCCCAATGACGTGGAGGCCGAGCCATGACCAGCGCCGCAGCAGCCGAGCAACCGACAACCCCGCCGATCGGAGCGCCACTGGGCCCCGGCTCACTGCTGTGGGAGTACTTCGGCGATCAACGGCTGAAACTGTTCCTCGGCCGCTCCGGCACCCTGCAGAACATGCACCCTGCCGTTTCCGCTGCGCTGCAACAGCATTCGAACTTCTTCGACGACCCGTGGGACCGGCTGATGCGTTCGATACCCAAGATCGAGGACTCCGTCTACGATCCGCCGGAATCCGACGCCGCGGGCCGGGTGCGCGACTACCACCGCGACCTCAAGGGCGTCGACCATCACGGAAACCGTTATCACGCACTGCGTCCCGACATCTTCTGGTGGACGCACGTCACCTTCGTCGAGGCCGTCATGGCCATGAACGACGTCTTCGGCACGCCGCTCACCCACGCCCAGAGGGAACAGCTGTGGGCCGAGGGCGTCACGTGGTGGCAGCGCTACGTCCTGTCCATGCAGCCGGTCTTCGGGACTTATGAAGAGTTCCAGGCATATTGGGAGCACATGCTGGCCGAGGAGCTGGAGTCCAACGCGACCACCGACTTCGCCCTGAAGCTGCCGACCACCCCGATACCGCCGATGCCGGGCATTCCCGCGTGGATATGGGCGGTGATCCGTCGGCCGTTCATGGAATTCAATATCTGGCTGCTCGGCGCGCTCATGCCCGACCGCAGCCGCGAGATCCTGGGTATCGAGTGGAATCGACTGGACGAGTTCGGTTTCCGGGTTTTCGCGACCACGGTCCGCAGGACCTGGCCGCTGTTGCCGCGGCCGCTGCGCTACGACCGTCGCGTCTACCGCAAGATCCGGGCCGCCGAGCGGGCCCTCAGCTAGTGTCG
>NZ_BJWY01000088.1 GCF_007990715.1 Nocardia seriolae NBRC 15557 | reverse complement strand
GTATTAACTGCGGATCGATCTGGTCTCGGTTCGGAATCGGTTCGGATCAGCTATTTTGTCGCGAACTAGGATCACTGGTGGGTCGGGATTCATCCCGGTGGGAGACAGTGATGGTTACAAGCCGTGAGATCTTCCGAAATGTCCTCGTAAAAGGTTTCGCGCCCCTCGGTTTCGGGGTGCTGGTGCTTCTCGTCCCGGTCCTCGCCCACGCCGATGCGGACTACGGCAACGGTTGTGTTCTGTTCTCCGACAACACATCGGCAACCGTGGACTCGCTGCGCTTGCGATGCGGCCCGGCTCAGCAGGACGCCATCTACCGCGACGCCCCGCGCGGCAACGTCCCGATCGGCGCCAAGGACGGCTGGGTCGCCTCCCCGCGCGAGATGCAGTCCTGGACCCCGCTCGTCTGGATCGGCAAGGACTTCTACACCGGCCCCGGCGGCGGCTACCTGCTGAACCGCCTCACCGCCGCCGGAATCGAGGCCTGGCCCGCGAACGTCTTCCCCGGCTCCTCGGTCGTCGACGGCCGCCCGGCCTGGGTCCTCGACTACGCGCCCTCCCCGACCCCGCAGCTCTACGACGAGATCCGCGAGGTCACCCCCGGCGTCTGGTTCGGCTACTCCTGGATGCGCCAGGGCGGCGGCTTCGTCCAGCAACTCAGCTTCATCCTGAGCTGAGAACCCCGCCGCCCGACCGCCTAGGCCCAGCGGCCCCCGCCGTCGACGTGCAGGGTTGCGCCGGTCAGGAACGGGTTGGTCAGGGTCAGCAGGGCGGCCGCGGAGATGTCCGACGGAGTGCCCACGCGGCGGGCCGGATTCGCGGCGGCCGCCTTCGCGAAGAGGTCCGCTTTGGCGGGCCCGTCCCAAGCACCCGAATCCACGATGCCGGGTGAGATCGCGTTGACGCGCACCGGGCCCAGTTCCACCGCGAGCGCGGCGGCGAGCGTGGCCGCGGCGGCATTGGCGGCGGCCATGACCGCGCGCCCGGGAGTGGGCCGCCAGGCGACCACGCCGGAGAACAACAGCATCGCACCGCCCGGGCGGAAGCGGGCCGCGAAGTGCTTGGCAAGCAGGAGCGGGCCGATCACCTTGGCGTCGAAAGCCGCGTGCACGGCGTCGCGGTCCAGACTCGTGACCGGGCCGTTGGCGGGATCGGAGGCCAGCGTGACCAGATAGTCGAGTTCGCCGACGCGATCGGCCAGCGCCGCGATGGTGACCTCGTCGCCGAGATCGACCTCGGGGCGGCCGACCAGGATCACTTGTGCCCCTGCCGCTTTCGCATCCTCGGCCAGCTGTCCGGCGATCCCGGACCCTCCGCCGATGATCACCATCGTCTTGTTCTGCAAGGTCACGTCGTTCGATGTCGTGTTGCTCTGCAATGTCGTCATGTCAGGGATGAGCGCCGTGCGCCCCCGTGATCATCCCGTCGTGATCTGAATGTTTTCGACGCTTCCCATAGAATTTCCGAATGCCAACCCTGCGCGCCCTCGAATGCCTGGTCGCCGTGCTCGACGCCGGTTCGATCACCGAAGCGGCGGCGGCCCTGCACATGTCGCAGCCCGCACTCTCGCATCAGCTGGCCGCCCTGGAACGCGAGATCGGTGCGCCGGTACTGGAACGCCTGCCGCGCGGTGTGCGGGCGACCGTGGTGGGCCGGGCGGTGGCCGCCGACGCCCGGGCCGCGCTGGAGGCGGCACAGCGGGTGGTCAGCACCGGGCGCGCCACCGCGCGCGGTGCCGCCGGACATCTGCGCGTGGCCTGTGCGGAGAGCATGACCGCGGGCCTGCTCGCGCCGGTGCTACGGACCTGGCTGCGCCGGAATCCCCTCGTAGGCTTGGGATTGACCGAGGCATCCAGCGCCGACGAACTGGCCCGCCTGGTGGAATCGGGAGCCGCCGACGTGGCCATCGGCCCACGCCCGACACGCTGGACAGGCGGCGCGGAAGTGATCGGCGTGGAGGAAATCGTGGCGGTACTTCCGCCGGGTCACCCACTGGCCGAACGCAAGCGAGTCGGCTTCGAGCAGTTACGCGATGAACCACTGGTGCACTACCACCCCGACAACGGACTGGCCGGATGGCTGGATGCCGAGGCTGCGCGGCAAGGCGTGTCGCTCACCGCGAGCGTCCGCACCCGGCAGGCGGTCACCGCCGCCCGCCTGGCCGCGGCGGGCGTCGGCATCGCCCTGGTGCCGACCACGGCCCTGGGCGGCGGCTCGGCGGCGATACGGCGGCTGCGCCCCGGCGTCGAACGGGACCTGGTGTGCCTGATCGGAATTCCCGGCGACGTCCTGGTGAGCCGCTTCGTCGCCGAGGTGGCCCGCCGCGGAGTTCCGGTGCCCGCCATCGTGGCCGCGGCACTGGAGTGACCGGGTCGGCGGTGCCAGGCCGTCGATCAATGGGAGCCGCGGTAGACCTTGCGGGCGGTGGTCACCAGGGGGATCTGGAGTGGGAGGCGGAGTAGGGCAGCGATTTTCAAGGGGGTGGGGCGGTCGCTGCGGAGCCAGTCGGCGGCCATCTGGAGGTTGCCGGGGAAGACGGCGATGAAGATGAGGGCGGCGAGGCGGGCGCCCAGGGGGCGGGTGCGGGGGAGGAGGAGCAGGGAGCCGGAGGCCAGTTCGGCGACGCCCGAGACCTGGGTGTAGGTGCGGGGTTCGCCGGGGAGCTGGGGCGGGATGAGGGAATCGAAGAACTTGGGCTGGACGAAATGCATGGTGCCCGCGCCGAGCAGGAGGGCGGCGAGCAGGAGGGCACGTGTCCGGATGCTCTTGGTGCCGACCGGTTGGATTGCGGCGGAAGGCGACAGGTCTGCTGTCATCGGTGCAGCATAACTGGTCGGTATGTATTGACCGGCTGGTCAGCGACTTCCGCGTTTCCTCCCGGTGTGTCCGTGTCGCGAGTGGCCGATCGCCAAGTGGTAACGCACAATTAGGCGGCTGTCCGGCTCGAGCAGGGGAAGTTATGAAGGCGCACAAAGGGCTTGCGATTGCCCTGTTGGTCGTGGGTTCGATCGCCGGTTGCGCCAAGGAGGCGACTCATCCGGCCAATGCCCCGGCACAGGCGGTTCCGCAGCCCGCCCCCAAGGAGCAGGAAGGCGCCATCCCGGTCGGCCCGGGCCCCCAGGGTACCTACACGGTGGCGGCCCAGCCCGCACCCGGCAGCTGCCACTACCGCTACACCGCCGACAAGCAGCCGCTGCCCGACCCCGTCTGCACGCCCGGCGCGACGAATCCCAAAGTGACGGCGGCGAATCTGGCCGACACCATCTGTAAGTCGGGTTACACGGCCTCGATTCGGCCCAACACGTCGATCACCAACCCGGAGAAGACCGCCAATATCAAGTCCTACGGCTACACCGGCGACCCCCGCGACGCCGAGTACGATCACCTCATCTCGCTGGAACTCGGTGGCGACCCGAACGATGCGCGCAATATCTGGGTCGAGCCGCCCTCACCCGGGCACGCGGCCGGAGCCGGACCCAACAATCCCAAGGACGGCGTCGAGTCCAAGATGCACGCCCTGATCTGCAACGGCAAGGTCGCCCTCGTCGACGCCCAGGTGGCCATCGTCACCGATTGGACCACCGCGCTCGCCAAGGTCGGCTTCCCGAGCTAGGGCGCGCCGCGTCCGGCGTGGCGGTCCGAAACCCCCTCTGGGCGCGATGCTCCGGGCCTACCATCGAACGATGTCAGCGCCGCAGGACGGCTCGACGATGATCGAGGGCCGGGTCGTGCACAAGGTCGGCAATGCCTTGCAGATCACCTTCGACGCCGGGCCCGATGAGCCATTGGCCGTCGCCGTGCAGGGGGCGGGAAACGGCATGGGCGCCAAGGCGGCCATCCTGTTCGGCTTCAAGAACGGCGGCACCGGAAAGCATCGCATCACCTATGCCGACGGGTCGGTGGTGTGGGTCGAGTCCAAGGACTCGGCACCCACCGTGCTCAGTCGCGGGGACGGGACGGCCATCGGCACCATCCAGCGCGCCGACACCTCCACCGCGGTCGGCTCCACGGCGGGCACGCTGTTCCACTTCGTCCCCGATCCCGACGAGGCCAGGACCCCCGAGCTGTTCCGCCTGGTGGTGCTGGACCGCATGGGGGAGGAGATCGGTCGCCTCGACGTGGTCCGCACGGCCGGCGGCTGGACCGTGCGGCGCATCGTCGGCGACCTCTACAACCAAACCCTCTGGTGGGACCGGGCCGGGCAGCCGCTACCCGTCCCGATCCTCGGCACCCGCCTGTGGCTGCGCCACCCGCTCGACCCGGTGGAGCGGGACGTGCTGCTGGGCGTGTGCGTGGACATCACCCTGGGGCTGCGGCCCTACGTGACCGCCATGAAACAGCTGCCACCGCCATGAAATTGCCGCGGCCGTGAGACAACCCGCCGCGGCCGTGTGGGTCCGGCGTCAGTCCGACACCTTGATGACCAGCTTGCCCAGATTCTTGCCGGTGAGCCGGCCCTGGAAGGCGTCGACTGTCCGGTCCAAGCCGTCGACGACGTCCTCCAGGTACGCGAGCTTGCCCTCGGCGATCCATTGCGCCGCAGCCGGATAGAACTCCCCGGCCTGATTCAGGAACTCGGTCATGATGTACCCGCGCACGGTCAGGCTCTTGCGCAGGATGTTCGACATGAGCAGCGGCAGCCGGTCCGGTCCGGGCGGCAGTTCGGTGTCGTTGTAGTTGGCGATCAAGCCGTACACCGGAATTCGGGCGAACGGATTGAGCCGCGGCAGCACCGCGTCGAAGACCGGACCGCCGACATTCTCGAAGTAGACGTCGATCCCGTCCGGGGTGGCGGCGGCGAGCTGCTCGGCGAAATCGGGTGCGCGATGGTCGACGGCGGCATCGAATCCGAAGCGTTCCCGCAGCAGCGCCACCTTCCGCGGCCCGCCCGCGATGCCGACGGCCCGCGCGCCCTTGATCTTCGCGATCTGCCCCACGGTCGCACCGACCGGTCCGGTCGCGGCCGCGACCACCACGGTCTCCCCGGGTTTCGGCTGCCCGATGGTGAGCAACCCCGAGTACGCGGTCATCCCCGGCATGCCCAGCACGCCGAGCGCGGTGGTGAGCGGCGCGAGCGCCGGATCCAGCTTCCGCAACCCGGCCACCGGCTCCACCGAATGCGTTTGCCAGCCGCCGTAGCCGAGCACGATATCGCCGGGCCGCAGGGCGGGATCGGCGGATTCCACCACTCGCGACACCGTCGCGCCGCACATGGTGTCCCCGACCGCGACCGGCGGGGCATAGGACGGTGCGTCGCTCATCCGCCCACGCATGTACGGATCCAGCGACAGGTACAGCGTCTGCAACAGCGCCTCGCCCGCTTTCGGCGGCTCCAGCTCGACCGTCTCGGTGCGGAAATTCTCCTGCTCCGGCATGCCGATCGGGCGCGAGGCCAGGACTATGCGGGTTGACTTCATCGTCGGTACGACCTTTCGATGGGCGACCACTCCATTCTGGCCATTGTGAACCGGGGTCAGGTCGGTTCCGCTCACCAGGTATCGAATTCGAAAACCGCCGTACCGTTCGCGCAACGAACAAGTCACCGGACTGGTCCTGTCGACCGACTGGTAAATACGCTTGTCTCACAGCCGATATGCGAACACGACGAGGTGATCGATCATGGCGAGGCAAGACGTCCGCATCTGGCGACGCGGCCCGGCTCCCACTCCGGCGACCACCGCCGACCACGGCTATTTCGGCGCCGGCTCCCAGGTCTGGCGGGTGCTGCTGCATCCCGTGGTCACTCCCTTCCTGGCCCCCGTGACCGCCCTGCTGGAACCGCCCCACATGCCGCTGCAGGCAGTGCTGGTCGATCACGACCCGCTCGCCGTCACCGGCCGCGCGAGTCGCCGCATGAGCCCGATCATGGCCGTCCGCCGCGCCCAGCGCACCGTCGGCGTCCCCGTCCCGATCATCCTGGGCGACACGCCCACCGCCGACCGCACCGCCGCCCACCTGCGCCGCTACCACCGCCCCATGGTCGGCACCATCCCCGGCACCGGCGAACCTTACGCCGCCCAGGGTCCCGAACTGGTGCTGTTCGCCCACGTCACGATCATGCAGGCGGCCCTGCTGGTCTACGAGCACCTCGCCTACGAGGGCCACCACCGCCCGGCCCGCCGGGCCCCGGCCGAGCGCGACCAATTCTGGCTGGAGGCAAAACAATTCGGCATCCTCATGGGCGCCGACCCCGTCGAAATCCCCACCACCTGCCGTGAGGTGGCCGACTACTACGCCGCGATCGCCCACCGCTACGGCGTCATCGACACCTTCGGCCCCGACCTCGTGGTCGCCCCCACCCTGGCCCTGTTGCGCGGCTTCACCCCCGGCCAACTCCCCGAGCTGGCCCCGCTCCTGCTGTCCACCTTGATAACTCCCCAGCTGATGGCCACCCTCCCGCGCCCGGCCCGCCGCAACCTCGGCCTCCCCGCCGTCCTCGACCCCTTCCTGAACCTCTCCCTGCGCCTGACCCGCCCGGCCATGCGCGCCTTCCTGATCCACCGCTTCGCCGAGGCGATCGAAGCCCGAATCAGCGGCCCCGACGCCGTCGCCCTCTCCACCCACGCCCGCCACCTGCAATCCGCGGTCGCCTGACAATCGCATCAGCGGTGCTCACCGCCCCGTCGGCCGACCGTGATCGAGTCCACCGCGCGGCCCGGTTCGGATCGGACCCCGGGTGCGTAGGATCGATTGCGTGGGAGGACATTTCGACGCTGTCGTCGTAGGAGCCGGACACAACGGCCTGGTCGCCGCGAATCTGCTGGCCGATGCCGGGTGGGAGGTGCTGGTTCTCGAGCAGGAGCCCGAGTTCGGTGGCGCGGTCCGGTCCGCGGAGCTGTTCGACGGTTTCCGGTCGGATCTGTACAGCGCGAATCATCCGATGGCCGTTGTCTCGCCCGTGTTGCGCGGGTTGGGTCTGGCCGATCACGGGTTGCGGTGGGCCCATGCGCCGACCGTGCTCGCCGCGGCGCGTACGCCGGACGACGCGGTGGCCCTGTATCCGGATCCGCAGCGCACCGTCGACGAATTGGGCCGTCATCATCGCGACGATGCCCGGACCTGGCTGGAACTGCTGGCGCAGTGGCGGCGGCTTCGAGATCCATTGCTGGAAGCGGGATTCGGTGGTCGGCATCCGATTCGGCACACCATCCGACTGGTTCGCGACATGGGGATTCCGGAGCTGACCCGGCTGGCGCGATTCCTGACGCTCCCGGCCGACACCATGGCGCGCGAGCTCTTCCGTAGCGAGCAGGCCAGGCTGTTGCTGCTGGGCAATTGCGGGCACGGCGATCTGGCGGTCAATGCTCCGCTGTCCGGGGCGACGGGCTGGCTGCTGACCATGCTCGCGCAGGACAGCGGCTTTCCCTGCCCGGTCGGCGGCGCGAGCGGATTGACCGACGCCCTGGTCGCCCGGGCCAGGGCGGGCGGGGTCGAATTGCGAAGTGGCGTGGAGGTTTCCCGGCTGGAGATCCGCGATGGCCGCGTCACGGCGGTCCGCACCGCCGGTGACGAGACATTCACCGTTCGGCGCGCCGTGATCGCCGACACCCCCGCACCCGCGCTGTACGGGCGGCTGCTGCCCGATGACGTGGTGCCGCCGCGAGTGCGGGAGGATCTGCGGCGATTCGAACCCGACAGCGCCGTGGTGAAGGTGAATTACGCGGTATCACAGGAGATTCCGTGGAACTCGCCGGAACTGCGTGGTGCGGGCACCGTGCATCTCGGCGCGGACGCGCACGGGCTGATCCGCTGGGGTGCCGAATTGGCCTGTGGCGCGGCGCCGTCGCGGCCGTTCCTGCTGCTCGGCCAGATGACCACCTGCGATCCGACCCGGTCACCGGCCGGAACCGAATCCGCGTGGGCCTACACCCTGATGCCGCGCGGCGTCACCGACGACAGCTCCGCCGACAAGCTCGCCGCGCACATCGACGCGGTGATCGAGGCCCACGCGCCGGGCTTCGGCGACGCCCTGATCGGCCGAAATGTGCAGCGGCCCAGCGATATGACCGCGATCGGCACCCGCATCGGCGGGACCCTGGCGCTCCACCAGCAGGCCGTCTTCCGGTCGATTCCGGGTCTCGGTGGTCCGGAAACCTTTGTGCGTGGTCTGTACCTGGGTAGTTCGGCCGCACATCCCGGTGGGGCCGTGCACGGCGCGTGCGGCGCGTACGCCGCACGTGCCGCACTGCACCGCAACGGTATTCGGGGCCGGGCTCGCCGCCACCTGCACGCGGTGATCAGCGGGAGTCGAGACCGGGCGTCAGGTGAGGATATTGCGGGTGATGGCGAGGTCGACTTCGTTGCCGATCTGGTAGAAGTCGCTGGTGACTATGTTGAGGGGGAGTTTGTTCCAGTCGGTTTGGACCCAGTGCATGGCCGCGGGGGTCACCTGGACGGCGACCTCGTGCAGGGATTTGGGGTGGCCCAGTTGGCTGCTGTCGATATTGGGGAACTGACCGGCTTCGATGAGTTTGGTGGTGGCGCCGATGGCGCAGGCGGTCAGGGAGAGCTTGGTGTTCGACTTCGCGCGGAGGGAGGTTTCCAGGTTGGATTTCAGACCGGCCAGGCTCGGGTCGTCGTTGCTGTACCAGAACTTGTCCAGGACTGCGTCTTTGGGCCAGAAGCCGTGGGTGGTGGCGGTGGCGGGGTCCTCCCAGATGACGACCACCTGGTGGCCGCGGGACCAGAGGATGTCGAGGGTGACGGCGGTGCCGAGGGATGCGGGGGCCAGGCGGTTACCGAAGAGGGCGGTGACGTAGTCGGCGAAGCCCTGCCAGGCCGGGGGATCCATGGACCGGTTCACATTGGTCGAGAAGTAGAGGACGACAACCTCTTTGCGGTGATTGGACAGGAACTGCTCGACCGGGACCAGGACCTCCGCGACATTGGGGCCGTAGAGGGAGTGCACGATGTGGATGCGGTGCTGCCAGGGCCGGTCGTCGGGGTGGGGGCCGCCGTGGGGCTGGATCGGATGGGGGTGCGGGCGGTTCTCGACGCGCAGGTCGAGGAAGCGGATACCGGAACGCAATTGGGTGAGAATGTCGCGGTCCTGGGATCTGCCCCAGGCGAGCGTGGTGTTTCCGGTGGGATCCAGGAAATCGCCGAATGCGCTGGAATCCCTCGAGAAACCCTTGCCCGGATCCAATCCGTAGGTGCCCGAATCGTGGGTGCCGGGGATGACGAGCTGATGCAGTGGGCGGTTCGCGAAATGCGCGCCGAGCGATCCCATCCAGGAACGGTAGGGGTACACCCGTCGGATGACGGCGCTGTCGGACAGCGCGCCCGAACCCTGACAGACCATCAGCCCGCCGGTGTTCTCGATGCCGAAGGAGAACTCGCCCTTCTGATTTCGCGCGGTGCCCGACGCCCAATACGGCGTGCCCCGGTGCCCGGGATCGCTGCCGTTGTAGAGCACGAAATTCCCGTCGTCCTGCATCTGGGCGTAATACCTGCCGCCGGGCGTCGCCGTGCCGACGTATTGATCGGTCGGATCGGAGGCGATGGACCACAGCGGACGGGCGAGGTCGGGTATCGCGGGAGAGGTCGGATGGGTCGGGAAGACCACCAGGTTCCCGTCGCCCTGGAGGTAGACGGCGTATCTGCCGTCGCGCGAAATCAGATAGGTGTCGGTGCCGATCCACTGGTTGGTGTTCAGCACCTGCGCCCCGCTGCCGACTTGCAATCCCGCCCACCAGGTCTTCGAATCCCACAGCGGGGTCTTCGCCTCGGCCGCCCCGAGGCGGTAGAGCACGAGATTGCCGTCGTCCTGCATGTCGAGGGTGAAACGGGCGGCAGCCTGGCTGGTCTTGGTGGCCCAGTACGGTCCGCCCCGATGTGCCGGATCGCTGCCGTTGTACAGCACCAGGTTTCCGTCGGTCTGCATTTCGGCGTAGTACGGACCCGCCTGCGCGCGCTGCCCGACATAGTTTGCGATCGCGTCGGAGGCGACCGACCAGTAGGGGCGAGCGAGATCCTGGCCGTGCAGCAGGACCAGATTCCCGTCGTCCTGCATATAGCAGGAGAATTTCCCATTGTTGGAGACGAGGAGATCATCTCCCCGGAGATACTGCCCGTTGACCAGCGAGGTGCCTTTGTTCGCCATTTGCATGGCCCTTCTCCAGCGGCGGACCCCGCACTGCTGGATCAGCGGCGTCGACGCGAAAAATAGTGGCAGGCAACCGATCCCGAGCCCAGACGGTTACGCGGGAATCAGTATAGGACCGAACCCGGCAACCGTGGACTCACTTCGACTGGTCGTTTGGTATGAAAAATTTTGGGAGACTGGTCGGTTCAGTGGGCGCTACCGGCCAGCCACTGGTCCCAGCTCAGGGTCCAGTCGCCGTTCTGCCACACCTCGAGCGGCGCGCCGCCGGTATTGCGGACCTCCACCACGTCGCCGGGCTGCGCGAAGTTGAAGAACCACTGCGCGTTCTCGGCATTGAGGTTGAGGCAGCCGTGTGAGGTGTCGGTGTTGCCCTGGGCCCAGACCGTGGAATCCAGCTGGTGCAGATAGATGCCGTCGGTGCTGATGCGGGTGGCCCAGCCGATGGCCTCCTTGTAGCCGAGCCGGGAATTGACTGGCAGGCCGTAGGTGGAGGAATCCATGATGACCGGGTTGGCCTTGTCCATCACCGTGTAGGTGCCGGGCATGGTCCAGAAGGTGAAGGTCTTGCCCGCGATGGTCTCGCTGCCGCCGCGGCCCATGGAGGTGGGCATGGTGCGGACCAGCTGCCCGTTCTCGAAGACCTGCACCTGGTGGGTGTTGTCGTCGGCGATGGACACGTGCGAGGGGCCGATCACGAAGTTGGCCTTGGAGTCCTCCTGGCCGAACAGGCCGTTGCCGACCTCCACGCCGTAGAGGTTGGCCGCCACGCTCACCTTGGTGCCCGGCTTCCAGTACTCCTTGGGCCGGAAGTGGGCGTTGCGATTGTCCATCCAGTACCAGGCGCCCTCCACGGGCGGGTCGGCCGTGACGACCAGTCGCTTCTGCGCGGCCGCGCGGTCGGCGATGTCCTCGTCGAAGTGCGCGACGATGACCATGCCCACGCCGTAGCTGTTGCCGTCCACGATGGCCTGACCACCCGTGGTGTTCAGATACACCTTGGTCTGGTTCTTCGGCGAGATGGTGGTGAAGGTGGAGGTGACCGGCCCGGTGAGACCGGTCACGTCCTCGCCCGCGGCCTTGAGGGTGTACGTGCGCCCGTAGCCGAGTTGCTCGTTCGGCTTCCACGCCGTCTTGTCGGGGGTGAAGGTGCCCTCGATGACCTTGCCGTCCTCATTGGTGAGGCTGACATCGGTCAGCACACCGCTGGAGGTGCTCACCTTGACCGGAGCCGACGGGTCCACCTTGTCCGAGCCCTGCGCCGGGGTGACGGTGATGGATTGCGCGACCGGGGTGCGCGGACCCACCTTCCCGCTCGGCAGGCTCGACGAGCACGCCGTCAGCACCAATACCAGCGCCACTAATACGCTCGCGGCGGCGTTCGTCCGAAAACGGCGGGGTGGCATAGGCTCTCCCTCCCTGTAATCGCCGTGCGCCGCACTGCTGCACAGCAGCTTGTTACTGGCCAGCCTAGTAGATTACCCGCCGTTTTCGATCTCCCGGCGGCAGGTCTCGCCGACGAAATCACAACGATGTGAGACACCCGCGCGACATGCCGATCGGGCGTGGTCATTTCAACGTTTGTTCCTTGATAGCGAGCTGCTGTTGACCCTTCTGGTAGATGACCTCCCGGATTCCGAGCGCCTCGTGCAGCTTGCCCGCGGGCAGGGTGACCGGCTTGGGCGCGGGGCCGTCGCCGGGCTTGGGCAGGGGGTAGGCGGTGGTGGTGCCGCTGTAGAAGGTCACATTGCCCTCGGTCTTCGTGAACAGCTGGTGCACATGGCCGTTGAGGCAGGTCACCGAGGAGAAGCGCTTCATATAGCTGAGCGCCTGGGTGGCATCGTCTGTGCCCCAGCCCCATTGGGGGTACATGGCGAACAGCGGGATGTGGCTGAACACGATGATCGGTGTGTCACTGGACAATCCGGCGACATCCTGCCGGACGAAATCCAGCTGGTCCTGTCCGAGATGTCCGAGGTTCTTCAGGTTCAGCGTATTGACCAGTCCGATGACGTGGACGCCCGCGATATCGAAGCTGTACCAGCCGTCGCCGCGCGTTCCGCTACCGAAGACCGACCGGTATCGGGAGCCGCCGTCATCGCTCGAATCGTGTTCTCCCGGAACGGTGAACACGTGTGGGGTCTTCTAGCCCTGCATCATCTGCTCGACCTGATCGAACTGCTCCTGGGTGGCCAGGTGCGTGAGATCGCCGGTGTGGATGATGAAATCGGGCTCGTAACCGAGCGAATTCACCTGGGAGATGGCCTCGCTGAAGGTGTCGGTGACGCTGGTGTTGGCGGTGCCGGTGAAACCGATGTGACTGTCGCTGACCTGAGCGAAGCGCAGGGTGGGCCGCTCCGGCGCGGCCAGTGCGGTACCGGCCACGTGCGAGACCACCTCGCCGCCGACCACCGCCAGGCCGACCGCCGCACCGAACCACGCGCTGTGGCGCATGAGCTGGCGTCGGGTCATCCGCTGCGGATCGCGGGCGGCGTCCTCGTCGTAGTGGTCATCGGGATCGCGCGTGCTCATTGCGTCACCACCACGGTCGCGTGCATGAACGGATGAATCGAGCAGACATAGGCGAAGGTGCCCGCCTTCGAGAGGTGAAGGTGTAGGTCGCGTTGTTGCCCAGCGTCGGCGAGCGGAAGCTGCCGTCGTTGGCGACCACGGTGTGCGGTTCCTCGTCATGGTTGGTCCAGGTCACCGTGGTGCCGACCTTGACGGTCAGGGAGCTGGGGCCGAAGGCGAAATTGTCGATGGTGACGGCATTCGGGCCGGCCGGTGCCGCCGCTGGGGCGGACGAGCCCGGCACAGACATGCCGGGCATACCGGTCGGCCCGCTGCCGTCCGGCACCATGCCGGGCGTAGCGGTGCCGGAAGCGAAGGTGATGCCGGGAGCGGCATTGTCGGGGGCCTTGCCGCCACCGCTGGAGCTGCACGCGCCCGCCGTCAGCAGGGTGGCCGCGGCGGCGAGGGCGGCAAGGGCGACGCGCCGGGGGCTGCGGGTGGGTCTCATGGGTGTCCGGGCCTCCATCCGGGATGGGTCCGTTCGCTGCTGCGAACCGGTCATCTGCAGATAGGGGCGGTGGTTACACGAGTCGGAAACCGCTGTGCCCGTTGGCTCTTGAGATCTATGCGGGCTCGGTGGGCGCGAAAACCTCGATGGTGCCGTTGTTTTCGCGGACCTGGACCAGGGGTAGCGGCGCGGGGGCCACCGGCAGTTGATGTGTGACCACCTGGCCCTCGATGGAGAAGGAGGTGGAGTGGCAGGGGCAGCGCAGCCGTTCGGCGGGCGCGTCCAGCCACAGCTTGCAGCCCTGATGGGTGCACACACCCGAAACCGCGACCGGAATTCCCTTGTCGCGGCGCACGAATCCGTTCACCGTGCCGACGTCGAAGGCGATCGTCGCGCCCTCGGTGAGATCCGAGGAGCGGGCGACGGCCAGCCACGCGCCGGTATTGGGGGACAGGGGAGCCTGCTTCGCGGCGGGTGGGGCGTCCGGTTGGCCGTGGCCGATCAGGGTGCGGTCCACCACCGCGCCGACCGTCGCGGCGGCCGCGGCGGCGGAGGTGCCGATCAGCAGATTGCGGCGGCGGTAACCGGTGGCCGGACCGCCGATCGGGTGCACCGCGGCGGGCTCGTCGTCCAGTTCGGCGGCGAGGCGGCGTTGCAGGCCGCTCAGGAATTCCTCGCTGGGCGCGTCGCTGCCCAGGCGCGCGGCGCGCAGTTCGATGGCCGTGCGCATCTCCTCGGCCTCGGCCTCGTCGGGGGAGAACCCCGTGGATTTCTTACCGGCCAGCAGCTCGTCGACGAACCGCCGCACTTCCCGCCCACTCACCGCACACCTCGCTCATTGCGCTGGGACGCCATCTGCAACGCCCGAAGCTGCAACACTTTCGCATTCGCCACCGTCACACCGAGGCTCTGCGCCGCCTCCTTGACCGAAAGACCTTGCAGGAAACGCAGTTCCAGGATGGCGCGATAGCGGTCGGGGAGTTCGGCCAGCACCGCCTTCGCCCGGCCCTCGGCCCCGGAATCGGGGAGTTCCTCGGGCGGATCGTCGGCGATATCGCCCTCGATCGTGGTGATCTCCCGGCCCATGCGCGCCTTCCAGTGCGCGGCCAGCACCGTGCGGGCCGTGGCGCGCAGGTAGGCCCGCACCTCCGGGGCGCTGGCGGTGATGCGCAGCGGTTTGAGCGCTGCCGTGAACACCTCGGCGGTCAGATCCTCGGCGTCGGGCTTGTTGCCGACCTTGCCGAACATCAACGCGTACACCCAGGTGACGTTATCCCGGTACACCGCTTCCCAACTGGCGTAGCTGTCACCGGCCACCAGCCGCAACTCCCGACCCGAGCCGGAACTCGTGGCGGGCCGCGTCCGGCGCTCGGATTCCACCCCTCGCACCATGAACCGCCGCTTTCCGCATAAACCGAATACAACGACGCGTGTTCACGCCTGTCAGTAGATAGCGAACGGGGTTACAGTGCGGCGGTTTCGGCGGTTTCGGGCACGGTTCGTCCCGGTCGAGGCCGGACGCGCGACGGCCGGGATGCGCTCGTGGCGCACCCCGGCCGGGGAAATCGCGGATCTAGCGGGCGGGGCGCAGCAGGGTTCCGACCATGATGCCGCGCACGGTCTTGGCGGCGACCACGGCCCAGGCCGCCACCAGCAGGGCGTAGAGGGTCACGGCGGTGACCGCGAACAGGTTGGCCCCGGTGTGCTGGTACAGGGCGGTGCTGCCGGTGACGCAGCAGCCGAGGGGGAAGGTGAAACCCCACCAGGTCAGGTTGAAGGGCATGGACTTGCGGGCGTGCCAGGTCACGGCGATGGCGAGCACCAGCCACAGCATGGCGAATCCCCAGGCGGGAATGCCGAACAGCATCGAGAAGACCTGCAGTCCGGTGGCCTGGTCCTGGTCGAACACGGTGGGTGCGACATTGGCCAGCGCACCGGAGGCGGTGACGCCCTGGCCCAGCGGGCCAAGCACCAGCCAGACGGTGGCGACCATGCCGACCGGGGGCAGGCCGTGGTGCAGCAGGCGCGACCAGATCAGGGTGATGGTGACCAGGGCGGCGATCAGGCTCAGGCCGAACATGGCCAGGCAGAGGACGAACATGGTCAGGCGGGCCTGGCCCTCGGGGGCATAGGGGACCAGCAGCGCGCCCAGCGCGGCCGAGACCATGGGCGGCACCACCGGCATCAGCCAGCCGCCGAAGGCCGAGTCCGGGTCGAAACTGTGCCGGGTGATCATCCGGTAGGGGATGCTGGCGGCGGTCAGCAACCCGAAAACGGTTCCGGCGGACCACAACACCCAGTCCACGGTCAGTGCGGCGGTCAGTCCGATGACGTCCTTGCCGAGCATCAGGGTTCCGGCGCCGACGGTCATCAGCGCCATCGGCACCGCGCCGTAGAACTGCATCATGATCGGATGCATCCCGTGCCCCCGTGCCTCGTCGGGGTACCGCCGCCAGTGCAGCACCCAGGCCCCGGCCAGCACGATCAGAATCACCGAGGCCAACCCCCACACCACGGTGGCGGCAGCGCGCAAGCCGACGAACTGCAAGGGCAGAGTGGCCGCGGCATTGGCGATGATCCCGGTGCCCATCACCACGGCGAACCAGTTGGGAGCCAGGTACCGAATCGGCTCCCAACCCTCCCGCTCACCCGCCCGCGCGGACGCTCCGGCCCGGGTTGCAGGGACTGCATCAGCGGTGCGGCGGAAGGACAAAGTGGTCATGCCTCAACCTTCGCCGACCCCCACATCCCCCGGTAGCAGTCACAATCCGATGCATCCATAGACCCGCCCTATGCCCCTCCCCGGACCCGCCCTGTGCCCGCCGACAGGCTTGCGCTACCTCCCGACCTCCTTGCGGAGGACCTCGAGGAAGGCTCGCATCCACTGGGGGTGGTCGGGCCAGGCGCGGCCGGTGATGAGGTTGCCGTCGATGTGGTCGGGGCTGTCGACCCATTGGGCGCCGGCGGCGAGCACGTCGGGTTCGAGCGCCGGGTAGCTGCTCGCGGAACGGTCTCGCAGTACGCCGGCGGCGGCCAGGATCAGCGGTCCGTGGCAGAGTGCGGCGATCGGCTTGTGGGCGGCCGCGAAATGCTGGACGATGCGCTGGCAATCCGGATCTCGGCGCAGGTACTCCGGGGCCCGGCCGCCCGGAATGACCAGTGCCGCATACTGACTCGGGTCGACCTCGGCGAACGCGAGATCGGCGGGCCAGGTTCGGCCCGGCTTCTCGGTGTAGGTGTCGAAGCCCTCGGTGAAGTCGTGGACCACGAACTGGAGTTTCTTCCGGGTCGGTGCCGCGATATCGACCTCGTAGCCCTCCTCCAGCAGACGCTGGTAGGGGTACATGACCTCGAGATCCTCGGCGGCATCTCCGGTAATCAAGAGCACCTTCGTCATGGCGCACCTCCCAGGAAATGGTAGGCCGCGACACCCGGGCGGCGAACCCGTTTCCGGATCGTCAGCCGACCACCGAGGCGCGGCGGCCGGTGGGGACAGTGCGCAGGTGGCGGACCACCGCGAGGTCGGTGGGCTGGGCGCGATCGGCGTCGTAGCGTTCGAAGACGGCCGCCAATTCCGGTGACCAGCGGGCGAATTCGGCGCGGATGGGGCCCTCGGTCTCGAGTTGGCACACCACGCCGAGGGCGGTGAGGAAGGAACGCGCGAAGGGGGTGAAGTAGGCGGGCATGTCGAGTTGGCGGTGCACGTTGGACAGGCGGGGGGCCAGCACCGAGCGGACGTGGCCGCGCAGCCAGGCCGTGGTGAGGTGGAAAGTGGGCACGGTGAGCGGTTCGCCGACGGTGTCCAGGCCCTCGGCCAGCGCCGCCACATCATAGGGACGGCCGGGGCGGACGAAGCCGTGGCGGCGGATCGCGGCGTCCAATTCCGGTATGCCGCCGTTGAACGCGGCGTCCATCAGGTCGCCGACGAGCTGCTCGAAACCCGGGGGCGGCCAGGGCGTGCAGGCCCCGAAATCCATCACGCCCAGCCGCCCGTCGGGCAGCACCCGGAAGTTGCCCGGGTGCGGATCGCAGTACAACAGTCCGGTGCGCGACCACGAGGACAGCAGGAATCGGATGATGAGCATGCCGACGCGGCTGCGCTCCGCGGGCGCCCCGGATTCGATGATGCGGGAAACCGGTGTGCCGGTGAGCCATTCGGTGACGATCACATCGCCGCGCTGGGTGACCACATTCGGCACCACGAAGTCGGGGTCGTCGGCGTAGGCCGCGGCGAAGCGGCGCTGGTGCTCGGCCTCGGCGGCGTAGTCGAGTTCCTCGGCGACGCAGGCGCAGATGGCCTCGGTCACCGCGGGTACATCCGCGCCGGGCGCGAAAACGGTGGCCAGCACCGAGATTCGGCGCAGCTGTTCGAGATCGGCGAGCACCGCCCGGTGCGCGCCGGGGTACATCACCTTGACCGCCACCGGCCGCCCGTCCCGCCACACCGCGCGGTGCACCTGCCCGATGGAGGCCGCCGAGGCGCGCCGGTCGTCGAACTCGGTGAAGTGCCGCCGCCAGTTCTCGCCCATGCCCGCGGCCATGGCCTCGCACACGGTGCCGGGCAGCATGGTCGGCACCGAATCCTGGAGTTGGGCCAGGGCTGTTCGGTACGGCGCGGCGATCTCGGAGGGCAGCGCTAGTTCATACAGCGAGAGCAATTGGCCGAGCTTGGTGGCACAGCCCTTCAATTCGCCGAGCACCTCGAAAATGTGCTGGGCGGTACGCATCTGGATCTCGAGGTCGACCTCGGCGGCCGAGCGGCCCAGCGCCCGCTTGCCGACCCCGGCGACCTGGCGTCCGGCGAAAGCGACCGGGAGACCGGCGATTCTGGCATTGCGGACGGCGGCGCGCACGGGCGGCCGGCCCCCGTCCGCCCCCGGTACCCCGATTCGCCGGATCGACATTGCTCACCTCGTCGTGTGCTTACGGCACGACATTCCCGGGCCGTATTCCTTCCGGAGATACGTGACGACCGTCATGCCTGATTCGCGGCCCGCCGGGGGTGCATGCACGTGCAGTTTGGCACACGAAAGTCTAAACTGTCTGGGACGTATCCGATAGTTGTCGAAAGGTGACAGGATGGGTGCCCAGACGGTTGTCGCCGATGTGGCGGACGAGCTCGCTCGCCGCGTCGCGACCGGGGAGTACGCGCCCGGTGATCTGATGCCGTCGGTCCGCCAGGTCGCCGACGAATTCGAGATGAACCGGGCCACCGCGCAATTGGTGCTGGGGCGCCTGGAGTCCTACGGGTTCGTCGACGCGCATCGCGGGCGCGGATTCACCGTGCGCGATGTGCGCGGCGGCGGTGGGGTCGACGTGTACCGCAGGCTCTTCCGGCTCTCCATGCACGCGCCCGAGGTGGCCGCGGAGATGTTCGGCAATATCGTGGCGACCGAGCGCGCCGTCGTGCTCGAGGCGCTGCTGGATTACACCGAGGCCGAGCGTGGCATCGACCCGGCGGCGCTGACCGCGGCGGTCGACGAACTCGAAACCTGCGCCCGCGTTCCCGAGCCCGATCACGCCCGCCTGCTCGAGCTCGAGGTGGGGCTGGTGCGCCTGATACTCACCGATCTCGGCCACACCATGCAGCGCGCGGTGCTGAACTCGGTGGGGGAGATGCTGTTCGAGGTGCCCGAGGCGGTGGAGGCCTACTTCGCGGTCTCGCCCGACCTGCACGTGCTGGTGTGGCGGGCGCTGCTGGCGGTGTGGGAGTCCGAGGGCGGTCCCTCGCAGGCGCAGCTGGCGTTGTTCGAGGATCTGTTCGGCATGTACCACGAGAAGGTGCTGGCCGCATTCGACGAATTGGTCGGCCTGGATGTCGATTCCGAGGAGCAGCGGCACGGCGCTACGGCCTGAGATCGGGAAAATGTTGCGATACATACCGATTGACGTGGTGTCTGAGACAATTTAGGTTCGAGGGTGGGCGAGGCACCCGAACCCCATTGACGGCGAACCGAATCGAGGCACCCATGGCAGGCAAGAGACGGACCGGTCTGGCACGTTCGGCGAAACTGGCCGCCCTGCCCATGGGAATCGTGGCGCGCCGCCTGACCGCCACCGGCAAGGCCATCATCACCGGCGCGGAACGCGGCGCCGTCGACGAGGCCCTCATCGACAAGGCAGCCGACGAGGTCTTCCGCGTGCTCGGCGAACTCAAGGGCGGGGCCATGAAACTCGGCCAGGCGCTCAGCGTCGCCGAGGCCGCGGTCCCGCCGCGCTTCGCCGACCGCTACCGGGAGGCCCTGACCCGCTTGCAGAATCAGGCCCCGCCCATGCCGGTCCAGCAGGCCCATCGCATGCTCGACGAGCAGCTGGGCACCGGCTGGCGGGAGCGCTTCGCCGAATTCGAGGACCGGCCGGTGGCGGCGGCCAGCATCGGCCAGGTGCATCGCGCGGTATGGAAGGACGGCCGCGTGGTCGCGGTGAAGATCCAGTACCCGGGCGCGGACGAGGCCCTGATGTCGGATCTCAAACTGCTGAAGATGCTCTCGGGCACCTTCGGCGTCTTCATGCCCGGTGTCGACGTGCGCGCGCTCATCGACGAATTCGTCGAGCGCACCGCCGATGAACTCGACTACCGCATCGAGGCCGAGCATCAGCGCCGCTTCGCCAAGGCCTTCGCCGACGATCCGCGCTTCTTCGTCCCGAAGGTGATCGCGAGCGCGCCGAAGGTCATGGTCACCGAGTGGATGGACGCGGTGCCGCTGAACCGCATCATCGCCGAGGGCACGGTGGCGCAACGCAATCGGGCCGGTCTGCTGCTGGCCGAGTTCGCGCTGAGCACCCCGGCGCGCGTCGGCTACCTGCACTGCGACCCGCACCCGGGCAACTTCCAGCTGCTCCCGGACGGCCGCCTGGGCATCATCGACTTCGGCGCGACCATCGCCCTGCCCGACGGCCTGCCCCCGGTCGTCGGCGAACTGGCCCGCCTGGCCATGGCCCAGGACTACGACGCCCTCTTCGAAGCCCTGCGCGCCAACGGTTTCGTCCGCCCCGGCCACGACCTCGACCCGGCACCGATCAAATCCGTGATCGCACCCCTGGTCGCCGAACTGCACGGCCCCACGCTGCACATCACCCGCCGCCTGCTCCAGGACCACATGGCCCGCGCCACGGACGCCAAGAACATGTCCGTGACCAACACCCTCGCCGTCCGTATCCCACCCGAACTCCCGGACCTGGTCATGCTCGGTCGAGTGCTCGGCGGAATCATCGGTGTCTGCGCCCAATTGGACGCCGAGGGCCCCTTCCTCGCCCAGGTCGAACAGTGGCTCCCCGGCTACGCCGCCGAGGGCGAGGCCGCCTAGTAACGCCTGCTCAGCCCCCGGCCACCATGGCCGCGGTGACCAGTGCGGTGATCACGGCGATCGCCATGACGACCAGGATCACCCGGGCGCTGCGGGTCGGGGGTTCGGCGGGGGTCCGGTCGGTCATCGAGCTATCTCCTCAGTGGAATCGGTGGTGCTGGGGGATCATCGTATTCGGGCGGCTCCCAATACGTTTGGAGTCCGCGACGTTGGGGCATTATCTCGGCCGCCTCCCGGGCCACGCCGAGGAAACCGGGGTGGTCGATCACGAATCGCACGACGTGGTCGACCTCGGGTCCGGTGATCACCCGCATGAGGGTGCGGGTGGTGCGGGGGAAGGCGCGCGTGAGGCGGTGAGCCAGCCACGATTCCAGGCGGAGCGGGACCAGGGCGCGGTTGTGCTCGGCCGCTTCGACGATCTTGCGGCCCGCCCGGTCGGGATGCATGCCGAGCAGCGTCATGCCCTTCACCACGAGCTGGCGGGTGATGGCGACCTGTTCGGGGCGCAGCGTTGCCAGGGTGGCGGTGGCGGCCAGATTGGTGGCGATCAGGCCGGGGCACACCACGGTCACCCCGATGCGCTCGGCGGCCAGTTCGGTGCGCAGGGTTTCGCTGAAATGCCGCACCGCCGCCGAGGTGAAGGCGTACGGGGTGCCCAGCCGCATCGGCGCGAAGGCTGCCATCGAGGAGACATTGACCAGCTGCCCGCCGCGCCCGCGCGCGGCCATCTGCGCGCCGAAGAGCTTGCAGCCGTGCACGATCGCGGTGAGGTTGACCGCGGCGATGCGGTGCAGATCGGCGGGCCGGATCTCGAAGAACGGCCCGCCGACCACGATTCCGGCATTGTTGACCACCACATCGGGGACCCCGTGCGCGGATTCCACGTACTCCGCGAAGGCCTCCAGCGCGAAGGGATCGCCGACATCGAGGGCGTAGGGGAAGGCCGAGCCGCCGGCCGAACGGATCAGTGCCACCGTGTCGTTCGCGGTCGCGAAGTTGATGTCGGCGACCACCACCTCGGCCCCGCGCGCCGCCAGCGCCTTGGCGGTACCGCGCCCGATGCCGCTGCCCGCACCGGTGACCACCGCGATCTCGGGGTGGAAGGGTTTGTGTCTCAGGCGCTGCATTCCGCTCCTCCGATGAAAAAGCTAGAGTGTACTCTGTCTGGGACAGTAGGTGTCAGCGGGGGAGACCACTCATGACAGGCTTCGACAACGAGGTTGTCGTCGTAACCGGTGCCGGGGAGGGCATCGGCCGCGCGGTGGCCCGGCACTTCGCGCGCGAGCGGGCCGTGGTCATCGTCGCCGACCTGGACAAGGACCGCGCGGTCGCAACAGCGGAGAGCATCACCGAATTCGGCGGCGACGCCACGCCCTTCGCGGTGGACGTGGCCGACGCGGCGGCCGTGGCGGACTTCGCGGAGGACGTGCGTGCCGAGTTCGAAGTCCCGAAAGTGCTGGTCAATACCGCCGGATACGCCACGGCCGGACCGTTTCTCGAACACACCCTCGACGAATGGGACCGCCTCATGGGCGTGAACGTCTGGGGATTGGCACACGCCTGCACCTCTTTCGGGCGGCAGATGATCGAATCCGGTGGCGGGCACATCATCAACGTGACTTCGGCGGCGGCCGACACCTCGATGCCGGTGAGCGCCGCGTACTGCGCCACCCGGGCCGCCGCCCGAATGCTCACCGAGGGACTGCGATTGGAGCTCGCCGGGACCGGTGTGCGCGTCACCGCCGTCGATCCGGCTCCGGCGGACACCGGAATTCACGAAGACGGCTCGGAGCACATCGCCCGCACCATCGTCCGGGTGGCGGGGCGCAACCCGCCTTCACCCATCCGCGTTACCCGCCGCCGCGTGCCGGCCCGCCTCGACGACTATCTGGCCGGAAGATTCGGGCGTGGCCGGAAGTCTCAGTAGCGACCGAAGAGCACCGCCGCATTGTGCCCGCCGAACCCGAACGAGTTGTTCAGCGCGAACTCGACTTCGGTGTGCCGCGGCTTGGTGTGCACCACGTCCAGATCCACCTCGGGATCCTGGTTCTCGAGGTTCAAGGTCGGCGGAATCACCTGGTCACGCAGGGTCAGCACGGAGATGATCGCCTCCAGCGCGCCGACCGCGCCCACCGAATGCCCGAGCGCGGATTTGGGCGCGTACACCGACGGGTGATTCCCGACCGCCGCGGCAATCCCCTTGGCCTTGGACAGATCTCCGATGCTGGTGCCGGTGGCGTGGGCATTGACGTGATCCACCTCGGCGGCGCTCACCCCCGCCGATTCGATGGCCCGGCGCATGGCCCGCGCGCACCCCAGCCCCTCCGGATCGGGGGCGACCATGTGATAGCCGTCGGCGGTGAGCCCCGCACCCAGCAGCCGCGCCAAGGGCTGCGCCCCGCGCGCCAGCGCGTGCTCCTCGGACTCGACCAGCAGCAGCGCCGCGGCCTCGCCGAACACGAACCCGTCGCGATCGCGATCGAAGGGCCGCGAGGCGCGTTCGGGCTCGTCGAGCCGGGTGCTCAGCGCCCGGGCCATGGAGAACCCGGCGATGGCAACCGGATTGATGTAGCCCTCGACCCCGCCGGCCACCACCATGTCCGCCTCGCCCAGCACGATGGACCGCCACGCGTGCACCAGCGCCTCATTGCCCGACGCGCACGCCGACACCGGCGTGACCAGGCTCGCGCGCGCCCCGATCTCCAGCCCGACCACTCCGGACACGCCATTGGGCATGGACATGGGCACTGCGAACGGCGACACCTTGCGATAGCCGTGGTCGCGCATGGCGTCATTGGCGTCCACGATGGTGTCCGCCCCGCCCAGCCCGGTGCCGATGCACACGCCCAGCCGATCCTTGTCGACCTCGGGGCTACCGGCGGTGGCCCACAGGCGTTTTCCCATCACATACGACATTTGCTGCACGTAACACATGCGGCGCTTCTTGATGCGATCGAGCTCGTCGGTCGGATCCGCCGCGAGTTTGCCGCCGATGGTGACCGGCAGGTTCAGCTTCGTGATGTCCGGATCGGTGAGGGTGGCGATACCGCTGGCCCCGGATAGCAGTCCCTGCCAGGTGCCCTCGGTATCGGGGGCGATCGAGGTGGTCATTTCCACCGCCGTCACCACTACACTGCGAAATCCGCCGTTGCGGGTGGAGAAGTCTGCCAGGCTATTCACTTTTCGTATCCTTTGCGACCAATTGGCTATTCCTGCAGAGGTTTCGCGAGCGCTTGCGAGGCTAACCCGAGAATCCCATTGCGGCAGGACGACACTCAGATGCGAGACGTCAGACCCTTGATGGCCGCGGACAGGAAAGGCCGGACGAACGGCGCGGCCCAGCGCAGCGGCAGGCCCGCGCCCAGGCGCGGCCGGAAGGCAATGGTCCAGGTGAGGGCGGAGCCGCCGGTGGTTTCGGCGAGCCGGTAGTCCTGTGCGAAGGCGTCGATGGCGAAGGGAATCGAAATTCGCGTGCCGGTGACGCCGAGTTGTTTGTGCGGTGCCACGGTGACGACTTTTTCCGCGCAGGCGAACAGTGTCGCGTCGAAGGTGCGCGTCGCGCCCTCGCGGCGGTAGTCGTCGAGATAGCGGATCCCGCCGACGAACGGAATCCAGGAGAAGGCGCCGTCGAGTTGCAGGGCGTCCCAGACCTTGTGCGGCGGGAAGGGGAATTCGCGCCGCACGGTCACGCGGAAGGTCGCCTCGCTCAGAAATTCGTCGAGTTGTGCGGAGGACAGTTGCCGCACCGAGAATCCGGCCCCGGCCACGACCGCCCGGGACCAGCCGTGCAGGACGGCCGCCGCGATTCCCGCGCCGAGCGCGCCCAGTACGAGAATCACGGCGGCGACGATGATGATGGTGGGCATTGCGCTGCTCCCTGACTACCGAATTGTCTCAGACAGAATAGGGTCGGTGCTGGATTCCCGCCAGGCATCGCTGGTTCTTCCGCGCATACTGCTGTCCACCCACACGCGGTCTCTGGTCGGCGGGCAGTCTCGCCTGGCACACTTCACGCAGCAGCGACTGTGTGGGGTGTGTGGTTGATGGTGGATATCGATTCCGGCCGGGCCGGCAAGGTGATCCGGTTTCCCGGGCGAACGCGGCGTGCGACGGGGATGCCCCCGACCACCCGGATCGGCCGCGACGCCAAGCTCGCCACGGTGCCGGTCGCCTATGCCGGGCGCTGGGTCGCCGGGCGCGGGCGGCGGCTGATGGGCGCCTCCGCCGCCGAGGTCGAGCACGATATCCAGCTGCGCACCGCCGAACACCTCGCCGACGTGCTGGGCGAATTGCGCGGGTGCGCGGCCAAACTCGGGCAGCTGGCCGGACTGTTCCGGGCCGCCATCCCGTTCGAGGCCGCGGAGGTCGCCGGGCGGGCGCTGAGCCGATTGCAGGACTCCGCCCCGCCGATGATGCCGATCCTGGTGCACGGGGCCCTGGAACGCGGCTTCGGACCCGAATGGCGGCGGCTGTTCCGGGAATTCGAGGACCGCCCGGCCGCCGCGGCCTCACTGGGCCAGGTGCACCGCGCGGTGTGGCACGACGGGGGCGCGGTCGCGGTCAAGGTCATGTATCCGGGCGCGCGCGAGGCGGTGGCCGCGGATCTGTCGCACCTGCGCGGCCTTTCGGGGGTGCTGCGCGCGCTCATGCCCGGCGCGGATGTGGACGCGGTGATCGCCACCGTGTGCGCCATGGTCGGCGACGAACTGGACTACCGGCGCGTGGCCGGATATCAGCAGCGCTGCGCCGACGCCTTCGCCGGCGACCCGGACTTCCTGGTGCCCGCGGTGATCGAGGTCGCCGACGAGGTGCTCATCAGCGAAT
The DNA here is from genome assembly GCF_007990715.1 of Nocardia seriolae NBRC 15557. Classification (GTDB taxonomy): domain Bacteria; phylum Actinomycetota; class Actinomycetes; order Mycobacteriales; family Mycobacteriaceae; genus Nocardia; species Nocardia seriolae. Next base: position 7,846 of record NZ_BJWY01000088.1, on the reverse strand, counting down.
GGGTCGACGGCCGTCCGCTCACCCGGCTGGTCGAATCCGGACCTCCGGCGGAGTTGAGCCGCGTCGGCCTCGGGGTGTTCCGCATGCTCGAGGCCATGGCGCGCCGCTGCGGAGTGCTCTATGCCGACGTGCATCCGGGGAACTTCTTCGTGCTCCCCGACGGGCGCATCGCCGCGGTCGACTTCGGCGCGTGCGACAAATACCCGGACAACTTCCTGACCATGCTCATCGATATCGGCGACGCGGTCTACAACGGCGGTCCGGCGGAGCTGGACGTCGCGCTGCGTCGGCACGGATTCGTGGCCGCCGGGCAGGAATTCGATGTCGAGGAGCTGATCCGGGTCGTCGAGCCGTTCAAAAGGATTCCGCTGCAACCGGATTTCCGCATGACCAGCTCCTGGCTGCGGGAACAGGTGACGGCCATCGCCACCGTCCGCCTCTCGAATGTCTTCCGGCAGATGACGCTGCCGCCGGATCTGACCACCTTCGCGCGCAAGGTCGCCAGCTGCATCGCCCTGCTGTCGCTGTTCGAGATCGAGCACCTGTCGCGGGAACTGCCGGTCTGGTGGCCGGAGGTGTCCGCGGCGGTGCGGCGCGACGAGGAGACGGTCGCACCGCGAGCCGCCGGATTGCCGTAGCCCGCAATCTTCGGATAGATTGTCTGGGACAGGCAGAGGAGGGGGATCGCCACATGAGCTCGGCTCCCGTAATTCCGCGACGCTGGACCGCGGCCGACATACCGGACCAGACCGGCAGGACCGCGATCGTCACCGGCGCCAACAGCGGTCTGGGCCTGCGGACCGCCGAGGCCCTGGCCGCCAAGGGCGCGCGGGTGCTGCTGGCCTGCCGCAACGAGATCAAGGCGGTCGCCGCCGCGGCCGTCGGCCCGAAACCCGAAGTGCTGCCGCTGGATCTGGCCGATCTGGCCGCGGTGCGCCGTGCCGCCGACCATGTCGACGTCAGCGTCGGCGTCGTCGATCTGCTGGTCAACAATGCCGGAGTGATGGCGGTGCCGCGTTCGCGCACCGCCGACGGCTTCGATGCCCAGTTCGGTACCAATCACCTGGGGCACTTCGCCTTCACCGGCGCGATCCTGCCCGCGCTGCTGCGGGCGGAGCGGCCGCGGGTGGTGAACGTATCCTCGATCGCCGCGTGGGGCGGCATCATCAATCCGGTCGATCCGAATTGGCGACGGCTGTATCTGCGCTGGCCCGCCTACTCCCAATCCAAGCTGGCGAACCTGCTTTTCACCGCCGAGCTGGATCGGCGCGCCCGCGCCGCCGGGACCGCCCTGATCGCCACCGCGGCGCACCCGGGGCTCTCGGCGACCAACCTCTACGACCGGAACGGCGAACGGGGTCTGGCGGGAGCGCTCGCCGCGGTTCCGCAGCAGATCCTGCACAGCCTCGCCCAGCCCGACCGAATGGGCGCGCTCCCTCAGCTTTTCGCCGCCACCGTCCCCGATCTGCCCGGAAACACCTATATCGGACCGGGATTCGAGGTGGCCGGATTCCCGCGCCGGACCTTGCGGAACCCGCTGGCCTACAGCCGCGCCTATGCCCGCTGGCTGTGGAGCCTGAGCGAACGGCTCACCGGTGTCCGATACGAGTGGCCCGAGGTCAGCGACGCCGCAGCAGCACCCCGCGGATGAAGGCGGCCTGACCCGCGTGCTGGATGTCGTCGTCGATCACGCTGATCAGGCGGACGCCGAGGGTGACCGGCGGATCCCAGCGGGTGTCGACGATGCGGGGGAGATCGGCGTCGGTCAGCTTCGAGACGTACTCGAGGGTCTGGGCGTGTACGGCGTCGAAGTAGCCCAGCAGCAGCTCGGCCGGAACGCCTTCCAGCCGGGCCACATCCGCCGAGGTGTGGGCGTATCCGGTGGCGGCGTCGTCGAAGGGCAGGCCGAAGCGTTCCGCCCAGCCCGCGGCGGTCCACACCTGCTTCAGCCCCGCCACCTCCGCGATGTGGTCGTCCTGTACGCGGGTGAGATGCCAGATCAGCCAGGCGATCGAGTTGGCGTCGGGATCCAGCCGGGCCGCCAGCTCGTCGGTGGTGAGCCCGGCCACCGCCCCGTGCACGTTCTCCCCGACCCGTCCGAAACCGTCCACCAGCAAATCAGCACTCGTCATGACCCCATCCAATCACCGTCGGCCACAGGTTGTTCCGGGAACCACGAGCCGCGGGCGGGCTACAGGCTGAACGCGACCGCGCGCAGTACCAGGACGGCGATGAACACGACGGTGAACGCCAGATCGATCTGAACGCCGCCGAGCCGGACCGGGCGCAGCACCCGGCGGACCGGGGCGATGACGGGCTCGGTGAGCCGGTGCGCGATCTCGCGGGGCTTGCGGACGCCCTGGGGGTTGTCGCTGAGGGTGACGATCCAGTCCAGGATCAGGCGCGCGATCAGCACCAGCATGAACAGGGTCAGGACCAGGCCGAGTAGGCCCCCGATGAACGACATGGCGAACTCCTTCGTAATGGCCGCCCCTACGCTGATCAACGCCGCGGGGGCACCGAAAGTGCCCCCATCGTGCGTCATGATCGCGACGTTCGCGGGCGGGCTCGCCGAAGCCGTGCGAGAATTCGGGCTGCTGTTTGCCGGGCTCACCCCGAGATCGCACAAGGAGTCGACGTGAGCAAGAAGTACCTGATCGGCCTGCCCGTGGCCGTATTGGCGGTGGCGCCGGCCGTCGGCATGGTCGCCGCCGCGCCCGCCGAGGCCGCCGTGCCGACCTACACCTGCAATGCACAGACGTGGGCGGGCGAGACGCTGCCGACGCTGACCATCGAGGCCAAGTGGGGCAAGAAGCAGGCGACCGGCGTCGCCCAGACCACCTGGGGCGGGGTCGCCAAGTACGCCACCATCGATTGCCAGAAGAACAACTGACTCCGATACGGCCGCGCGGCTAGATGGCGCGGCGATGGTTCAGATAGGCGAATGAGGCGAGGCCCAGCGGGATCTGGCACCAGAAGGTGAGGAGCCGGAATCCCAGGGCTGCGCCGACCGCCACCCCGGCGGTCAGACCCGCGACGGCGGTCAGGCCCGCGGCAATGGTGATCTCCTTGGTGGCCACGCCATTGGGGGAGGGCAGCAGCGGGGCCAGGGCCACGGTCACCAGTTCGACCACGAAGGTGTCGGGCAGGCTGAGGTCCGCGCCGACGGCGTGCAGCACCGCCCACAGCGCCACCACCATGAGCAGCGGCTGCAGCAGCGCGCAGCTCCACAGCGCGGCGGCCTGCCTGGGCCGGACCGCGGTGGCGGCCACCGATTTCCAGGCGAATTCCGCATCCGAGCGGGCATGGCGCAGGCGCGCGGGCAGCCCCCGCCACCCGCCGTGCGCGCGCACCCGGCGATGCAGGGCCAGCGCCGCCGTGGCCACCAGCGCGGCGGTCACGAGCAGCGCGGCGATCATGATTCCGGCCGTGCGCCAAGGATTCTCGCCGACAGCGTGCTGCCACCAGCTTGCGGCGCGGGCACCCAGGTCGTGCCACGGCGGTTGCGCGCCATTGCGGCTCATCAGGCCCGGCGCGGCCAGCGCCGCGATCACCACCAGCGGGATTCGCACCACCAGTGCGGCGAAACCCATCAGCGCCATGGAGGCGAGCGCGCCGGTGTGGCTGAGCCCGGTTCGGCGCAGGAAGCGTAGCCGCAGCAGCAGCGAGGCGGCGGGGACCAATCCGATGGCGGGCACCGCGAGTTGCAGGGCGAACAGTTGCCGGGCGGAGGTGTCGGCGGGGATGGATCCGCGCAGCATGAAAACCGAAGTGGGCCAGAGCGCCAGGGTGGCCAGCGCGGCCACGATCAGCCAGCGTGGATCGGCCCCGGCGAGGGCGTGCAGTCCGGCCAGCACCGCCTTGCGCTGCCAGACCGCCGCGGCCGCTATCGCCACGGTGAAGACTATGGTCGGCAATGCTTTTCTCGCCGCTGCGGACTTCGTCGGCGCTGCGGCCGTTGGCTCCGCTGTGACCTCTGCCGCCGCTGTGGGATCGGCCTTTCTCGCCGCTGCGGGAACGGCCGCCATCTGCCCCCTCCTCAGGTAATGCAGGCGTGATTTCCCTGGTGAATCGCGTACGCGCGGATCAACATTAACGCGCGGCGCGGCGCGGGGATCGGCATTGCGCAAATCGCCGCGGCTTTGCCCGAATAGTCGCAAAAGTTCTCGGGAACGGAACGGTCGTCTTGAAAGCGCCGCAGAGCGATTCGCGCGACATCCGAGTAGGCTCGCGAGCGGATGCGGATCGGTCGCCGGGAACGGCCCAGATCCGGACAAGTCGTACAAGCAGGGACACGACGTGGCTGAATCCACGACCGCGACGGCGGTATCCACGACGGCAACGGCAGCATCGATGACCGCGACGGCAGTGCTGGCCGAACTGGAGCCGGTGGCGGAAGCGAATCTGAACCGGCACCTATCGATGGCCAAGGAGTGGCACCCGCACGACTACGTGCCCTGGGACGAGGGCCGCAATTTCGCGGCCATGGGCGGAATCGATTGGGAGCCGGAGCAATCCAGGCTCGACCCGGTGGCCCGCGCCGCCATGATCACCGATCTGCTCACCGAGGACAATTTGCCCTCCTATCACCGCCTCATCTCCGAGTCCTTCTCCCGGGACGGCGCGTGGCGCACCTGGGTGGACCGCTGGACCGCCGAGGAGCACCGGCACGGCATCGTGCTGCGCGACTACCTCGTGGTCACCCGCGGCGTCGATCCCGTCGCGCTCGAACGGGCCCGGATGACCTGCATGGGCCACGGCGTCGACGACCCCGCCGGCACCGGCGACCACGCCGTCCTGCACGGAGTCGCCTATGTGACATTTCAGGAGCTCGCCACCCGGGTCTCCCACCGCAATACCGGAAAAGCCTGCCGGGACCCCATCGCAGACCGCATTCTCACCCACGTCGCCGCGGACGAGAACCTGCACATGGTCTTCTACCGCAATATCTGCGGCGCGGCGCTGGATCTGGTCCCCGACGACGCGCTGGCCGCGATCACCGCCGTCATCGAGAACTTCCGCATGCCCGGCGCCGGCATGCCCGACTTCCGCCGCAACAGCGTCCTCATCGCCAAGCACGGCATCTACGACCTGCGCCAGCACCTCGACGAGGTCATCCTCCCCGTGCTGCGCAAATGGAACATCTTCTCCCGCACCGACTTCACTCCGCGCGGCGAGCAGACCCGCGAGGACCTCGCGTCCTACCTCGACAAACTCGGCAAGGACGTGGTCCGCTTCGAGGAACAGCGCGCCCGCGCCCTGGCCCGCGACGCCGCCCGCGCCGACCGCTGACCACCGCATCGCGCCGGAATGTGAACAGCCACTGCGTTATCCACATTCCGGTTTTCTCGCCCTGCCCTCCCACCCGACCCTCGCTACTGTGTGGACGACGAAGGGGGAAGACATGACAGACATGCTCCGCACCGATCTGACGGCGCTCCGAATCATGGCCGCGGGCATCCGCAACGAGGCCACCGCCATCGCGGCCATCGACCCGATCGACCTCATAGCCCAGGTCGCCCGCGCCATGCCGAACTCCGCGACCGGTTCGGCCGCTCTCGGCGTCACCGAACCGCTGCTGGCCGCCCTCCGCCGAATGTCCACCCACCTGAACACATTCGCCGACACCGCCGATCACGGCGCCACCACCTACGAGGAAACCCAGCACAACCTCGAAACCCAGCTGGGCACCTATCTACACGGCACCTCCTGACCGCCCCGTCCGCACGGCCTCGGTGCCCCAGCTGTTCTCGCGGAATTCCCGTCGTCCCGGCCTGAGTCCGGTCGGGATCCACACCAGCGGTTTTCGAGCGGCCGCGGCGGATTCCGGCCGAAGCGCGCCGGTGACGGGGCTGCGGCATCAGCCCGCAAACCGGGGTGCACAGGCGGCGGACGATATCCCGATCGGCTGATGGCGGAGCGGAGGCACAGGGTCTCGGCGGGACGGGACGCACGGCGGGCGGTTGCGGCGGGCGCTGCTGGCGGCAGGAAGGCGTTTCCGGCTTCTCGGGGACCAAATTCGGTGGCTCGGACAGGCGGTGGCATGGCGAGGGCGGTGGTGTCACAGGTGCTGGGGTGGAGTCCGGGGGTCGCGGGGTCGGCCAGTGCGACTGTGGTGGAGGCTGATTCGGCGTTTTCGGGGGCTATCGGGCGGGTCGGGCGGGTGATCGATGCGGCGGTGGGAGGGTGGCAGGGGGAAGCGGGGGCGGCTGCGGCACTGCGGGCCGTGGAGTCCCAGGTGGCCGCCAGTCACATCGGGGCCGCTTTGGTCGAAGTGGCCGAGGCGCTGGCGGCAGCGGCGGCGCTCGAGCGGGTGTGCGAGCTGGTGCGGCAGATCGAGGGGGAGGCGCGGGCCCACGGGTGCCGGATCTGCGAGGACGGGGCGGTCACGGCGCCGCGGTCGGATACGGGGAACGCGGTGTTGGACTTGGTGTTTCAGGCCGGGTTCGATGCCACGGCGGCGGAACTGGAGGCGCGGTTGGGAGCCCTGCTGGATGCCGCGGGGGAGACCGATGAGCAGGTGGGGAATCGGCTGCGTGCCGCCGGGGAGGCGCTCGAGGTGTTGAACGCCGACCCGCGCGGGGGCGGGCCCATACGGGTGGCCGGTTTCCTGGACGGCGCGGTGAATCTGCCGGAGGACCCGAAAGAGCTTTGTGCACTGTGGAATTCGCTCCCGCCCGCCGATCGGGACGCACTGTTCGCCGCGGATCCGCTGATCGGCGGCCGGGACGGGCTGCCCGCGCTGGCCCGCGACCACTACAACCGGCTGGCCCTGGCGCGCCTGCGGTCCGCCGCCGAAGCCGAGGGGCGGCGGCTGGCGGATCGGCATCCCGACTGGGCGCGCGGTGCGAACCTGCCCGCGACCGCGGACGGGTGGAGTCGGCAGCGGCAGTGGGAGGCCGCGCGGGAAGAGGTACGGACGCGGCTGGCCGGTTACGCGGCACTGGCCGATCAGATCGGCACGAGTGCGTCCGGGCGGTTGCTGCTGGGCGTCGACGAGCGTGGACACGGCGTGATCGCACTGAACAATCCCGATACCGCCGCCAATGTCGCGACCTTCGTGCCGGGCACCGGCTCCCCGCTCACCGCGATCGGGGTGGGCATGGACCGGTGCCGGGCGCTGCTCGACGCGGCACGGCGCGCGGATCCCACGGCGAAGACTTCGGTCATCGCCTGGTACGGATACGACGCGCCACCGGATGTCGGGGATGCCATGGCGGATCGGCGGGCCAGGGCGGGCGCGCCCGCCCTGGATCGATTCGAGGCCGGACTGCGGGCCACACACGCCGGGATCGCGTCCCACAACACCGTCATCGGGCACAGCTACGGGAGCACGGTGATCGGCGCCGCGGCGTCCGGAGCTAACTCGCTCGCCGCCGATGCGGTGGTGTTCGTGGGCAGCCCGGGCGTCGGTGTCGGGAACGTTTCGGAATTGCGCTTGGAGGGTATTCCTGCGGGCCGCAACGGTGCGCATGTGTTTGCCACCGCCGACCAGGCGGACCCGGTGCCGAGATTCGGTCAGTTTCTGCACGGGGTGGATCCGGTGGATCGCGAATTTCGCGCAACAGTTTTCACATCTTCGGGGCCGAGTATCGACCTTCCGGTGCTGCGCGCCTTGCCGATTGATGTGCTCGCCCACGGAAACTACTGGGAGCCTGGCAATCCAGGGCTCGCGATCCAGGGGGAAATCATCGCGGGCCGCCCTCCGCACTGAGCCCGCACCCGCCGTTCGTTGCGTCGTGATAGCCGTAACCGCTGGTTGCGGGTTTGTAGCGGACGTTGTCGAACCGGTACCCTGGGCGGCTGACCAAACAGGTCTGAAACGGTTGGGTTCATGCTAGTGTCC
>NZ_BJWY01000087.1 GCF_007990715.1 Nocardia seriolae NBRC 15557 | reverse complement strand
CGAGATGTCTTCCAACTGAATCAGAACATCCCGCCCACCGGCTGATCCCGGACGCATTCACGGATGATCTTTGCTGTGTAGTAACGGGGGTGGTTGGTGTGCGATGTTTTCGTCAAACACCAATTCAGGAGGTCGGAATGCTTTCTGCGAAGCGGCTTGCTGCGAGTGCCGTTGCTGTCACAGCTGCGGCGGGTGCTGTCCTCGCTGGTGGCGGGACTGCACAGGCTGATGTCCCGGTGTGGGAGGCCAACTGCCACGTCTACAACATCTTCAACACCGGCGGAATGTCCAATTGTGAATTGCCGACCTGGCATCAGGTGAAACTCACCTGCGTGGCCTGGCCGGTTCCCTTCACCTACTGGAAATACGGTCCCATTCAGTACGGGCAGAACCAGTCCTGGGCCAGCTGCGATTCATTCAACGCATTGGTGGGCGTCGAGGTCATTCAGGCGTATCCCTGATCGGTTTGCTCGCTCCGATCGGTGACCGGCGTGTCGGTGGTGTGGGTGGAGGTTATCCGCGTCACAGTTACGGGTGGATTCGAACCCGCCCGGAAGGCTCGGCGTCCCTCTGAGCGCATTTGCGGAATCAGAGGATGGGAGCTCACCTATGACGTTGCGACGCTGGATGGCGGCTGCGGCCGCGGTGGCCGGGGCAGCGGTGCTGGCCGCGTGCGGATCGAATACGACCGACGCGGCGGGCAGCGCGGCCTCGGCCACCACCATGTCCGCCGGCACCACCACAACCGCCCCGACCAGTACCTCCGCGGCTCCTGGCTCGGCTGTCGGAACGGTCGAGATGCGCGATCTCGGCGGGCGGCGGGTACTGGCCGACGGGGCCGGGCGGGCGCTGTATCTGTTCACCAAGGACACGCCGGGGGTCTCGACGTGCACGGGTGAGTGCCTGGTGAAGTGGCCCGCCGTGCCCGGGGGTGTGAGCGCGGGCGCCGGGGTCGATCCCGCCAAGCTCGGCACCCTCACGCGTGCCGACGGGGCGGTACAGGCCAGTTATGCGGGCAAGCCGCTGTATTACTTTGCGGGCGACAAGAATCCGGGCGATACCGCCGGGCAGGGCGTGATGGACGTCTGGTTCCTGCTCGACGCCCAGGGCGAGGCGATTCGCTGATGCGGCTGCCGTGGGCGGCGCATCGAACGGTCTCGGACGAGGAGTTCCTGACCGCGGTCGACGCCGCCCACGGGCCCGCGATCCGCGCCTATCTCCGGAGCCGGTGGCACGACCCGCATCAGGTCGAGGACCTCACCCAGGAGGTGCTGTTGCGGGCCTGGCGATCGGTGGATACCTTGCGCCGCACGGGCATCACCGACCCGGAGATCCGCGGTTGGCTGCTCACCACCGCGCATCGGGTGCTGATAGACCGGTGGCGCGCCGAGAAACGCCGCCCGGCGACGCCGGTCGAGCTCGCCGAACTGGCCGCCGTCGATCATCCGCTGGATCGGGCCATCGACGGCTGGCTGGTCTCGGAGGCGCTGGCGCGGCTCTCGGCCGAGCATCGGGCCGTCGTGGTCGAGTTGTATTACCGCGACCGCACCGTGGCGGAAACCGCGTCGCGGCTCGGAATCGCCGAGGGCACGGTCAAATCCCGCAGTTACTACGCGGTGCGCGCGCTGCGTTCCATCTTCGACGAATTGGGGGTGACCCGGTGACCGATCCCGGCCACGAGCACTATCGGCACCTGCTCGGCGCCTACGTGCTGGGCGGACTGGACCCGGCCGATCGCGCCGCGGTCGACGCGCACGCCGCCGATTGCGCGGCCTGCCGCCGCGAACTGGCGGAATTCTCCGTGGTCCCGAGCCTGCTGGCCACAGCCGAAGTGCCACGGGAGGATTCGCCCGCCACCGAGCGGCCGTCGGTGGCGCTGCGGGAGACGCTGCGGGCGGTCACCGCGGCCCGGGCCGCGCAGCGCAGACGCCGTGTCGCCGCGACCGCGGGTCTCGCCAGCGCCGCGCTGGCCGCGGGCATCGCACTCGGATTCGTCGCCCACCCCGCCGACCGGCCGGGGGCACCGGCCACCGACCGTGCCATCGCGCTCACCACCGCGTCCGGAACATCCGGCGGCACCATCGATCTCACGTCCAAGCCGTGGGGCACCGAACTGCATCTCACCCTGCGCGACCTGCCGGCCGGGCAGCGCCTGACCGCCATGGTGCTCGGCCCCGACGGGCAGGCCGAGCCCGCCGCCACCTGGACCACGCCGTCGGTGAGCCCCATTCGGGTGACCGGTGCGGTTTCGTTGCGGACCGACACCGTGCACCGCATCGAAATCCGTACCGACAACGGCACTCCCGTCGCGGTGGCCACCGGCTGAGGTCGGGTTGGCTTACGGTCGCAGCAGGTAGCGGAGGGCTCGGAGACGGTCCGCGCCGGTTGTCGCCGGGGGATTGAAGACGACGTCGAGCATGGTCAGGACCTCGTCGCGGGCGGGGCGGGTGCGCATCATGCGCCGCCACAGACCCAGATCGATCGCGTAGCGCCAGTTCGGGGTGTCGGCCAGCTTGCGGACGTTGGCCACATTGCGGCGGACGGTATCGGGCAGATCCTTCAGATTGTCGTTGTCGTGCAGCAGTCGTTCCGGGAGCACGTCCAGGCCGTGGGTGACCATGAAGTCGAAGTCGGTGTGCCAGGCGGCGGCCCACAGGTAGTCGACCATGCGGCACCAGCCGCGCAGGAAGGTCAGCTCATCGGTGGAGTACGAGCCGGGGTCGATGTCGGCGATGCGCCCGGCGACCGCGTCCAGGCCGGTCTTGTGTGCCTTCCACAGCGCCAGGCGCAGTGGCTCGTCGTCGGAACCGGGCTCGGTCTCCATGACCGAGCGGAAGTAGTCGCGCCAATCTCGCACGCCTGCAATGAATTCCGGTGTCACAATGCGGTCGGCCCGCTCGCCGCGGGCGTAGTCGAACCGGCAGGGCGCCGAGGGGCCGATCAGCTCCAGATCCGCTACCAGCCCGGCGTCCACGGCTCCCAGCCACGGCACCACACTCAGCGAGTAGTTGCCGTACCCCCACGCCGCGTCCGGATCGATACCGCGGCCCGTCGCACCGAGCCGGCCGGTCCGGGATTGCCACTGCAACTGGAACATGAGCCCCCACAGCAGATTTCCGCGATTATCGGGTCCGAACAACCCCTTCGCGTTGGTGGCGTCGATCAGGTGCCGGTACACGGACATGCGCTGATCGAAATCGAACGGGTCGAAGCTGGACTTCAGCTCCGGAGCCTCGGTCCAGGCGGCATACAGATCCAACTCGGCCAATTCGGCCGGGTGTGTGACGTGAACGGCCATTCCCGCGCTCCCTTCGGTGCCGCCGACCCGCCGCACCAGCATGCCACCACCGACCCCGCCGCACCGGCCGATCCGACCGGCCGGGCGCCACACTTCCGGGCGGTCGAGCCCGGCTAGAGGCGGGTTGCCGTGCGGATCAGGTCGGCAACGGCTTTGGATCTGCTGTGTGGTGGCCAGGCGATGACGGTCGTGACGGGCGGTGCGTCCGGTACCGGGACGATGGCGTGATGGTCGCGTAGCTGAACTCGCAGCGATTCGGGCATGATCGCGCAGGCCCGTCCGAGGCTGATCAGCTGGGTCAACTGGGTGTGGTCGCGGACCTGCGGGCCGGGGCCGTCCGGATAACTGCCGTCCGGTCGAGGCCAGCGCGGCAGGGGCAGGTCGGTGAGGGCGTTGACGTCGGCCATCGATAGGTGGGGTCGGGTGCCGAGGGGGTGCCCGGCGGGCAAGACCACGATCTGCCGCTCGGTGTGCAGGTCCTCGGTGTCGAATCCGGCCGTGGTGTCGTAGGGCCGGTGGAGCAGGGCGACGTCGGCACTTCCGTTGCGCAGCAACCTTTCCGGTTCGCCGGGCCCGCACAGCACCACCTCGACCGCGACAGCGCCGGGTTCGGCGGCGTAGGCGTCGAGCAGCTTCGACAACAGTTCGCTCGACGCTCCGGCCTTGACGGCCAGCGCCACACCGGGCCGGTCGACGGCGGCGCGGCGGGTGCGGCGCTCGGCGGCCTCGACCGCTTCGAGGGCGAGCCGGGCTTCTCGCAGCAATACCGTCCCGGCCTCGGTCAAGGTGATCGCGCGCGAATTACGGTGCAGCAGAACGACTCCGAGTCGCCGTTCCAGCTGCTGGATCGCCCGCGACAGCGGCGGTTGCGCCATCGCGAGCCGTTGTGCCGCGCGCCCGAAGTGCAACTCCTCGGCGACGGCGACGAAGTATCGCAACTCCCGGGTCTCCACCGTGGCATTGTATTCGGCGCTCACCACGACCGATACCCGTGCGGTATCGCCGCTCACCCGATCGGTGTTGGAAGCCCCACCCGAGTGCGCGACAAGATCGATGGCATGAGTGAACGGACGATCGCGCTGGTGACCGGCGCGAACAAAGGAATCGGCTACGAGATCGCGGCGGGCCTGGGCGCACTCGGCTGGCGGGTCGGTGTGGGCGCGAGGGATCGGCACCGCCGCGAGACCGCCGTGGAGAAGCTGCGCGCGGCCGGGGCCGCCGCGTTCGGCGTGCCGCTCGACGTGAACGACGACGCGAGTGTCGCCGCCGCGGCCGAGCTGATCGCCGACCATGCCGGAGGGCTCGACGTATTGGTAAACAATGCCGCGATCACCGGCGCCGTGCCGCAGACACCCACCACGCTCGATCCCGCCACCGTGCGAACCGTCGTGGAAACCAACGTGATCGGCGTCATCCGGGTCACCAACGCGATGCTCCCCCTGCTGCGCGGCTCGGCCTCACCGCGAATCGTCAACATGTCCAGCAGCGTCGGCTCGCTCACCCTGCAAACCACGCCCGACATCGACATGGGCCCGGTCCCCACCGCCTACTCGGCGTCGAAGGCCTTCCTCAACGCCATCACCATCCAATACGTCAAGGAACTGAGCGACACCAACATCCTGATCAACTCCGGCTGCCCCGGCTTCACCGCCACCGACCTCAACGGTTTCCGAGGCCTCCGCACCCCCCAACAGGGCGCCGCAATCGCAATCCACCTCGCAACCCTCCCGGACAACGGCCCGACCGGCGGCTTCTTCGACGACGCCGGACCAGTGCCCTGGTAACCGGCGGCAGAAAGGGAAAGTGAGTGCGAGGCAAGTGGAAACAGCCACGACCGGCGACGGCGCAACAGCGGCAACGTAAAACGCCCGGTCGCGCAATGTGTAGATACTGAACGGGTGCCCCCGGTCGGGTTCGAACCGACACTTGGTGGATTTTAAGTCCACTGCCTCTGCCAATTGGGCTACGGGGGCGTCTGGGTCAGACTACCGAGCCGTACGGTCGTGCTGGTAGCAGGTATTTGGGGGAGGAGGGGGCGGGTCAGGGGGTGGGGGCGATCATGATGGGGGTTTGGACTGATAGGAGCAGGGATTGGCTGGTGGAGCCGAAGACCTTGCCGGTGAAGCCGCCTCGGCCTCGGGTGCCTACCACCAGGAGTTGGGCGGCGGCGGAGAGGTCGAGGAGGGAGCGTTCGGGGCTGGCATGGGTGGTTTCGCGGTCTATGCGGATGTTGGGGTAGCGCTCCTGCCAGCCGGCCAGGGATTCGGCCAGGACGTAGTCGTCGAGGGCGTCCATTTCGGGGTCGTCGGAGGCGCCTTCGGCGTGCAGGGCGATGACGGCCACGCCGCGGGCGGCGGCTTCGTCGAGGGCGGCGGCGATGGCGGGCTCGCTGATCTTGGTGCCGTCGACGCCGACGAGGATGGGGCGGGTGGGGAGGTCGGGCGGGAGCGAGACGCCGTCGCGGACCACGACGAAGGGGCAATGGGAGCGGCGGGCCAGGACCGCGCTGACCGAACCGAGCAGGGCGCGGCGCAGCGCGCCGAGGCCGCGGGCGCCGGAGACGAGCATGCGGGCCGAGCGGGTGCGCTCGAGCAGGGTGGGGATGATCGCGCCGGTGGCCAGTTCGGTGGTGACGGTGAGATTCGGGTCGACCTCGGCGGCCTCGGCGGCGGCGGCCTCCAGCAGCCAGCGGCCGTGTTCCTCCAGGCGTTCGTAGTCCTCGGAGGTGATGGTGGTGCCCAGGCCCAGCCCCTGGTCGGGGGTGATCTCGAGGACCCGCAGCAGGTGCAGGGGAGCGTGGTGGACGGCGGCGGTGCGGGCGGCCCAGGCGACCGCGGAACCGGCCGATTCGTCCACGGCGACGATGACGGCATCCCCGTTCGACATGCTGTGTCCTCTCCCGCGAATCCCGCGGTGTGGCTTCGGGATAGCGGTGTGGTCTCGGGATAGCTGAGCGGTCGCTCTCGACCCTACGCCGAACTGCGCGCCACGCGAAGGAACCTCGCGCCCCCGCCGAGGGGTGTACGGGACTCGGCGGGGACGCGAGGCGGGCTGTCGCAGCCCACGGCACCATCCTGATACCTCAACCACCGTTGAGGTCAAGCGTCGATCAGCGGAAGTCGGCGAGGTGTTCGGTGAGGAAGTCCGGCAGGGTGCGCGGCGGGCGGCCGAGTATCCGCGCCACGGTGTCGGTGGGATGCTCGGGGCGGGCCCGGGCCAGCAGTTGGATCTCCGCGACGTGGGCGGCCAGCCACTCGGGCAGGTGGGCGCGGTGGATCAGGTTGTCCCGCAGTGCCTCCGGCGGCACGTCGACATAGCGGATCGGGCGATCCAGCAGGCCGGACAGCGCCGCGGCGATGTCGGGATAGCCGAAAACCTCCGCGCCCGTGAGGACATGGGTCCGCCCGCGCAATTCGGGGCGCGTGAGCGTGGCGGCCGCGACGTCCCCGATATCGCGGCAGTCGATCCAATTGCAGGCGGTTTCGCCCATGGTCCCCACGATGACGCCCTCCCGCACGCCGGGCGCGAGGGTCAGCAGCTTCTGCATGAAGGCATACGGGCGCAGCACCGTCGCGGTGACACCCGATGCGCGCAGATGCTCCTCGATGGTCCAGTGCCAGCGCGAGATCGCCACCGGCGAGTCCGGTTCGGCGGCCGGTGCGGAGAGCTTGACGATGTGCGAGACCCCGCGCTCCACCGCGATATCGATGGCGCGCGTCTCGAATTCGACCTGCCGCGGGCTGTTCACCATGGTGAGGAACAACTGATCGCAGCCGTCGAACGCCGCGCGCAGGGAATCCGCGTCGGCCGCGTCGGCGGCCGCGAATTCGATCTCGGCGGCGGTCCCGATATCGTCCGCGAGCCCGAGTCGCTTGCGCAGCCCCGCCGGATCGCGGCTCACCGCGCGGCAGGCCACACCCTCTTCCCGCAACCGTTGCAGCACCGCGCCACCGGTCGACCCCGACGCGCCCGATACCGCGATCATCGCGTCTTCCCTTCCGGCAGCAGCCCGTTCAGGACCAGGTCCACCACCCGTTCGGCGTACCCGTCGTCGAACGGCTCGCGGGTCAGCAGTTTCCGGAAATGCACCGGCGCGGTGAGGGTTTCGAGCACCAGCCACGGGTCGGGCGCGGCACTCAACTCGCCCCGGGCGACGGCGCGGTCGAGCATGATCTGTGCCGCGTCCATGCGCAGGTGCCAGAAGTCGGCGCGGGCCGCGGCGAGTTCGGGATCGTCGATCCCGCCCGCCATGACCCGCCCGAGCGCGGTGCCCAGCGGCGACTCCACGATCGCCACCAGGGCGCGGTTGAACTCGACCAGATCGCCGCGCAGCGATCCGGTGTCGGGCACGGGCAGGTGCTGTTCGCTGTGTTCGAGCAGGGCGTCGAAGATCAACCGGTCGCGGGACTTCCAGCGCCGGTAGATGGAGGTCTCGTGCACGCCCGCGCGCTCGGCGACCAGGCCGATGCTCAGCTGGTCGAAGCCGTTGTCGGCCAAGGCTTCCAGGGTGGCGCTCAGCACGGCCTCCCGGACGCGGGCGGAACGGCCGCCGGTGCGGCGGCGAATCGGATCGGTCACCGGACCAGTTTAACGCAAATTTCTTGCATTAGGTTTTCCCGGCCTCGAGCCGAGTGCGTGAGCCGGTCACGGTCGTTCGGCCCCGTCCGGCCAGAGCACCGTGACCGGCATCCCACGTTCCCGCGCGGTGGACACCACATCGGCGGTGCCGCCGTAGCCGCGCGCGGGCCGGCCGTCCCAGACCGCCAGCAGTTCCGCGGCCTCGTCGAGCATGCGCAGGCTTCCGGCCTGGTGCGCCTCGGGATCGGAGTGCTCCCGGTCCAGTTCGATCACCCGCGCGGCGGCCGCGAGCAGACGGTCGTACACCGCGTGATGCTCGGCGGGCAGGCTGGCCCGATAGCGCCGGGCCGGTACCACCGCGATCAGCCGCCCACCGGCGTCCAGCACGGCCTGCGCGAACAGCGAATCCGGCCCGTCCGCAAGGCAACTCACCCCGATCAGCTCCGACTCCCCGGGCCGGATGCGCAGCGCCGCCTCCCAGCGCAGTGCCCGATCCACCAGTGCGAGCGTGTCGGCAGCCAGCCCGCGGTGTCCGGTGATGGCGACGCTCGTCATTGATCGTCTCGTCCGTAGAGGGTCGCGAGGGCCTCGTCGAGTGCCCTGGCCTCGACGGTACGCGCGGGCAGGTCGGCGCGGAATGCCCTGGCCAGGCGGGTGATTCGCTCACTGTGATAGGTGAGCCCGACCAGCAGCGCCCCGGCCGCGAGCGCGCAGCCGCCCTCGATGTCGCCGGATCGGGCCAGCACCTGGGCGTGCTCGACGTGGGCCAGGGCGCGCGGCTTCTCCGCGGTCAACGCGGCGTCGGCGTTCTCGAATGCGATGTGCGCCGCGCGATTGTCGCCCAGGCGGGTGAGCGCACTGGCCTGGTAGCGGGCCGCCTTGGGACCGTCGAACGCGAATACCCATGGCCACTGCGGTTCCCCGCGCTGCCGATCCACCAGCCGTTCGGCCCGGCGCAGCGCCCCTATCGCCCCGGCCCGATCTCCGGTCGCGGCGTACGCGACGGCCAGCAGCGAGGACATCCACGCCCCCGCGCTGTCGGGCGCCTCCGGCCCCAGTTGCGAGGCGGCCGTGCGCAGCAAGGTCAAACCCGCTCTGGCATCGCCCATTTCGACCGCGTAGTGCCCGAGGCTGGCCGTCATGTACGACACCAGCAGCGGATGATGGGTGCGCTCGGCATGCCGGATGGCCTCCACGTAGCGCCGCCGCGCGGCCGCGTCGTCGCCGCGATCGGCCGCCAACCACGCTGCCAGCCCGGCGATTTCGGACAGCGCCCGGAACCCGCCGGAGGTGCGCAGGCGATCGCGCACCACCCCGGCCACCAGGTTCAGATGCGCGTCCACCACCGGCGCCAGCCGATCCGAGGGTATCGAGGATTCCATCCGACGATAGTTGGCGGTCGGCCCGGCCATGGTGTCGATGAGCTCGGATTCGGTTGGCGCGGAATTCGACAGCACCGCGTTCGTGGTCACCACGAGGGCGCTGGAAAGAAACTGCTTGCGGTTCACGGCCTCGTCATCCACCGCGCGATGCGGCGTGCGGAAGCCGAGTTCGGCATCGGTCGCCACATTCAGGACCGCCCGCAGCGCGGCTCGGTAATGCTTTCTGGGCCATGTCGTTTCGCCTCGCTCCCACTTGCCGACGTGTCGTTCGTCGACGGCCCCCCGCTTGCTGGTGGCCCGGAAGACGTGGTCGTTGACGGCGTCGGCCAACTCCCGGCGAGTCATCGATTGTCCCGGCGCTCCGGGTGATTCCATGCGCAGCCGAGCCTCGATGAGCAGCTCGTTCCGTCCGGTCACGGCATGCGGCCTCTCTGCTGGACCTCTCCCGAGAATAGGTCTTCCGAAGATTTGCCGCGCCACCATGACCCGCATTTGCCCCGTACTTTCCCCATTGCACGCCATCGATCAATCGGGGCGCGCGGATCACCGTTGAAGTCGGCACAGTTAGCGGCAAGGAACACCGTCGAGGAATAGCCATGACATCGGAACCCCACGCGATCGGATGGTTGCGGAGCGACATTTCCGGCGAACGTCAGCAATGGGACGAGGCCCGGATTCGGATGATGGCGCACCGGCTCGGCTACGACCTGCGCAAGACGGTGGTCTTCGGTCCTTGGACCGACCGACCGGTTCACCGGCTACGGGTACTGATCTCGCGGCTAACCCTGGAAGCGGTCATCGTGCCCAGCGTGGATCACTTCGAAGGAGGTTGTGTACCGGCGGAATTGGTGGCGGTCGCCGACATCATCACGGTGTCGCCGGAGAACACCTACGCCCGCTACGCGGCGGGGAATCTACCGGAGAGATTCCAGGCGTAGCGGGCGCGGCGGGTGAGTTTCAGCGCCGGGTGAGCGGCGGGCGCAGACCGAGATGTTCGCGGAGGGTTGTCCCGGTATAGCTCGTGCGGTAGGCACCGCGGTCCTGGAGTTCGGGGATCAGCAGATCCACAATCTCGTCCAGTCCGATTGGCACCCGGTACGGGGTGATATTGAAACCGTGGCTCGCGCCATGGCGGACCCAGCGGGTCAGTTCGTCGGCCACCTGCCCCGGCGTGCCCGCGAAACCGAAACGCGCCGTGAGTTCGATGGCCACCTGGCGCAGCGTCAGCCGCTTCGACTCCGCCACCGCCCGCCACTGCGCGACGATGGCCGAGCGGTCCTGCCCGTCGCGGGCCGAGCCGCGGGTGGACGAGATCACCGACGGCTCAGGATCTTCCGCGGGCAGCCGGCCGTCCGGATCCAGATGCGACAGATCCCGTCCCCACACCTGGCCCGCCAGCGAGAGCGCGGTCGCGCCGGTGATCTGCTGCTCGAGCAGCCAGCGGCGCTTGTCCTCGACCTCGGAGGCGTGCTCGGCCAGCAGGATCTGGGTGCCGGGCAGGATGCGCAGATCGTCGGCCGGGCGGCCCGTCGCGACCACGCGGGCGTGAATATCGTTCGCGAACTCGAGCGCCGCATCGAAATGGGTTCCGAAGGGGGAGAAGATGACCTCGGCCGAGGACGCCGCGAAATCGCGTCCGGCGGGGGAGACCCCGGCCTGGAAGATCACCGGATGACCCTGGGCGCTGCGCGGCACGGTCGCGGTGATGGCCACCTTGAAGTGCGCGTTGTCGCGTTCGACGGTGCGCACCGCGCGGGGATTCGGGCTCGCACCGCTCCGGCCGGGCACGAGGGCGGTCTCGGACCAGGAATCCCAGATCTCCCTTGCCAGGCTGAGGAATTCGGCCGCGCGCTCGTAGCGCTGGCGGTGATCCAGGAATCCGCCGCGCCGGAAATTCTCACCGGTCCAGGCATTGTCGGTGGTCACCACGTTCCAGCCCGCGCGCCCGCCCGACAGCACGTCCAGGCTGGCCAGCCGCCGCGCCAGATCGGCGGGCTCGTTGTAGGTGGCATTCTGGGTGGCCACCAACCCGATTCGCGAGGTGATGCCCGCCAGTGCCGCCAATTGCGTGATGGCGTCGGGCCTTCCGGCGATATCGGTGTCCAGGATCTGCCCGTCCTGCTCGCGCAGCCGCAGGCCCTCGCCCAGGAAGAAGGCGTCGAACAGGCCGCGCTCGGCGGTGGTGGCCACCCGGCGGAAGGTCTCGAAGTCGATCTGCGAACCGCTGCTGGGATCGGACCAGACGGTGTGGTGATTGACGCCCTGGAAGAAGACCCCGAAATGCACCTGGGCGTCAGGGAAGGGGACCTCGGTCATCGGGCGAGCTCCTTGGCGTAGCGGTTGGCGGGGCGAGGCAGGCCCAGGTTCGAGCGCAACGTCGAACCGGGTACCGGGCGGTGCGCGAGACCGGCGCGCAGCAGGGCGGGCAGGACATAGCGGGCGAGGACGGGCAGGTCCTCGTCGAGGACCGCGGGGCGCAGACGGACGCAGTCGGCGTAGGCGGACAGCTCGGTGAGCAGGGCGGTCAGCTCGGCGGGAGTGTCCAAGGTGACCTCGAGGTCCACCAGCACCCGCGAAACCCCTTCCGCCCGTGCGTTATCGATCGCACTCCTGGTCTCGGTGAGCGTCGCACCACTCACCAGGGCGACGTCCAGTCCCTCGGTTCCCGCTGCGCCGTAACCGAATACGACTACCTGACCTTGCGGCGGGCGCGGCACGATGGCCGGTCCCTGCACCGAGAAGGTCTCACCGATGAAGTCGATATGGTGCAGCCTGTCGCGGTTCAGGAATTTCCCGGCCGCGTAATCGCGGACGACCGCGTCGTCCTCCCACGAATCCCACAGTCGCCGTGCGACTTCGATGGCATCCACGCGTTCGCGCCGGATCTCGGCGTCGGTTTCGCGCGGGGTCGCGCCCCAGGTACGGGCGGTAGCGGGATCGTCGACGGCCAGCCAGCCCGCGCGGCCACGCGAGGCATAGTCCAGGGACGCGAGCTGCGAGGAAAGATGGAACGGCTCGGCATAGGTCGGCGCGCTCTGCGGGACCAGGCCCAGCGTGCTGGTGGTGGCCGCGACGAATCCGGCGCGGACGGTGGCATCGAGTCGTTCGCCGGGTCCGGGGCCGATGGAATCGCGGATGGTCGCGAAGGTGAATCCGGCATTCTCGGCCGCCTGCACCCGGGATCGCCACGCGGCGGGGTGGTGATCAGCCCCGTCGAGTTCGATTCCCAACGCGAACAGGCCCGTTCGGTGTTTGCTCTCGCTCGCCATAGTTGGACGATCGTCGAACCCGGGCCGCGCGGCCACGGTTGCCGTCACGGTGATCCGAACTCGGGGTCGGTGCAGTGATACAGTTCACAGCGACCCGTGTTGCATATACCCCATGGGGGTATTAACTTCATTTTCCGTAAGGCAATGAAAGCAGTTGAGAGGACGCGGAAATGACCACCCAGGCGCACACCGGACACCACGACCACGCGGCCCACAACGACCACGCTGCTCACCACGAGCATGCCGCACACGGTGCCCACGCGGCACACGATGACCATGCGGCACACGCCGATCACGCGGCGCATGCCGGCCACGATGCCCATGCCGCGCACGGCGGCCACGATGCTCACGCCGCGCACGGCGGCGGCCTGCCGGGCGGACTCCAGGTGACCCAGGACGGCTACACCCTCGAGCTGGCCCAGCAGATCGTCGCCGCGGGCGAGAGCGAATTCCGGTTCCGCATCGTGGGCCCGGATGGCCTGCCCGTCAACGACTTCGACGCCATTCACGACAAGGAACTGCACCTGATCGTGGTGCGGCGCGAGCTCACCGGCTTCTGGCACGTCCACCCGGAGCGCGCGGCCGACGGCACGTGGAGCGTCCGCCTGAACCTTCCCGAAGCGGGCGCGTACCGCGCGTTCACCGATATCAACCCGAAGGCGCTCGGCAAGACCATCACCCTCGGCGCGGATTTCGCCATCGCGGGCGATTATGCCCCGCAGACCGCGCCCGAGCCGAACCGGACTTTCACCGTCGACGGCTACGAGGTCACCCTGGACGGCGACCTGGTCCCCGGCGAGGGCCGCCTGCTCACCCTCACCGTCCGCCAGGACGGCGAGCTCGTCACCGACCTCCAGCCCTACCTGGCCGCCTACGGCCACCTGGTGATCCTGCGCGTCGGCGACCTGGCCTACGTCCACGTCCACCCGAACGGTGAGCCCGGCGACGGCGTCACCGCCCCCGGACCCGAAATCACCTTCCACACCGCGGTTCCCGGTCGTGGCACCTACCGCCTCTTCCTCGATTTCAAGCACGGCGACAAGGTCCGCACCGCCGCCTTCACCCTGCCGACCGCGAACTGACCCCGAGTCCACCGACTCGAACCGGCCGAACGGAGAAGCCATGTGCACCTATCGATGTCCCGGCAATCCGGTCGGGGCCGCCCGGTAGCCACCGCCTCCAACCGCGTGACCTGCCCATTCCGGGAGCGAGTGTTCACAGGGAACTCCCAGTCGACGTGAAGGTCGGTGGAAATCCGGGCGCTTAGGCTCCGCGCAGTCAGAGTGAACCGGGTCGGGGACAGAGGAAGGCGGGCGGCATGACGGCCAGCACCGGCGTCGAGGGCGAATCCAGGGCGACGGGAGACAGTTCCACGGGGTCGACCGGAGACGGGGTTTCCGGTGGGGGCGGTGATACGAGGGCCGTCGCCGCCGCGCCGGGCAGACCTCGCTGGGAACGTCCCGCCACCTTCGCGTTGCTGATCGCCACCGCCGCCGTCTACCTCTGGGGACTCGGCGGGGTGGGGCAACGGGTATTACGCGGCCGCCGTGCAGTCCGGGACGCAGAGTTGGAAGGCGCTGCTGTTCGCGTCGCTGGATCCGCAGAACTCGATCACCGTCGACAAGCCTCCGGCGGCCATGTGGGTGATGGGGTTGTCCGGGCGGATCTTCGGGTTCAACTCGTGGTCCATGTTCGTGCCGCAGGCGCTCATGGGTGTGGCGGCGGTGGCGCTGCTGATCGCCGCGGTGCGGCGGTGGGCGGGGCCGGTCGCCGGGCTGCTCGCGGGGGCCGGGCTGGCCGTCACACCGGTGGCGGCCATGATGTTCCGCTTCAACAATCCCGACGCGCTCATGCTCCTGCTGCTGGTGGCGGCCGCGTACTGCACGGTGCGCTCGATCGACGCACGCGGTGAGCGCTTCTGGTCGTCGAGTACCGGCTGGCTGGTGGGCGCGGGCGTGCTCATGGGCCTGGGCTTCCTGGCCAAGATGATGCAGGCGTTCCTGGTGCTGCCCGGGCTGGCGCTGGTGGTGCTGGTGGCCGGGGCGGGCGGATGGCGCACGCGCATAGGGCAATTGGCGGCCGCGGGGGCGGCGCTGGTGGTGTCGGCGGGCTGGTACGTGGCGCTGGTCGCGTTGTGGCCCAGCGGATCCCGGCCCTATATCGGCGGGTCCACCAGCAACAGCCTGTGGGAGCTGGCTGTCGGCTACAACGGCCTCGGCCGTATTTTCGGCAATCACAACAGCGGTGGTCCCAGGCCCGCGCCGACCACCATGCCCGAACCGGCGCAGCAGACCGCGGATCAGATGTCGCGCGGCAACTTCGGCGGTTTCGGTTCGCATCCGGGCCTCACCCGCCTGTTCAGCGGCGAACTTGCCACGGAATTCTCCTGGCTGCTGCCCGCCGCGCTGATCGCGCTCGTGGCCGGGCTCTGGCTGACCCGCCGCCACCCGCGCACCGACCGCATCCGCGCCGGACTGCTGCTGTGGGGTGGCTGGTTGCTGGTCACCGCCGCAGTGCTCAGCTACATGAGCCGCAGCTTCCACTCCTATTACTCGATGGAACTGGCACCCGCCATGGCCGCGCTGATCGGCATCGGCGCGACCCAATTGTGGCAGGGCCGAACGCATCTCGCGGCCCTCCTCACCCTCGCGGCGATGTCCCTGGCCACCGGCATCTGGTCGTTCGTGCTGCTGCACCGCACACCCGAGTGGCTGCCGTGGCTGCGCTGGGCCCTGATGGCGCTGGCCGTGCTCGCTGCCGCCGCCCTGCTGATCACCCCGAAGCTGCCCCGATTCGCCCTCGGCATCGGCATTTTCGCGGTGCTCGCCGGTCTGCTCGGCCCCACCGCCTACACCCTCGAGACCGTCTCCCAGGTGCACAGCGGGGGCAGCCCGACGGCAGGGCCGGTTCGTGCCGGGCGCGGCGGTGGCCCGGGCCAGTACGGCGGGAACGGCGTGACGGATCCCGCCATCATCGACCTGATCAATGGCAGCACTGCCCGATGAGCCGCCGCCGCGCAGGGTGCGCAGGATGTCAGCACCCTCGAATTGACCACCGGCAAGGCCCTGCTCGCGGTGGGCGGTTTCAGCGGCCGCGACGAATCACCGACCCTGGCCCAGTTCCAGCAGTACGTCGCCGACCACCAGATCGGCTACTACCTGGTCCGGCAGCGACAGAACGACAACGGCCAGAACAGCCCGCAGTCCGGTCAGCCGAATAATCCGCAGCCCGGCCACAACCCGCGTTCGCCCCAACAGGGCGACAACCCCCAGCAGGAGCCGGGCGGCAATCCGCAGCAGTCCGGTGGCCCGAACAACTCGGCCCCCCAGTCCTCTTCGGCGCGAATTGCTGCCTGGGTGAAGGCCAACTACCCGGCCACGACGATCGGCAATGTCGAGGTCTACAACCTGAACCCCTGACGGCCCCGCCGATTCACGAGCATGTACTGGTGTACGCACCCTCCCGCCGGACGCGTACCTCGGTGCATGCTCGTCTGTATCCGGGCGTGATGGAACGAAATCACGGTCGGGACCGACCAGCTCGGTGAGGAAATCGGTGGATGCGAGGGGCGGGGCGGACGGTGGAAAGTTACAGTGACGGGCGACATCCGAGGCCGGAGGGGAGGTCGGCAATGGGCGAGGCGCGGGCGCAGGTGGGGGTGCTCGGCCCGGTGCAGCTCACCATCGGCGGGGTGGAGCAGCAGCTGGGCGGGCCCAAACAGCGAGCCGTGCTGGCCTATCTAACGATCAATGCCAACCGGCCGGTATCCGTCGAAGCCCTGGCCAGCGCGGTCTGGGAGGACAATCCGCCGCCCGATGGCCGGGTCAGCCTGCACGCCATCGTCTCCAACCTGCGCAAGCCGCTGCGCGACGGCGGCATCGACGCCCGGAACATGCTCCAGCACATGGGCACCGGCTACCGCATCGTGGTCGAGGACACCGCCTGCGACGTCTTCCGCTTCCGTGCCCGCCGCGAGAACGGCCTGCGCGCCCTGGCCGCCGGGCGTTTCTCGGCCGCCACCGACATCCTCTCCGACGCCCTGGCCCAGTGGCGCGGCCCGGTGCTGTCGGACCTGCGCGGGCTGGGTTTCGCCGACGCCTACGCGGTGGCCCTCGACGACGAGCGCATCGGCGTCATCGAGGCCCGCGCCGAATCCGATATCGCCCAGGGCCGCGCCGAGAACGTGGTCTCCGAGCTGAACCTGCTGGTCCGCGATCACCCTCTGCGCGAATCGCTCTGGGAGCAACTGATCACCGCGCTCTACATGACCGGCCGGCAATCCGACGCGCTGGAGGCGGCCCGCCGTCTGCGCAATATTCTCGCCGAGGAACTCGGCATCGATCCGGGACACCGCATCCGGGAGCTGGAATCGCGCATCCTGCGCCAGGATCCGCTCAGCGTGCGCGCGGTCGCCGCGGCCTCGGCCACCCGCGCCACCACCATCGTGGACCGCAGCTGGCACGAGCCGCAGGCGCTGCTGCGCGACCGCTTCGGCCACGTGTACCCGGTGGTCGGCTCCACCACCCGCATCGGCCGCCTGTCCGACAACGACATCGCGCTGCCGGACGGCCGGGTCAGCCGCCACCACGCACTCATCATCGACAACGGCCACACCTGGGTGGTCAAGGACCTGCAATCCTCCAACGGCGTCTTCATCAACGGCTCACGCGTACTGGACAGCGGACTGCTCTGCGACGGCGCGCTGCTCCGCATCGGCGACACCGAGCTGGTATTCGTTCTGGTACGCGACGATGAACAGGAGTGAATCCCGCGTGACCGGTTCGCGACATCCGGAGCCAATGATTAACTGACCCTTCATTGCTGATCCCCCTCACCGCCACGAATCCCCAAGCTCGGTCGGCGATCCTCGGTGATAGCCGTTCCTATGCTCGTCAGGGGAGATCATGGATCGGAGGCGCTTTCTGAAGCATGCCGCACACCTGGGCGGCGCGGCCGGAGCCATGTCCATGCTCCCGCCCAGCCTGGTCCAGGCCTGGGCCGAACCGGCCCCACCCGGCGGGTGGGACCGCATCGAGCACGTGGTGATCCTCATGCAGGAGAACCGGTCCTTCGACCACTACTACGGCGGCATGGCCGGAGTCCGCGGCTACGCCGACCTCAATGCGCTACAACTGTCCACTGGACGCTCGGTCTTCCATCAGCCCGACGGCGGGCGCACCGTGCTGCCCTACCTCACCACGCTGCAGAACATCGACGGCACCGATCACGGAACCCGCACCGGCCATGAGGCTTTCGCCTCCGGGCGGCACGACCGGTGGATCGCCGCCAAGGGTGATGGCACCATGGTCGGCTACGACCGCGACTGCCTGGGCTTCTACTACCAGCTGGCCGAGGCGTTCACCGTGTGCGACGGTTACCACTGTTCGGTCAACGGGCCCAACGACCCCAATCGCATGTACCTGTTCACCGGGACCGTGAAAAAACCGCTGGCCCTGGACAATTTCGCGGAGTCCCTGCAAACCTCCCTGTTCGCCGACGACGCCAAACTGCGCTGGATGCGTAGCCTGCCCGTGGAGGGCATCGTGGACGCGGTGCTCGGCATGGTGCACGGCCTGACCAGCGCGCTGCCGCAGCCCGTCGCCCAGGCGCTGACCGGGCTCGTCGCCCCGCGCACCGGCAATCTGTTCATGTACGACGCGCTGCTGGGCCCCGACGCCGGGCGCTACGTCCACGAGGTGGTCTTCGGACTGCCCTGGACCACCTACGCCGAACGGCTCGAGGAGCGCGGCATCGGCTGGCGGGTCTACCAGGAATGGGACAACTACACCGACAATGCCCTGGACTTCTTCCTGCCCTTCCGCGATGCCGCGCGGGCGGCGCTGAAGTACACCAATGGCGGCGGCGGACTCGCCTTCGAGAACTTCTTCCGCTATTACGGTGACCTGCAACAGGATCCGAGCCTCGAGCCCGCCTACACCGCCGCGCTGAAGCGGGGTATGGACGAGCTGTCGCCGGGACAGCGGGCGCTGGTGGAGAAGGGGCTGCTGCGGGCGCGGTCGGGCACGCTGGTGGACTCCTTCCACACCGATGTCGCCACGGGCCGACTACCCAGGGTGTCCTGGATAGTCGCGCCCTATGTCGACTGCGAACACCCGGTGATGGGGCCGCGTAACGGTCAGGCCCTGGTCCACGGGGTGCTCGAGGCGCTCGCCGAACACCCGGATGTCTGGAACAAGACCGTCTTCATCCTCAATTACGACGAGAACGACGGCTATTTCGACCACATCCCCGCGCCCACCCCGCCGCCCGGCGCGGCCGGCGAATACTTCGGCAGCCACAATGTCGGTCTCGGCGCGCGGACTCCGGCGATCATCGTGTCGCCGTGGAGCAAACAGGCGGTCTGCTCCGAATTGTTCGACCACACCTCGGTCTTGAAGTTCCTCGAACGCGTCACCGGTGTGGCCGAGCCGAATATCAGCCCTTGGCGGCGGCAGCTGTGTGGTGACCTGTCCTCGCTGTTCGACTTCGGCGCGCGCCGCACCCTGATCGTGCCCTCCGCCGCACCCCGGGCCGAGCAGTCGATGTCCGGTGCGGCGCAACCGCTTCCGTTCGTCCAGCGGATGCCCAAGCAGCAGAGCGGACGCAAGGCGCGGGTGCCGCTGCCGTACCGGTTGCAGGCGCGCTGTGTGTCGGGCGGCACCGATTCGATCACCGTCACGATCGACAATGGCGGCACCGGGGCCGCGCACTGCACGGTGTACCCGAACGCCTTCGCCGCGGACTACACGCCCACGCGTTTCGACGTGGCCGGTGGCGGCACGGTCGGCCACGATCTTCCGGCCGTGAACGGGCGCTACGACTACACGGTCTACGGCCCGGACGGCTTCCAGCGGCGCTTCGCCGGTGACCTGCGCGGGCCGTGCGCCGCACTGCGCGTCACCGCGACGGCCGCGACCTCGGGCAAGCGGGCCCTCACCTGGTCGTTCGAGAACGGTGGGAAGCAACCGGTTTCGGTGCTCGTGGTGTCCCACGCCTACCGGCACGACGGGCCCTGGACCATCGATATCGACGCGGGCGGGACCGAGCGGCGGGAGCTGTCCTGCGAGAGCGATGCCGAGGGCGCGGGCTGGTACGACTTCGGGGTGTCGGCGAGCTCCGATGCCGGATTCCGCTGCCGGGCACGCGGTTTCGTGGAGAACGGAATGCCGGGCAGCACCGCCGATGATGCCGCGCCCTTCGATCGCCTGCTGCTGGACCGTTCCACGTACGAGCCCGGTCGCGACCTGGTCGTCAGCTACTGTCTCGCCGACGCGGTGGCCGGACATCGGCTCGAGGTCCATCCGGAGGAGTCCGCCGGGCATGTCCGGACCGTCGCGACGTCCGCCGCGGCCGCCACCCTGTCACTGGGCGACGGGGTCGGACGGGATCAGGTGGTCTTCCCGGCGCGTGGTCTGACCAGCGGAACCTACGTGCTGCGGCACCTCGATGACGCGGGCCGGTCGCTGGCCCACCCGGTCCGATTCCGCGTGCTCTAACCACTGCTCGACCGGTACATCCGGACAATTTTGCAACGCGTTCTAGACATAATCGAATATTTGTCTTACCGTCGGTTCATGAGTTCAACGGCGTCTCATGCGGTGCGATTCGAGCTACTGTCCGGGGAAACCTGGCGCGACCCGTACCCCATGTATTCCCAACTGCGCGAGCATGATCCGGTCCATCGGGTGATCCCCGAGGGGCATGAATCCGACGACTTCTACGTGCTGTCCCGCCACGCGGACGCGTACGCGGCCGCCCGGGACCCCGAGGTCTTCTCCTCGGCCTCCGGACTGACCGTCGACTACGCCGACCTGGTCTCCGCGATCCTCGGGCCGGTCAGGCCCTTCGTCTTCATGGATCCGCCCGAGCACACCGACTTCCGCCGTCGCGTTTCCCCGGGATTCACGCCGCGCCAGGTGAATTCGGTGGAGCCAGCCGTTCGGAAGTTCATCGTCGAGCGCATCGAGCGGCTGCGTGCCGTGGGCGAGGGCGACATCGTCAAGGACCTGTTCAAGCCCCTGCCCACCATGGTGGTCGCCCACTATCTCGGTGTGCCGGAACAGGATTGGGACAAGTTCGACGGCTGGACCGAGCGCATCGTGGGCGGCGCGGTCGAGGGGGCCGGGCTGGCCGCGGGCGGACAGGACGGCTTCACCGCGGTCGGCGAGCTGGCCGCCTACTTCGCCGAACTCATCGAGCGCCGCCGCGTCGAACCCGGCGACGACACCATCTCCCACCTGCTCGCCTCCGGCCTCGGCGCGGACGGCGACAACGAGGGCATCGTCGCCATCCTCGGCTTCGCCTTCACCATGATCACCGGCGGCAATGACACCACCACCGGAAACCTCGGCGGCGCGGTGCAATTGCTCACCGCCAACCCCGGCCAGCGCCGCCTGCTGGTGGACGATCCCGCGCTCATCCCCGACGCCATCGAGGAGTTCCTGCGCATGACCTCCCCGGTGCAGGGCCTGGCCCGCGCCACCACCCGGGACGTGGAGCTGCACGGCGTCACCATTCCGGCGGGCCGCAAGGTGCTGCTGCTCTACGGCTCGGCCAATCGCGACGAACGCGAATTCGGCCCCACCGCGGCCGAACTCGACGTGCGCCGCAACCCCAAGCGCATCATGACCTTCAGCCACGGCCACCACCACTGCCTGGGTGCGGCCGCCGCCCGCATGCAGGCCCGCGTGGCGCTGGAGGAACTGCTCTCCCGCTGCCCCGATTTCACCGTCGATATCGACAATGTCCAGTGGTCGCACGGCAACTACGTGCGCTGGCCGGTCTCGGTCCCGTTCCGGGCGACGGCCTAGGGTGAACGAGCGGATCCGGCGGCCACCCCGCCGTCGGACCCGCCAGCAGAGCGAAGGAGGGACCGGGCATGAGCCGGGACTGGCTGGCCGATGACCGCGCCGACCTGGCCGCCGAACGGATTCTGGACGCCGCCGCGCAGTTGTTCGCCGACCGCGGCGTCACCGCCGTCGGCATGGGCGATATCGCCAAGGCCGCCGGGTGTTCGCGCGCCACCCTCTACCGCTACTTCGACAACCGGCAGGCTGTGCGGATCGCGTTCGTGCACCGCGAGACCCGCCGCATGGCCGCCCGGGTCTTCGCCGAGGTCGAGGCCATTGCGGACCCGGGCGAGCGGGTGGTGTCGGCCATGCTCGGGGCGGTCCGGGCGGTGCGCGCCGAACCCACGCTGATCGCCTGGTTCCGGGCGGGGGAGTCGGGTCCGGCCGGGGAGATCAGCCAGGACTCGGCCGTCATCGAATCCATTGCCGCGGGGCTGTTCACGCAGGCCGACCTGACCGACGGCGAGCGCGGCCGCCTGGCCCGCTGGCTCACCCGGATCAGCGTCTCGCTGCTGTCGGCCCCCGGACGCGACGAGGACGACGAACGCGCCATGCTGGAGGAGTTCGTCGTCCCCGTCGCCCTGCGCGCCTTCGCCTGAGCGGCGCGCCCACGCCGAACCGACCGGCATCGGCTCGGCTAGATTCACTCCCCGTGTCCGCTCCGCAAACGCTCGCCGAAGTCCGCACCGGCATCGATGAACTGGACGGTGAGCTGATCCGCCTGCTCGCGTCCCGTCAGGAATTGGTCCGGGCCGCCGCCACCTTCAAGTCCGACGAACAGGCCGTTCGCGCACCCGACCGAGTCGAGCAGGTAGTCGCCCTCGCCCGCACGCGCGCCGCGGCCGAGGGCTTGGAACCCACTGTCGCCGAGGCGGTTTGGCGCGCCATGAGCTCGGCCTTCATCGCTCTCGAACTGACCGAGCACGCCGCGCGCGGTCAGCGGGCGACCCGCTGACCGATCAGCTCGTAGTCCACCGGATCGGGGGTGGCGCGAATCAGCTTCTCGTACGCGTTCGGCGTCCACGGCCACAGTTCCGGCATCCCGTCCTTGCCCAGGTACCAGCTCTTGCAGCCGGTGGTCCACACCGTGCTCGGGGCGGCCGCGCGCATGCGGGCGTTGTAGCGGTCGGTGGCCGCGCGGGTGGGGGCCACGCTCGCGAATTCGCCTCTGCCCCAGCGTTTCAGCCAGCTCACTATGCGCGCGGACTGGGCCTCGGCGACCGCGGTGATGGGGTGATTGGCGAACGGGCTGTGCGGGCCGATCAGCATGAACAGATTGGGGAAGTCCGGCATCATGACGCCCTCGAAGGCGCGCGGGCCGTCCGCCCACGCCTGGTCCAGGGTGCGGCCCGCGGTGCCGGTGATCGCCATCGGACGCATGTAGGCGTGCGAGTCGAAACCCGTTGCCAGCACGATGATGTCGAGCTCGTACAGACGGCCGTCGGAGGTGACGACACCGCGTTCCTCGATGTGGTCGATGCCTTCGGTGACCAGCTCGGCGTCGGGGTGCTGGATCGCCTTGTAGAAGCGATCCGACACCACCAGCCGCTTGCACATGGCGGTGTAGTCAGGCGTC
Organism: Nocardia seriolae NBRC 15557; assembly: GCF_007990715.1. GTDB lineage: Bacteria > Actinomycetota > Actinomycetes > Mycobacteriales > Mycobacteriaceae > Nocardia > Nocardia seriolae. The sequence goes on along the minus strand of NZ_BJWY01000087.1, from coordinate 10,487 downwards.
AGCTTGCGGCGCAGTTCGGGATCCTCGACCGACCGCAGGTTTCGCTCCACCACCCACTGCACCAGCTGCCGGACCCGGCCGGGATGCACCAGGGCCTGTGAGAACACCGCGAAGAAGCCTCGATTGAGGTGGTAGCTGGCCTTGCCGAGCGCCGGAATCCGGCGGTAGAGCAGCCGCCCCAGCCGCGAGTAGGGCCGGTTCACCGTGGGCAGGATCCACTGCGGAGTGCGCTGGAACAGTACGACTTCGGGCACCTTCCCGGCCAGTGCGCTCACCAGCTGGGTGCCCGTCGAACCGGTCCCGATGATGCCGACCCGCTTGCCGGTCACATCCACGTCGTGATCCCAGCGCGCCGAATGCATGACCACGCCGCCGAACTCGTCGAGCCCCGCGATGGCGGGCCGGTTCGGGTGCACCAGGAAACCGGTGGCGCACACGACGAAATCGACCGGATCGGTGGTTCCGTCGGAGAGCTCGACCCGCCAGCCGGTGTCGGTGAACTCCGCGGCGGTGACCGTGGTGCCGAACCGCGTGTGTCGCTCCAGCCCGTACTGCCGTGCCACTCCGATCAGATACTTCTCGATCTCCGGCCCGGTCGGATACAGCTGCGTCCATTCGGGATTCATAGCGAACCGGAATTGGTAGTACCGCGAGGGCACGTCGCACACCAGGCCGGGGTAGGTGTTGTCACGCCAGGTGCCACCGCAGTCCGCACCCTTCTCGTAAATGGTGAAATCGGTGAAACCCGCCTGCCGCAACGCGACTGCCATGCAGATCCCGGAGATTCCGGCGCCCACGATGGCGATTCTCGGACTGCTCATGGGACGGGAGCCTAGACACGTGTCTCTGCCGGAGGGAAGAGGTTTCGCCAAATCGGTAGACATTCCGTCATTCGCTAGACATCATGTATAGCGAATGTTACCTTGTGCCTTGGATCACAAGCTCGAGGCAAGGAAGCACGATGCGCGCACTCCAGTGGACCGGCCCGGAAAAGGTGCAGATCAATGACATCCCGGTACCCGAAATCGGACCCACCGACCTGCTGTTGAAGGTCGGTGCGGCGGGCGTCTGCCACTCGGACCTGACCCTGGTGAACTTCCCCTACCAACTGCGCGAAGACCCGCTCACCCTCGGCCACGAGATCGCGGGCACCATCGAGGCCATCGGCTCGGATGTGGCCGGCCGGGAGATCGGCGAACGCGGGCTGGTCTACCTGTTCTGGACCTGCGGGGTCTGCCGCGAATGCGTCAGCGGCAATGAAAACGTCTGTCTCGCAGCCGGTCGCGTCGCCATGCCGCCCTGCCCGGGCCTGTCCATCGAGGGCGGCATGGCGGAATACGTGCGCATTCCGGCCACCTCGTTCGTGCCCATCGGGGACCTGGACTTCGTGCAGGCGGCACCCGTCGCGGACGCGGCGCTCACCGCCTACCACGCGATTCGGGGCGCGAAGGAGAATCTGCGGCCCGGCGGGACCGTGGTCGCGATCGGCATCGGCGGCCTCGGGCACGTGGCGGTGCAGATCCTGCACGCCATTTCGGGCGTGCGGGTGATCGCGGTCGATCAGGCGCAGGAGAAGCTGGACCTGGCCGCGGACTGCGGCGCGGAGCTCGGCTTCCTCTCCGGCGACGACACCGCCGGGCAGATCCTCGACCTCACCGGCGGGCGCGGCGCGGACGCCGTGTTCGACTTCGTCGGCGTCGACGCCACCGCGCGACTCGCCTGCGAGACCGTCGCTCCCAACGGGGCCTATCGCATGGTCGGAATCGGCGATGGCGCACCGGAAATCACCGCCGGGCCCGCCGGTGGCCCCGGTCTGCCCTGGGGTGCGACCGTGCGGAAGTCGCTCGGCGGCACCCGCGGCGACCTCTACGACTGCGTGGCCCTCGCCCAGGCGGGCAAGATCCACATGGAGGTCGAACGCTTCGACCTCGTCGACGGTCCGGAAGCCCTGCGCCGCTTGGACGCCGGGCAGATCCGGGGGCGTGCGGTGCTGGTGCCCTGATCAGGAACCGGATTCGATCTCGCCGAGGAATTTCGCGACCCGCGCCGCGATCTCGTCCGGGAACTCGCCGTTGATGGCGTGCGAGGCCTCCGGCCACACCTCGAACTGCCCGCCGGGCAACAGCTTTCGCGCCCGTTCCACCGTCTTGCGCGCATTCTGCACAATGCTGCGCCCCGCGTAGATGCCGAGGAACGGCATGGCGAGCGCCGAAAGCCGTTCCTCGGCGGGCCGTTTCGTCATCGGCAGGTACGCCGCGAAATCCTTCATCCCGGAGGCGATCAACCGACCCTCGGGCAGCTCCTCCGGCGCGGACACCCCGCCGGAGATCCAGCTCAGCAGCTTGTTGCGCCATTTGTCCGGCATGCCCGGCAGCACCGACCCCAGCGATACGGTGATCATCTTCCAGGTCACCCCGCCGAACACGAACGGTGAATCCAGGATCACGAGCGAGGCCACCCGCTCCGGATGGTGCACCGCCAGATTCACCGCCGACCACCCGCCGATCGACACCCCCATCACATGCACCGGCCGAGAATCCAACTCCGCCAACGCCTCCGACAGCCAAGCCGCCTGATCGGCATTGTCGGTGAGCGGCTCGGACTGCACACTCCACCCCGGCTCACCCAGCAGATCCAGCGTGATGATCGGCCGCACCGCCAGCAGCCCCGGTAGGTTCGCCGCCCACATCGGCGTAGCGGCCTGTCGCCCCGGCAACAACACCAGCGGCGTGCCCTCCCCCTCCCCCTCCCCGAACCGATACGCCCGCACCGTCCCGAAACTGGTTGCCACATCGATGGTCTCGCGCATCGGCGGCAGGTTCTCGAACCCGTCCCGATACGCCGCCGCATACCGCCGATACCCCGCCGTCTCGCGGAAGTAGCCGACCCTCTTGCCCTTGAACTTCGGACCCACGTTGCTCTCGGGAAACTCGACCATGGTTCCCAGGCTAATCTGCCGCGCACGGGCGGGCTCCCACCCGATACCGGCCATCACGTCGTCACTGCAATCCCGTGATGCGGCGTTGGAGCCAGCGGCGGGATTCGGCGTCGCGGGCGTGGCGGAGGATTTTGCGGCGGGCGGCGGGGGAGAGGGCGGCCAGTAGGTGGGCCAGCCGGTTTCGGGTGTCCCAGCTGAGGAGATAGCGGACCGCGCCCGCGGTGGCGGTGTCGTCCGCCAGGTCCACCGCGGTGGCGAAGTCGGCGAGGGATTCCAGGTCCAGGAATTGGGCCGGGATGCGTTCGTGGGTGGGGTGACCCGAGTACGCGCCGGTGCCCGCGGCATACCAGGTGCACAGGCACAGGACCCGGTCGAGCGGGTGGGGGTGGGATACCAGCAGAATGGCGCGGACCTCGGCGATCTGGGGTGCGGTCAGGCCGCCGCCGGTGCGGGAGGTGTCGAGGAAGAGAGTGGCGTAGGGGGCGAGGGCGGCGGGGATCTCGGCCACCCAGCGGCGGGCGGTACGGTCGGCCTCGGCCTGGCGCTGCTCGGCGGCGCGGAACTCGCGCAGCGGACTCGAGACTCCGCGCACCGCAAGCCATTCCAGCGAGCGCACGCCGTCGGCGAGCAGGGCGTCCTGCGGCCAGCCGTCCCAGCGAATCGAACAGCCGTGGTGCAGGGTCACGGTGGTGAGGGGCCGCTCGGCCGCGCCGAAGAAGTCCAGGGCCACATCGCCCCAGCACATGCACACGAATCCGGGCAGATCGGCGATGCGCAGCGCCTCCCGCAGCGCCCGCACGGCAACCGGGTCCCGCTCTTCCAGCAGGGTGCGGGTGTCGCCCGGCATCTCGCGCACCCGGACACCGCGCGCCCGCGTCAGCACCCGATCCAGCGCGCCCGGATCGCCGCCGGTGGACGGTCCCCCGAAAACCATACCGAAACATTAATCCGACCCGCCGGTCCCCGGCGTGGCGTCGACGCGGCACGCGGACGCATTATCGATGCCCACAAGGTTGCTGAACTGGTACGTACCAGCTGGTGATACGGTTCCGTGTGACGCCGATAACCCGGACTCCGACCCGAGTCCGATCGCAGTGACGGGGCTGGAACCAGCGAGTCTTTCTGCAGGCCACCAGCGAAAGTGCACCGACCGGGAGCTGGACTGTGGCTGACCGGTGAAAACTGCATTGTTGCCGAGAAGCCAGATATAGGAGAGACAGTGGCGATATCGGACTCCCAGCGGGACGCCGTCGGTCCCGCTGCCGGCCGCACCAGCGGACTGTTCCGCACCAAGAGCGTCGAACAGTCGATCCGGGACACCGACGATCCCGATGCCAAACTCCGCAAGGACCTGACCTCGTGGGACCTCACCATCTTCGGTGTCGCGGTCGTGGTCGGCGCGGGCATCTTCACCCTCACCGCGCGTACCGCGGGCAACATGGCCGGACCCGCGGTCTCGCTGGCCTTCGTGTTCGCCGCCGTGGCCTGTGGCCTGGCCGCGCTCTGCTACGCCGAATTCGCCTCGACCGTCCCGGTCGCCGGTTCCGCGTACACCTTCTCCTACGCCACCTTCGGTGAGCTCATCGCCTGGATCATCGGCTGGGACCTCGTTCTCGAATTCGCGCTCGGCACTTCGGTGGTGGCCAAGGGCTGGTCGCAGTACCTGGGCACGGTCATGGGCGGGCACCAGCCCATCTGGCACTTCGGTTCGGTCAAGTTCGACTGGGGCGCGGTGCTGCTGATCGCCGTTCTCGGCGTGCTGCTGGCCATGGGCACCAAGCTGTCCTCGCGCGTGTCGGCCGTGGCGGTCGCCATCAAGCTGGCCGTCATCGCGCTGGTGGTCGTGGTCGGCGCGACCTACTTCAAGGCCTCGAACCTGAAGCCGTTCATTCCCGAGTCGGTCCCCAATGCGGACGGCGGCGCCGCGGGCAAGTGGCAGCAGACCCTGTTCCAGCTGGTCACCGGCGGCGGCAACAGCCACTTCGGCTGGTACGGCCTGCTGGCGGCGGCGTCGATCGTGTTCTTCGCCTTCATCGGCTTCGACGTGGTCGCCACCGCCGCCGAGGAGACCAAGGATCCGCAGCGCAATGTGCCGCGCGGCATCCTGGGCTCGCTGGCCATTGTGACCGTGCTGTACGTGGTGGTCTCGCTGGTGCTCACCGGCATGGTGTCCTACAAGGACCTGCAGGGCGAGAACGCCACGCTGGCAACGGCTTTCGCCATTCACGGCGTGACCTGGGCCAAGAACATCATCTCCATCGGCGCGCTGGCCGGTCTGACCACCGTCGTCATGGTGCTGTTCCTGGGCCAGACCCGCGTGCTGTTCGCGATGTCCCGCGACGGGCTGATGCCGCGCAAGCTGGCGCACACCGGATCCAAGGGCACGCCGGTGCGGATCACCGTCATCGTCGGTGTCGTCTGTGCGCTGCTGGCCGGCTTCGTGGACTTCGGCCCGCTGGAGGAGATGGTCAATATCGGCACGCTGTTCGCGTTCGTGCTGGTGTCCATCGGCGTGGTGGTGCTGCGCAAGTCGCGGCCGGACCTGAAGCGCGGATTCCGGGTGCCGCTGGTGCCGCTGGTCCCGATCCTGTCCGTGATCGCGTGCGCGTGGCTGATGTTCAACCTGTCGGTGGAGACCTGGGCGCGGTTCGTCATCTGGATGGGGCTGGGCCTGATCGTGTACTTCCTCTACGGACGGCGGCACTCGCTGCTGGCTCTCCGGGCAGACAAATCCGGTAGCTGATCGGCTGCTCGAGTTCGGTGCTGGTGGTGTGTCGTCACTCGACACCCCGGCGGAATGCGGTTCAATTGCTCTGAATAGTGAGAGTTGTGCCACAAGTTCCGCCCACCAGCACCGATTCAGCATCCCGAGAGGAACCGATCGTGAGCATGCTCCTCGCCGTGCATGACGCCTACACCACGGTTGTCGCGCAGATCGGCAACCCGACCCCGGAGACGCCTCCGGTGGCGGACAAGCTGATGAAGCTGGTCCGCTACTGCACCTGGTTCACCATGCTCTCGGGCGTCACCGCCATCACCTACGGCGGTGGCCGGTTCGCCTGGGAGAAGTGGAGCGGCGGCGGCCTGGAGTCACCGAAGATGGTGGCCGGGGCCATGATCGGCGGCGCGACCGCCACCAGCGCCGGGACGATCATGAACGCCGTCATAGGCAGCTGATCGTCGAAACGGGTGCGCCGGAAAACCGGCGCACCCGTTCGCGTTTCCGGCCTAGTCCTGGCCCAGCATGGTGTTCATCTGGGCGATCTCCTGCTGCTGCGCGGTCACGATGGACTGCGCCAGCGCCTTGGCGTCGGCATTGCTGCCCTGCGCCAGTTCGGTATTCGCCATGGTGATCGCGCCCTGGTGGTGCTGGATCATCATCTGCATCCACAGCTTGTCGAACTCCGCGCCGGACATGCCCTGCAGCTTGGTCATCTGATCCATCGACATCATGCCCGGCATGTCATGGCCCATCTGCGTGCTCGGGGCGGGCTTGCCGAAACTCGCCAGCAGCGTGGTGATCTGCTGCATCTCCGGGGACTGCGCCTGCTCGACGGCCTTGGCCAGGGTGATCAGCTGCTGGTTCTGCGAGCGGCTCGGGACCAGTTTCGCCATCTCCACGGCCTGCGCGTGATGCGGATACATCATGTCCAGGAACGTCACGTCGGCGTCATTGAAATCGCTGCGGGCGGCCTGCGTGGAGGTGCTGGTGCCGCCCATGCCGGGCATATTGCCGTGATCCATGCCGGGCATGGACGCGACGGAGGTGGTCGAGGTCCTCGACGCGGCGGAATTGCCGCCGTCATTGTTGCTGCAACCCGCGGCCAGCAGGGCGGTGGCGGAGGTGACGGCGATCAGGGCGAGCTTGGTACGGGTGCCGAACATGGTTGTGCCGAACATGGTTGTGCCGAACATGGTTGAACTCCTTGGGGATCGGTGGCGAATCGGGAAAAGGGCATGCGAAAACCCGCGTCCGCGTGTGAGATACGCGCGGCAGCGGCGGCCCATCAGATCCGCAGAATCGCCAGTTCGGCCAGGGAGAGCACCGTCCACGGCGGGGGGCGGGCATTGCTCGCGCGCGGGTGGCGCGGTTTCGTGGCGGCGGCGTCGCGATTGCCGAGACCGACCCGGGCCAGCAGGGCCAGACCGAGTCTGAGCAGCAGCGCGGTGAGCACGAACAGGCAGCCGTGCATTCCGGCGTGACCGCTGTCGCAGTCGCCGCCACAGCCGGGCATGAACGCGCCCTGATCCTGGTTCATGACCATCGCGGCGGGCGCGAGCATGGCGTGATCGGAGTGCTCGCGGCCGGTGGCAGGCCCGTCGCTCATGCCCAGCACGAGCGCGTGCATGGCCACGATCCCGGCCATGAGCGCGAGCAGCCCGAAGGCCCGGATGAACCGGGTGCCTCGCGACTGCTGTTCGACCACGACGGCCATCCTACCCGCCCGGACCGGATACCCCCTGTCGGTATTGTCGCGGGACGCGCCCGGTTCGCCACCGCGAGGATCGGCGGGGCGGGCGGTAGCCTGACGGCCGTGTCACAGCGCGAACTGGTCATCCTGGGAACGGCCAGCCAAGTACCGACCAAGCAGCGCAATCACAATGGCTACCTGCTGCGCTGGGATCGGGAAGGGCTGCTGTTCGACCCGGGGGAGGGCACCCAGCGGCAGATGAGCTTCGCGGGCGTGGCGGCCAGCGGGATCACCCGCATCTGCATCACCCACTTCCACGGCGACCACTGTTTCGGTCTGCCCGGGGTGCTGGGCCGGATCAGCCTCGACGGCGCGCTGCATCCGGTGGACGTCTATTTCCCGGCGTCCGGGGAGGTCTTCTACGAGCGGCTCATCGACTCCTCGGCACACAATCGCCAGGTCGAGCTGGAACCGCATCCCATCGGCGAGAATGGCGAACTGCCGCCGCCCGGGGCCGATTTCACCCTGCGCGCCGCCCGGCTGTCGCATCCGGTGGAGACCTTCGGCTACCGGCTCGACGAACCCGACAGCCGGCGCTTCGTGCCGGAGCGGCTGCGTGAGCTGGGCCTGTCCGGCCCGGTCGTCGGCGAGTTGCAGCGGCGCGGCGAGGTTCGGGTCGGCGACCGGACCGTCACCCTCGACGAGGTGAGCGAGTAGCGGCCGGGGCAGAGTTTCGCGTTCGTCATGGATACCCGGCTGTGTGACGGGGTCTACGACCTGGCGCGGGGTGTGGACATGCTGGTCATCGAGTCCACCTTCGTCGATGCCGACGAACAGCTGGCCGTCGAGTACGGCCACCTGACCGCCGGGCAGGCCGCGCGGGTCGCCGCGGAGGCCGGGGTCCGCACCCTGGTCCTGACCCATTACTCGCAGCGCTACCGCAGCCTCGAGCAGCATTCGGCCGATGCCCGAGCGCATTTCGACGGTGAGATCGTGATCGCCGAGGATCTGATGCGGATCCCGGTGCCGCCGCGGCGCTGACATCGGGCGAGAAGGCCATAATGGTTTGCGGCCCGTCTCGTTCTGGACTGAGCGGAGCCGGGGGAGCGAAGCGGAGGAGGCGGAGTGAGGGAAGAACGAGACCTCCAGGGCCGCAAACCCGCCCGGAGCGAAGCGGAGGGCAGATTGAACACAGCACACGGGGAACTCATCGCACTCGCCGACCGGTACTGGGACGCCATGCTGGAGTCCGCGCCGAGCGCGGCGACGCTGTTGGGGGACAGGCGATTCGACGATCGGATCGAGGATCTGTCGGTCCCGGCGGAGGAGCGGTTGCTGGCGACGTGGCGGAGGCTGCTCACCGAGGTGGATGCCTTGGACGCGGATCGGCTGAACGATGAGGATCGCACCACGCGGAGCCTGTTGCGGACCGAATTGGCTTCCGGGATGGCACATCTGGAGTGGCGGCCGGTGGAGCTGGCGTCGGATCAGATGACCGGGGTGCATGCGGAGATGCTGACGATGGCGTCTCAGTTGAATGCGCCCGCGCCGGAGAACGCGCTGGCGCTGCTGCGGCGGTTTCGGCAGTTCGGGACGCTGATGGGGCAGGCTGCGGAGCGTTTCCGGGCCGGGCTGGCCGCCGGGCGCACGCCCGCGCACATCGCCATCGAACGGTCGATCGGGCAGGTGGATGGTTACCTGGACTCCGACCCGGCCGCGGACCCGTTTGCCACCATGGCCGGACCGTCGGGGTGGGACGGTGAAACCGCTTGGCGCGCAGAGTTGGCCGAGATCGTCCGGGAGGTGATCCGGCCCGCCTTCGCGGCCTATCGCGAGGTGCTCGCGCGCGAGCTCGAACCCGTGGCCCGGCCCGACGAGCGGCCGGGGTTGTGCTGGCTGGGGGATGACGGCGCGGATATCTATCGGCGGCTGCTGGGTCGCCACACCACCCTGCCAGACCTCGGCGCGGACGAGATCCACCAATTGGGGCTGGACGAATTGGCCCGGCTGCGCGGCGAATACGAGCAGGTGGGCGGTCGGCTGTTCGGGCTGACCGAACAGACGGCCGTGTTCGCCCGACTGCGCGAGGATCCGGCGCTGCGGTACGGCGCGGGGGAGGAGATCATGGCCGATGCGCGCGGGTACCTGGCGGCCGCCGAGGCCGAGATGGGTAACTGGTTCGGGCGGCTGCCGCGGCAGTCGTGCGGGATCTTCCCGGTTCCCGACTTCCTGGCCGCGGCCGCTCCCGCCGCGTACTACTTCACTCCGGCGGCCGACGGGTCCCGTCCCGGGGCCTACTACGTGAACCTGCGGGAACCCAAGAGCCGCAACCGATACGAGACCGCGGCGGTCGCCTATCACGAGGCCATTCCGGGGCATCATCTGCAGCTCACCATCGCCAATGAACTGGACCATCTGCCTGCCTTCCAGCGGATGTCGTTCTCCAACACCGCCTTCGTGGAGGGGTGGGCGCTCTACACCGAGCGGCTCGCCGACGAAATGGGGCTGTACCCGGACGATTTGACCCGCATCGGGATGCTTGCGGCCGATTCGTGGCGGTCCTGCCGACTGGTGGTGGACACCGGTCTGCACGCCAAGGGGTGGACCCGTCAGCAGGCCATCGATTTCATGGCCGCCAGCGTCCCCGTCGGGCTCGAGGAGATCACCGTCGAGATCGACCGGTACATCGCCATGCCCGGGCAGGCGGTCGCCTACAAGGTCGGCCAACTCGAAATCCGCCGCCAGCGCGCCGAAGCCACCTCGCGGCTGGGAAGCGCCTTCGACATCAAGGCCTTCCACGACCGCATCCTCGGCTCCGGCTCGGTCAGCCTCCCGGTGCTGCGGGAGCTGGCCGGTTCGCTCTGAGCCGACGCTCGTGGGTACGAGGTTCGTGTGTATTTCCTTTTGAGCGCCGTGGTGATTGTGGCCGTCGGGGCCATTTCCGCGGCGGGGGTGTCGGCGGCTGGGCGGGAGGGGGTTCGGGTGTGGGTGCGGCGGAGCGGCTTTCAGGTGCTGGTGTTGCTGGCCTGGGCCGCGTTCGTGCTCGCCGCGCTAGGCGCCGTCTTGTTTGTGGTTGGGACGCTGCTGCATTTCATGGAGGGGGGTTGGTTTGTTGATCCGATCGATCACTAGTGTCG